>CAZPIQ010000007.1:0-26812 GCA_964586665.1 uncultured Ignatzschineria sp. | reverse complement strand
GCAAAAGAGGAAGCCGAAGCTTCCTCATTATCTATCGAGCAATAAACCAATGCTATGCGCTTGGTCTTGTAAGTCCTAGATGATCTCTCAGGGTATTTCCTTCGTATTCTTTACGGAATAACCCTCTTTTTTGAAGCACTGGAATAACGTGCTCTGCAAAATCATTAAAACTAGAGGGTAATGCCGGTGGCATGAGATTGAATCCATCAGCGCCTTCATTACGGAACCAATGCTCCATCTCATCTGCGATAGATTCTGGTGTACCGACCATCGTACAATGTCCACCGCCGGCAGCAAGTCTTCCTAAGAGCTGGCGAAGCGTTGGATTCTCCTTCTCTATAATACGAAGAATCGTACTATAGCGACCTTTCGGCCCTTTATGTGCTTCCAATGGCGGTAATTTGGGTACTGGCGCATCAAGCTCCCAATCCGAACAGTCTTGGGCGATAAAGGTACCAAGCTGACGTAGCGAAATCTCTGTCGGTAATAACTCATCAAGCTCACGTTGCTTACGAAGGGCTTCTTCATGAGTTGATCCAACGTAAGTCACAAGCCCTGGCATAATCGGCACATCGACTGTTCTTCCTGCTTCTTTCACGCGTCTTTTAATATCTCGATAATAAGCCTGAGATGCCGGCAAATCATAAGCAACCGCATAAATAGCCTCAGCAAAAGTTGCTGCAACTTGTCTTCCCTGCTCACTTGCACCCGCTTGGAAGAGCACAGGATGCCCTTGAGGCGATCTTGGGATTGTAAGTGGGCCATCCACTAAAAAATGCTCCCCATGATGATGAATTGGATTCACGCGACTTTTATCTGCATAAAGCCCTTCTCTATCTAAAATCAATGCATCATCTGCCCATGAATCCCAAAGCTTTTGCGCAGCTGTAATAAATTCAACCGCTCTATCATAACGATCTTTGTGCACCGGCATTGACTCATAACCATGATTACGCGCCTCGACATCATACATTGACGTAACGACATTCCAAGCAACGCGCCCACCTGAAATATAATCAAGCGATGCCATCATTCTCGCGGCATTAAAAGGCGTTTGAAACGTACTTGAAACGGTGCTAATCAAGCCAATCTTATCCGTTGATCTTGCGAGTGCCGAGAGAAGCGTTAAAGGCTCTAAAAACCACTGTGGACCATCTTCAACATTGCCGGAGGAGTGCCCATCTGCAAAGAAAATGGCATCAAGCTTAGCGCGCTCAGCGGCTTGTGCAAGCTCTTCGTAATAACGAACATCACCTAAACGCTCAACGGGCGATTCAGGATGGCGCCATGCGGCACGATGATGACCACAAGTATAAATAAATAGGTTTAAATGTAATTGCTTATTCGTCATTATACGGCCTACCCTTTCACCAAACCACCATCCACGATGAGATTCTGCCCCGTTACGGCTCTCGCCCAAGGAGAGGCAAAGAAGAGCGCAGTATCAGCAAACTCCGTCGGATCTGTTACTTTACGAAGCGGCGTATTCGCTGCGATATAATCAAATACTGCTTCTGGTGTTGCGGAAGAGGCATCTGTTGTACGCAGTAATCCTCCTGAAAGCATATTCACCGTAATACCCTTTGGCCCTAGATCCTGCGAAAGTGTACGCGTTAATGAAAGAAGCGCTGCTTTTGCCGCCGTATAATCATGATAAGGTACCACTGGGTTTTGGAAGAGGTTGGTACCGATATTAATAATACGACCAAACTGAGCTGCTTCCATTCCTTTCATCGTTGCTTGTGTGGTATTGAGTGCTCCACGAACAATCCCTTCCATCTGCTGTGTCAAATTATCCCATGTTAAAGCCTCAGCATGCGGACGCGCATCACCGTTAAAACTAAAAGCAGGGAGCGCATTATTCACAACAGTGGTAATCGCTTGCCCGAAGTGGGTTTGGGCTTCTTTTACCATTTTTTCAACGGCTGTTTTATCACAAACATCTGCTTGAATCGCAATCGTGCGGTCGGGCGCTAGCGCAACAAGTTCATTGGCGGCTTTTTCACTTGAAAGATAGTTAATCACAACACGCGCGCCTTCATTGATAAATGCACGCGTAATTTCTGCGCCAAGACCACGCGCACCGCCGGTTACTAGAACAACTTGTTCATGAATAGGTAAAGCTTTTACCATATTTGCCTCCAAAAAAATTGAACGGCAAAGGTATGTAACGACATACAATATCAATGTCAGACATCCCTCCGCCAGTATGAGCTGGATCAGGTTCAACGGGTATTCTCTCAGTCTCTAATAAGATCAAGCTATTCTTGCAACAGCTGATTTCACAAGACACCCCGTGTCAATGAGCAACAATATCACACTCTATCGAAGTTAGAAACCTTTGCAAAATCCCCCCCCTCCTATAATGAGGGCATAAGTATCATCAATTTGACTGTTTAAGTAAAACGCCCTATTCTCTCTTATGTTCCTAGGGGGGCTTTTAATGGCTGAGAGGTGAAGAACCGACCCTTTGAACCTGATCTGGATAATGCCAGCGCAGGGAAGGATAGCTCTCCAATGCACTTTTCGTGCACCCAATGCGACGCATTTCCACATCCAATGAAATTAATCTTTAATCTCCAAATAGGATGGGAAAATTATGCTTAGTGAAAACGCCACCATTATCTGGTTGCTTCTCTTCTCCACACTCTTTGCCGTTGCCGGCATTCTCTATGCACGTAGGCACAACGACAGCCTTGAAAGTTACATCATCGCCCGCAATACACAAGGCTCTTTTGCCACAATGCTTACGCTCATGGCTTCGTCGCTCGGCGCTTGGATTCTCTTCTCACCAGCGCAAGCGGCGACTTGGGGCGGCATTGGCGCCGTGATCGGTTATGCGCTTGGCTCTATGGCACCGCGTTTTGCGATGATTCCCCTTGGAAGTCGAATGCTAACACTCATGCCCAAAGGTCATACCTTAACGGAGTATGTGATTACACGCTTTGGTAAGCCTATGTATGCACTCACGCTCATCATTATGATGTTCTATATGTTTATCTCACTGACCGCAGAGATTACGGCAATGGCAAAACTTGTCACACTCATTGCACCGATTCCACTTTGGGTAACAGCGGCTATTGTTCTAATTGCAACACTCTCTTACACTTATTTTGGTGGGCTTCGCGCGAGTATCTTTACAGATAAAGTACAGATGCTGGTCATTATTCCGCTTCTGTTCCTTCTCGTGGTATTCGGTTGGAATGCGGTCGGTGGTATTACGCCCACCGTGGATAAACTTAAAGAGACAGCGCCGCAACTTCTAGAGATGACAAGTAGCGTTGGGATCAAAGCAGGTTTAACCTTCTTTGTCGCAATTTTACTAACAGGGCTTTTCCATCAAGGCAACTGGCAACGTATCTATGCGGCGCACAATGACAAGGCGATGCGAAATGGATTTCTAATGGGCGGTGTATTTGTTGCACCGGTGATCTTCATTATGGGGCTTTTCGGGCTTGCCTTTATGGCATGGACACCCGATGGCGATGATTCTGTCGCGCTCTTTAGTGTATTAGTATCATCACTTCCACT
This sequence comes from uncultured Ignatzschineria sp., assembly GCA_964586665.1. Classification (GTDB taxonomy): domain Bacteria; phylum Pseudomonadota; class Gammaproteobacteria; order Cardiobacteriales; family Wohlfahrtiimonadaceae; genus Ignatzschineria. Next base: position 23,281 of record CAZPIQ010000007.1, on the reverse strand, counting down.
GTGGTTTATTATTCTCTTAATTCCGCTTGGCTTAGCCCTTGTGATGAGTAGCGCAGATACGGCAATTAGTGCGGTAAGTAGCTTAATTGCGGTTGATGCTAAACGCATAATGCCACATTTAACAAGCCGTCAATTGATGGCGCTCTCTCGCTGGCTTGTGATTTTACTTGCGATTCCGGTTTGGTACACATCCGCAAAAGGATTAAGTGTTTTATATTTATTCCTACTGGCCGACCTTCTTTGCTCAGCAGCCGCCTTCCCTGTCTTTTACGGCCTTTACAGCAAAAGAGTTACCGGTACACAAGCGACTATTGCCACTGTGATTGGTTTAATTGCAAGCCTCTATCTCTTCCCAACACCAACAGGCCCAATGGATTATCTCCTTGAATCATTCTTAGTTGCGGCATTTATTCCGGCGATTATCTGCCTGATCTTAGAGAGAACCACAAAGAAAACCTATAATTTTGATGAACTGAAAGAGATCAAAGGACTTGATCAACAGGTTTCAAAATAACTGATCAACGTGCTTTAAGACAATACGTCTTAATCACTCATCAGAAATAATACTAAAATAAAACCCCGTTTTTCAGCGGGGTTTTATTTTTGTGTAGAAAATGGGATGCATTTGATGTCAGGTATCATGTTTCCTGCATTTTATAAGCTAGTGCACCGGCATTTGAACACCTTCAGTTTTCTCACAGTTTTTTTATAATTCGAGAGCAAATAGGTTTGAGATTCCATCTAATCCCATAATTAAGAAGAAGCAACTAGCCTCCCCAATGCTAGCGCGAGATACTAGCAAACATGCAAACATTCGCCCTAGCCATACAAAAACATTAAAACATTAAAAATACGACACTCTATCTACAAAACTATCTTCTAATATTCGGCTGATTACCCCAATTGAGCTTCTCTCTTAAAATTGAGAAGTAGTGATAATCTTTTGAGTGAAGTAGCGTTAAAAGATTATCTGAAGGCTCAATGGTTAAACGCTCATCCCCCGATAAAGTAAAGAGTTCTTGTCCATCACAGGTCACATTCACAGGCGCTTTTTCACGATCACTTGTGACCACATCAATCTTACAGTTCGCTGGAATGACAAGCGGGCGATGACTAAAGGTATGTGGACAGATCGGCGAAAGTACGATTGCCGGCAATGTTGGGTACATAATCGGCCCACCTGTTGAGAGCGAATATGCCGTTGAACCTGTTGGCGTCGCTAAAATCAAACCATCTGAACGATAGGTTGAGAGATAATGATCATTCACATAAACATCAATTTCGATAAGACGTGAAAGCTCTGTTTTATGAATTACGACATCATTCATTGCATATGAACGAAGTTGATTATCAATCGAGGCTTTTAACAAGAAACGCTCTTCATACGCCACATCGCCTTCCAAAATTGCGGATAAATGCGTTTGAAGTGTTTTTTGATCAACATCCGTTAAGAAACCTAAGCGCCCAAGATTCACGCCTAAAACAGGAATCTTAAACTGATGTACTTTTCGCGCGATCCCTAGAAAAGTCCCATCTCCCCCAAATGCAATAATCAGATCACAGCCTGAAATGGCCGTCATTATTTCCGATGGGTAATTCAACTTATTACGGTGCACATAATTATCGACTTCAAAATAGGTCGCTCCGTGATCATCCATCACAGCTTTAGTACGCAATACAGCCTGTTGCACCTCTGGTGACTCTTTATTACTCAGGATCAAGGCGATTTTTTGAAATTTTCTCATATTTTGTGCTATTGTGAATTTGTTTAAAAGAAGGTTTATAGCATAGCATGATCGATACTGCCAAAAGTAGCAATTTGCAATCTATAATCAACCTCTTGAAAAATGAAGGCCACTAGTTTAGTTCGTATCCTGAATTAACTCACTACCTCACCACCTGCGATAAGAATCTACCTCTATGAAGGTGGGGGATTTTCTATTTTGGTCAGTTTAATGAAGTTTAGAATATTCATGCTTGACTATGCCCTCTAGAATGACTCATATATACCGCGATTTTTTGAATCATTTAAAAAACTACTTATAAAAAAGGGTTTTTACTTTTGTATAACGATTTTTAAATCATCCAACGATCATCGGCCAGAGTCGCTATAAAATCACATAATGATATTTTAGAAATGATTTTTGCGTATTTTTTCGCAAAAACATTACATAAAATAATATACCGATGTAGGAGCCAATCACTCTATTGTTTTTAGGAGCAGAAGTTCAATTCACTACGCTAAATAAATATTGGAGGTAAAATGCGTAAAGCCCTATTTTTCATTCTCAGCATCAGCATGCTACCAGGCCTTGCTCTTGCAGGAAGCGAGCTCTCTTTTGATGGTCAAACCTTATCCCCGCTCTGGTCTGTTCCTTTTATCGGGATCATTCTATCGATTGCAATTCTCCCGCTCTTTGCCCCACATCTTTGGGAAAACCATTATGGGAAAATTGTCTTTGGCTGGACGCTTCTCTTCTTCATTCCGCTCCTGTTCATCTATGACTTTAGCATTGCATCCCATCTATTTGCGCATGCCTTATTAAGTGAATATATTCCCTTTATATTGCTACTATTAGTCCTATTTGCAGCATCAGGTGGTATTCATATCTCAGGTAACCTACAGGCAAGCCCGAAATTCAACGTCTCTATTTTAGCAATCGGAACCATCCTTGCTTCAGTCATGGGAACGACAGGTGCTGCGATGTTACTGATTCGCCCGATTCTTTCTGCGAATAAAAACCGTAAATTTAGAATGCATATTCCGATTTTCTTCATCTTCTTGGTGGCGAATATTGGGGGTGGTTTAACGCCACTTGGTGATCCACCACTCTTCTTAGGATTCTTAAACGGTGTTGATTTCTTCTGGACACTTGAGCACATGTTCTTACCAGTACTCATCTTCTCAGTCATTCTTTTAGCTGTTTTCTACCTCATTGATAGCTACTACTTCAAAAAAGAAAATATTGCTAAACCAACGGAGAAAACAACCGTTGTTGTTGTTGGAAAACAGAACTTCCTAATTATTCTCGGTGTACTTGTGGGCATTATCCTCTCAGGCGTATGGATTCCGGGAATTTCATGGGAAATTGCTGGCGTACAAGTGAATATTGAAAATATCATGCGCGATATCTTCTTTATCTTCTTAACGATTGTTTCACTTAAGATTACCTCGAAAAAAATCCGTGAAGATAATAATTTCAACTGGCACCCGATTATTGAAGTTGCCAAAATTTTCTCTGGAATCTTCTTAACAATTGTTCCTGTGATTGTGATTTTAGAAGCTGGCGAAAATGGTGCATTTAGTGCGGTTGTAAATATTACACATACAGATTCAGGCGAACCGATTAATGTCATTTACTTCTGGGTAACCACGGTCCTCTCTGCGTTCTTAGATAATGCTCCAACCTACCTTGTATTCTTCAAGATGGCGGGTGCTCAAGCGCCTGTTGGCGTAGAGGCTGCGGACTTCTTAATGAATGGTATTCCTGCGACGCTTCTTGCGATCTCAATGGGTACGGTATTTACAGGCCCGTTAACCTATATTGGTAATGCGCCGAACTTCATGGTGAAATCCATGGCTGAGCAAGAAGGCATTAAAATGCCATCATTCTTTGGCTATATGTTTATCGCCTTGATCTTCTTAGTACCGGTCTATATTTTACTGAACTTTATCTTCCTCTAAAGTTCTCTAAAATAAGTTCATAAGAAATTCAAGAAAGCGCTAGATTTTATAGCGCTTTCTTGTAATATTTATATGTCAATCTTTTGAGATTGACCTCTATATAAGCAGTACTGATAACAATAAGGCAGGATAAATTAAATGACTCTATTAGTACAAAAATATGGTGGCAGTTCAGTTGCGACAATTGAACGTATTTTGAACGTAGCACGCCGTATTCAGAAACATCACAACGAAGGCCATCAAATGGTCGTTGTGCTCTCAGCGATGTCAGGTGAAACAGACAGACTTCTTGAACTTGCGCACGCAATTACCAAGCGCCCGAATCCTCGTGAAATGGATGCGCTTGTTTCAACCGGCGAACAAGTGAGTATTTCACTTCTCTGTATTGCACTTGAGTCAATGGGCATTAAAGCAAAATCATATAATGGCGATCAAGCGCGCATTATTACTGATGAAGCCCATACCAAAGCGCGTATTAAAAATATTGATACTTCTGCCATGGAAGCTGACTTAGCTAGCGGTTACGTTGTCGTCGTTGCAGGATTCCAAGGCGTTACGACAACAGGCGCTGTCACAACGCTCGGCCGTGGTGGTTCAGACACAACCGCAGTTGCCTTAGCTGCGAGCTTAAAAGCAACGGAATGCCAAATCTTTACAGATGTGGATGGCGTTTACACAACAGATCCACGTATCGAGCCAAAAGCTCGTAAACTTGATAAACTCGCATTCGAAGAGATGTTAGAGCTCTCAAGTTTAGGTTCAAAAGTCCTCCAAATTCGCTCAGTTGAGCTTGCCGCTAAGAACAAAGTTCCCATTCGTGTTCTCTCTTCATTAGTTGAAGGTGGCGAAGGAACTCTTATTACTACAGAAAAGGATATTGATATGGAAGCTGCCATTATTTCCGGCGTTGCAACTAGTAAAAATGAAGCTAAAATCACTGTACTCGGTGTACCTGATCAACCAGGAATTGCGTTTAATATTCTTGAACAAATTAGTGATGCGAATATCGAAGTTGATATGATCGTGCAAAACATCTCTCAAGATGACACAACTGATTTCACATTTACCGTGAATGAAGTTGATTTTGATAAAGCGATGGAAATCACTGAAAAAACGGCTAAAGAGATGGGTGCACGTAACGTCCTTGGCGATAAAGATATCGTTAAAGTCTCACTCGTCGGTCTCGGTATGCGTTCACACGCTGGTGTTGCAAGCCTCATGTTTAAAGCACTTGCGAATGAGAAGATCAACATCAAAATGATCTCGACTTCTGAGATTAAAGTATCTGTGATTATTGATAGTAAATATCATGAATTAGCCGTTAGAACGCTTCATGATGCATTTAAACTCGAAGAGTAATACAACACTTATCAAATTTAGATACATCAATCTCGAAGAATGAAATAAGCATCTGATCAATGGATTATATTGATTAGAATATCGTTGAAGACTTAAATCACTATCATACTTGTAAATGAAATTTTGAATCATCATGAAAATGACTATTTCACTTTATAAACAAGTCCATTTAAGCTTATAATCTACAAAGCCTAACCAGCATACGAAACCCTTATTTCACTTCTTCAAAATTATGAAAAGGATTTCGCCGTTAACTTGTTTAACGGCGCAACTTTATGCGAAAAACCATACTGCTTTTATCCCTCCTTTGCATCTCTCTTCTTCAGCCCCTTTTTGCCGAAAAGAAAATGGAAGTTAAAATTGAAGGGATTGATAATAAGAAAGCGCTCGAAAATGCGCAAAATGCAGCGGAGATTTATGCCCTCAATAATAAAAAAGCTCCCGATGAGCTACGCATAAAATGGCTCTATGAAGAAGGTTCCCGTGAAATTGCAAACGCACTACAACCTTTTGGCTATTACAAAGCAGATATTAAAGGTGATCTCATATTTCAACCCGATACAATTATCGCAACTTATAATGTGAATCCCGGCAAACAGATCCCGATAAGCGCCATTAAGTTAGACATAACGGATCTTGAAGAAGTCAAAGAACTCCCCAGTAAAAATGCACAAAAAGAGTATCGTGCTTTTGAGAAAATTCTCACTTCTAGCAAAATGAAAGTAGGAAGCCCTCTCAATCATACTCAATATGAATCCACAAAAAGTAAACTTTCAGACAAAGCTTCTGAACTGGGTTACTTTGATGCGTTTTACCCACATCATCAACTTCTAGTCAACCTCGCTACCTATGAAGCCTCTGTTAATCTGCAAATGACCCTTGGCCCTCGTTATCTCTTTGGAGATAGCACTTTCCACCAAGACTACTTCAGTGATCAATTTCTGGATCGATTTGTTGCTAATATGCAGGAATATAGTGAATATAGCGATGCGAAGTTAATTGAACTACAATCTAACTTCAATGAATCTGGGTATTTTGAGGAAGTCGTGATTGCGCCTCAAATCAACTATGAAGATAAAATAGTGCCACTAAATATCTATCTTAAACCCCGAAAAAAGAGAACTCTAACGCTTGGATTTGGGTACTCTTCAGATATTGGGATTAAAGCAATGGCCGGCGTTGATTGGCACTATATCAATCAATACGGACACAGACTGACCACAAATCTACTTTGGGCACAAAAACGCCATGAAGGGGTGATCAATTACGAAATTCCAGGCAAGGACCCTATTCGCGATAAATACAATATCTATCTGAATTACAACTACGAAGACACCTCAACTAAAGATTACACGACCTACTTAACCGGTGTTTCTCGAACCCGTCTTCGTGATAAATATAGCTTTGGCTATTCCCTACATTATCAATATGATAAATTTAGAGATGTTGATGGCTCGAATCAAACCAGTAGCTTGATCGTCCCCACAATCTTTGGCGAATGGAAAACCGCCGACATCGTTCCTTATAATCGATTCGGCTTAAAAGTTGCCGGAAAAATCCGCGGTTCAGTCAAAAATGTGGGCGCTGACATTAGCTTCTTACAAGCTAGTATTATGACGCAACTATTTGTTCCGATAACAGATAGTAATCGCTTTAATCTTCGAGGCGGACTCGGATATACCAAAATTAAAAATGAGGATCTGAGAAAACTTCCGCCAAGCCTTCGTTTCTATGTCGGTGGTGACAATACTGTTCGTGGTTACAAATTCGATGGAATCGGCGTAAAAGGTTATAACGGCGATATTTATGGTGGTAAAAAAATGACCTTTATGAGCGTCGAGTTAGAGCATAAATTAACGCCTAATTTTGCCATGGTGACTTTCGTAGATGCCGGCGATGCCTATAATGACAAAGTAAATCTTAAATATGGTGCCGGTGCTGGAATACGTTGGTACTCCCCTATTGGTACGGTAAAACTAGATCTTGCACACGGCTTTGATAAAGAGCTCGGGGAAACCGTCAGACTACATCTCAATATCGGTACGGACTTATAATACCCTACCTCGATTACCTCATTTTCATTTAGAACGACTTTGCCATTAGGGCATGGAGATTTAGCATAATGCTTCCAAACTGGTATTTTGATATTTTCAATCGTTATAAATCAACGCTACAACAAAAAGATGCTCTCTATGTTGCACTCAGTGCCGGCGTTGACTCAAATACCTTACTCCATTGGCTCTATAGCTTTAAAGCAGAACTACCCACGATTTATACGATTCATGTAAACCATAATTGGCATGGTGATTATTCTCATCTATGGGCAAATTTTGCCCGTTCACGTGCGGCGTTTTATGGATTTCAGCATTATCACTATGATGCCCATTTCAAAGATCATGACCCAAAAGGATTAGAAGCTGCCGGCCGTGAAATGCGTTATCTGAAGTTTGGCGAAACAATGCAGGAGAATTCTCTTTTATGCGTTGGTCATCACCGATCAGACCAAGCAGAAACACTGATGCAACGATTACTTCGAAGCTCAGGGGTTCGTGGCTTAGGTGCTATGCGAGACTTTAATACCGTTGAATTCGGCCCTTACGCCATTGAGCTCTTCCGCCCTTTTCTCTCGATCTCAAAGCAGACACTCTACGAAACAGCAACCCACCTTAATCTCCCATGGCTTGAGGATTATACCAATCATGAAGCAGATGATATGGAGCGTAATATCATCCGCAACAATCTATTTAAAACCATGGAAAAAACATTTCCCAAATATGAGGCAGCTTTTTATCAAGTCACACAATTTATGCAGGAAGCTGATGATCTTTTAGTGGAGCTTGCGCTAGAGGATCTTGATAAAGTCTCCCGCGAAAATATCTATCAAACACATTATCAAAATGGATTCATCGCAGCGAAAGCACTTGATTTGCCGAGCCTAAAAATGCTCTCTGAAAAGCGCCAAAAGAACTTACTTCAAAATTGGGTTCGTCCTTATAATCTTATCTTCAGCCAAAAGCAGATGAGTGAGTTTATTCGCGTTTTCCTAGCTGAGACACCGACTCATCAAACAGAGTTTAAACTCGAATCCTTCGGCATTTATTACTTCCAAGAGAAACTCTATCTTCGGGAATTTCGAGAATTAGACAATTCTCGCAAATACAGACAAACTTCAAAACAAGCAGTAGATGAGTCATTTAAACCTCAAGCTTCTGCCAAGATCTGCTTTGAAGAGGCGCCTAATGCGCCATCCAAAGCCTTTTGGGAGCAATTCAAAGAAGGGGATTTACAGCTTGTAAAGCGTAGTGGTGGCGAGCGATTCCAACCTTTAATGCGCGATAAGAGTCAACTACTTCGTAAGCTACTTCAAGAAGCCAATCTCCCCCTTTGGGAGCGGGATCGATGTTGGATTCTAAAAAATAGCCAAACAGAGGAAATTCTCTGGATTAATCATCTTGGTTTTAATAGATCCCTTAAAGATCAACTAGTGACTGAGGGATTTGCACCCAAAATTGAAGACTAAAACCCAAATGAGGTCTGATTTTGTCTAATCATCTTCATTTTTGACTAAAAAAACTGGCATGCTTTCATTAATTTTATTAATCGCATGCCAGTATGCCAGCACTCATCCAGTACTCATGAACTCGTTTTTCTAACGTAATAACGATATGCTTATTGAGCTGCTTCAACTGCCTCAAGCTCAGGTGGCAAAATCCAGTAATTATTCTGATTATTTTCAATCATATAAGCTTTAAATTCCGGCGAATTATAAGCCTCGATTACAGCCTTTGCCCATTCACTATTTTGATTTTTTTGCTCAATCACAACTTGTAGATAGAGATCTTCTAATAATGTCTCTTGTAATAGCACATCACTTGGATCAATCTTACCAAGCCAAACAATACTGCCGGGAATTACCGCAAAATCAGCATCATCAAGCACTCTTGGAATTAAGCTTGAATCAATCTCTTTGATCTGAAGATTAAAAGGATTCTCTTGAATATCTTTCTTCCCTGCTTGCATAAGATCAATGCCGGGCTTTAAGGTGATCCAACCTGCTTTCGCAAGTAAACCATACGCTCTTGCCGCATTTGAACCATCTTGGGGAATTAATACCGTCATCCCATTTTGGACATCTTCTAATGATTTGTATTTATTAGAAAAAATACCAGCTGGCACTGTCGGAATTTTTGTCACAGCGATAAGATCAGCACCACGCTGTTCATTAAAGACCTTCATATAGCCAGCGTGCTGCGATACTGCGAGATCTACCGAACCTTCTGTCATTGCGATATTCGCTTCCATTAATGCCGAGAAGTCCATATTTTTAACGGTATACCCTTTCGATTCTAAAATAGGAATAATCGCAGCATCAAAAAGCTCATTATACGGTCCTGGCGATGCGCCCATGACAATCTCATTTTCAGCTTTTTCAGAGAAGCAACCCGCTAACCCTAATAGCGCAGCGCCCACTAACAACACTTTGGTGATTCTTGTTTTCATCGTATCTCTCCAGACTATTTCGTCAGCTCTCCCGACCTATGTATACAAAACATATACATTTAATAAACAAAGTATATCCTATAACCGCAAAACTACGCACACTTTTTTATGCCTCCAACCATTTAAATTCACTTTTTTTGTGTAAAGAGACAAGAAACTATTGACAAACACGTTATGATATTAGGATGAGCCACAAAAAAAGTGACCGATCATCAGCTCTTACAACATCTTCAATCATCTATAATCCATCATCAAACCCACAAAGTTAGAAAAACGGATATTACAAAAGACAAAAGCCTTTAAAATAGCTGTCAATATAAAGAGGATCACCATGAAAAAATTACTATTAAGTGCGGCTTGCGCCCTACTCTTACCTTTATCAATGAGCTTTGCAGAGCCTATTTCAGTTGTAACAAGCTTCTCTATCTTAGAAGATCTCACTGAAAATATTGGTCAAGATAAAATCAATGTCACCTCGATTATTGGCGCAGATCAAGATGCACATAGCTTCGAACCCACCCCAAAAGACATTATCACCATTCAAAATGCCGATGTCGTTGTTCTTAATGGTGTTGAATTTGACGCTTGGTTAAGTCGTCTTCTTAAAGCGAATAAATATGAAGGGATTGTGATTGATACTAGTCGTAATGTTCCTCTGATTGCGCTTAATGACGAGCATTCACACGAAGAGGATTCCCACAATCATGATCACGACCATCAACATAGCACTGATGAAACACATATCGATCATAAAGAAGAAGACTCACATGATCATACACACGCACATGGTGAATATGATCCACACATCTGGCAGAATCCGATGAATGTCATCATCATGACAGAGAATATTAAAAATGGTCTTTCGCTTGCACTTCCTGAAGATGCGCCCTACTTCGACAATAACTTCAAGAGCTATCAAGAAGAGATGATCGCTCTTAATAACTATGCAACACATATCTTTAAAACAGTGGATACAAATGGCAAATTAATGGTGCTTCATAATAGCTTTGCATATCTTGCAAAAGCATATGATTTAAACTTTGTAGCAGTATCTAACATCAATCCACTTGCCGAGCCTTCTGCGAAAAAGATGTCTGAGCTCTATACGCTTGTTAAAGATGAGAATATTAAGGCTATTTTCAGCGAAAACATTGCACCTTCTCGCTTTATCACAACGCTTGCAAGCGATCTTAAACTAGAAGATGGTGGCATTCTCTATTCAGATGCACTGACTAAAACACCGCCGGCAAATGATTATATAGGGCTCTTTAAACATAACGTTGATCAGATCACGAAAGCCTTAGAGAATTCGGCTAAGGAATAGACGTTATAAAAATCGAAAAGTGGTGGTAAATATGCTACTATCCTAGCTATTTACTCCACTATTATTTACAAATAGAAGGCTATTAGAATTATGTCTGAAAATATTGTTCGCACTAACTTTATTCGTCAAATTATCGATAAAGATTTAGAGAGCGGAAAATACCAGAGTCCCTCTGATATTCATACGCGTTTCCCACCGGAGCCGAATGGCTATCTACACATAGGGCATGCAAAATCTATCTGCCTTAACTTTGGTATCGCGAAAGATTACGGCGGTCGTTGTAACCTTCGTTTCGATGATACGAATCCAACAAAAGAAGAGATCGAATATGTAGATGCGATCAAAAAAGACGTTGAATGGTTAGGCTTTAAATGGGATGACCTCTTCTATGCGTCTGATTACTTCGAAAAATTCTATGATGCTGCGATCCACCTAATCAAGAAAGGTCTTGCTTACGTAGATGACAGTAGCGCAGAAGAGATCCGCGAAATGCGTGGTACATTGACAGAACCTGGTCAAAACTCTCCTTTCCGCGAGCGCACAATTGAAGAGAACTTAGATCTTTTCGCTCGTATGCGTGCTGGTGAATTTAAAGACGGCGAGAAAGTACTTCGTGCAAAAATTGATATGGCAGCGCCAAACATGAATCTTCGTGATCCTGCGCTCTACCGTATTCGCCATGAAACTCACCACCAAACAGGTGATAAATGGTGTATCTATCCAATGTATGACTTTGCACATGCTCTTAGTGATGCGATCGAAGGTATTACACATTCAATCTGTACGCTTGAATTTGAAGATCATCGCCCACTTTATGATTGGTGTGTTGCCAATGCGGATATGCCACATGCACCGCATCAATATGAGTTCTCAAGACTCAATATTGAATATAACGTAATGTCAAAACGCCTTCTTACACAACTTGTTGCGAATAAACTTGTTGATGGTTGGAACGATCCGCGTATGCCGACCATTTCAGGTCTTCGTCGTCGTGGCTGTCCTCCTGAAGCGCTTCATCTCTTCTGTGAGCGTATTGGCGTTACAAAATCTGAAAACATGATTGAGCTTCAACAACTCAGCCAATCAATGCGTGATGTCTTAAATGAGATGGCAGATCGCCGCATGGCTGTATTAGATCCCTTAAAAGTGACTATCACTAATCTTTCTGCGGATGAAGTGCTTGAGATCGCAAATCATCCACAAAATGACACTCGCGGTACGCGCCAAGTGACTTTCAGCAATGAACTCTACATTGATAAAGCAGACTTCCAAGAATCAGCAAACAAGCACTTCAAACGTTTAGTACTTGATGGTTATGTACGTCTTCGTGGCGCTTACATCATCAAAGCGACTGAAATGAAAACTGATGAGAATGGCGAAATCGTTGAAATCATCGCGGAGATTGTGCCAGGATCACTTGGTAAAAACGTTGAAGGTGTTAAAGCTCGCGGCGTAATTCAGTGGGTCAATGCGAAAGATGCTATCGATATCACAATTAACAACTATGATGTGCTCTTCACTGAGAAAAACCCGCAAGCAATGCCGGGAGAGCTCATGGATTACTTCAATCATGATTCTCTTACCATTATTCAGGGTAAAGGTGAGCCTGCACTCAAAGATGCACCTATTGAGCAAGCCTATCAATTTGAGAGAATTGGCTACTATGCGAAAGACTCTAAATCAGATGGTCTCGTCTTTAATAGAGTCGTCGAGCTAAAAGATAGCTTTGGAGCATAAGTTTGAGTGAGATAATTAAATACGGCCCCTCGCTCCTTGAGGGGTTTTTCATTACCATAGCATTAGGCGTACTCTCCTTCTTTATTGCGGTTGCGCTAGGGCTTGGCTCTGCGCTACTCTCTTTTAGTAAGCGTCGCTCTCTTCGCTATTTATCAAAAACCTACACCACGATTATCCGTGGAATCCCTGATATTGTTCTGATCTTTCTAATCTTCTACGGATTACAAGAACTGATGAACACGCTCACAGATTCTGTAGGGCTTAACCCGATCTTCCTCAACCCCTTTGTTTCTGGGGTTATTACGATTGGTCTCATATTTGGGGCATTTATCTCTGAAACATTTAGAGGTGCGCTAATGACAGTTCCACGTGGGCAGTTTGAGTCCTGCATTGCGCTTGGTATGCCAAAAGCATATTTCTATCGCAGAGTAATCTTCCCTCAAGCAATGCGTTTTGCACTGCCAGGCCTTAGTAACAACTGGCTTGTCATGCTCAAAACTACTGCGCTTGTCTCCTTGATCGGTCTACACGATCTTGTCTTTATTGCTAATAATGCCGGAAAAGCCACAAGACTCTCCTTTGACTTCTACATGGTTACTGCATTAGGCTTCCTCCTTCTAACAACGGTCTCTATCGTGATTATCAAATATCTTGAACGTCACTACAGTACCGGATTTAGCAACGAGGTGTCTCTATGATTGAATCCATCATATCTGCATGGGAGACAATTTCACCAGAACTGCCAGACCTTCTACCGGCAATCTGGATGACCATTAAGCTCACTGTGATCGCTTCCTTATTAGGCCTTGTATTAGCAGTACCACTTTCGATCTTTGCGCTCTCTAAAAATCGACTCATCAGCACACCGATTGAGTTGTTTAGTTACGTATTTCGAGGAACGCCATTATTGGTGCAAATTTACCTCATCTACTTTGGGCTTGGACAATTTGAAGCAGTTCGCAATAGCGGTTGGCTTTGGACAGATGTTTTAACAGATGCTTATAAATGTGCCTTAATTGCATTTACGCTCAATACTTGCGCATATACGATCGAGATCTTTAAAGGCGCACTGAAACACACACCAAAAGGCGAGATTGAAGCCGGTATCGCATTTGGAATGAGTAAGTTTACGCTCTTTAGACGCATCATCTTCCCATCTGGTTTTAGACGTGCACTTCCTGCTTATAGCAATGAAGTAATCTTCATGCTTCATGGAACTGCCCAAGCTTCAGTGATTACCCTCGTTGATATCTTAGGCTGGGCAAGAAAAGTGTATAGCATTACCTATTCACCTTTTATTCCGTTCTTAATTGCGGCGGCTGTATATCTTATTTTGACCTTTATCTTAGTGATCTTCTTCCGTTACTGCGAAAAGCGCTGGTTATCACACCTTCGTCCTTCATTGTAAAATCAAGAGAAACACGTGCGATAAGATAAAGTTAGAGTTAGAGTTAGAGTTAGAGTATTAATAAAAATTCGATAACGATCATATCAACACAATTAAAAAGAAGCGTATCAGACTTTAAATCTGATACGCTTCTTTTTTGGGATCTATACAAAACAATTTTCTATAGGTTCTTTTAGAAAGCCATGCTAGCTAAGCCCCGATGGTTTTCGCAATAATCGGAGTTCATCTTCCGTTAAAGGCTCATTATTTTGTAACTTCGAAAGTACCTTCTTCAAAGGCGATTCACCTTTCGCTAATTGCTTTAAAAGATCTTTCAATTCATTCTCTTGAAGCTCATCTGCAATCAATAATTCCTGCACTGCTAAGTTACGAAGCCATCTTCCCCACGACTCTTCTTCAAAGTGACGCAATAACTGCGCAGCAGTTGTAATCTCTGGATAATCTTTTAAAACTGTAATGATTTCATAGAGTACATTTTGCTGACGATCATCACTCTCAAGCAAGAAATGAATTCCTTGAAGCTCCCGTACTAATGCTGGGTTCGTTAAAATAATAATGATAATCCGTTCAACTAACGATTGACCACCAGCACCGCTATTATGGCGATTCTGCTGAGTATTTTGCCCTTCACGCACATAACGGTTTAGCAAATTATCTGCAAGATTTGCCCGGCGACCAAGCTCTGCACGTAAAAAGTCTCTCAATGGAATATCTCGCATCCCATTAATCTTTTCGCCGGCAATTTCCAAGAACTGCGAACGACCTTCAAATGATCCCATATTCACTTCACTTTCCGCAGCTTCAAACAAGAACTGTGAAAGAGGAGATGCGGTTTTCGTGAGTTCCAAAAAGGCCTCTTTACCATTCTCTTTGACATAACTATCAGGATCTTCACCCTCAGGTAAGAATAGAAATGCGATCTCTTTGCCGGCACTTAGCACCGGGAAGGATTCATCCATCGCTTTATGCGCAGCGCCCCTTCCCGCTCTATCGCCATCAAAACAGAAAACGATACGAGAGGTATAACGAAGCAACAATTCAATCTGCCGGCGACCAATGGCCGTTCCAAGCGTTGCAACCGCATTACCAATACCATAATGTGAAAGCATTACCACATCCATATACCCTTCGACAACGATAATCTCCTCGTAATCTTTCGTATACTTACGTAGCTCGTAGAGGCCGTAAACCTCTTCTCCCTTTTTAAAAATCGGAGTTTCTGGCGAGTTCAAATATTTGGGTTCGCCTTGATCTAAAATTCGCCCCCCAAAACCGATCGTCTCGCCTTTTCGATTACGAATCGGGAACATAATACGATCTCGGAACCGATCATATCGTCTTTGATTATCGGACTCACTTAAAAGACCTGCTTCCAAAAGCTCTGCTTCCGGCACTTGGTGTTTTGTAAGCTCTGCCATGAGCGCATTCCAGCTCTCAGGCGCAAAACCGATACCAAACTTCTTCGCATCATCACCACTAATACCACGCTTTTGGAGGTATTCCACAGCACGATCTTTATCAGGTGCAATACGGAGCTGCTGACGATAAAAGGCCTCTGCCATATTCATCACTTCAAGCAGATTCTTTTGACGTTTAATCGTAGCTTCTGATTTTCGACTACGATTCTCATACGGAACTTCCATTCCTTCGATCTGTGCAAGCGCTTCAACCGCCTCAATAAACTCAAGACGCTCATAATTCATTAAAAAATCTAAAACACTACCGCTCGCATTACAGCCAAAACAGTAATAAAACTGCTTAGGCTCACTCACCGTAAATGATGGACTCTTCTCATCATGAAAAGGGCAACAAGCTTTATAATTACTCCCAGCTCTCTTCAGAGGCACGCGTTGATTGATCACGCTGACGATATCTGCCCGTGCAATTAATTGATCAATAAACTCTCGCGGGATAAACCCTTTACCTCGACTCATCTACGCTTAATCTTCCTATCTCGAAATCACAATAGGCTCATCCATCAATTGATGGTTAAACCCCCTATTTAAGAAAGGGCAATCACATGATGATCACCCTTCAATACTCATCAAAACCTCAAGGCAATTAGCTTAAACGACTTTTGATGATTGCACTCACAGCAGACATATCCGCTTTACCCAATAATTCAGGACGAATAGCATTCATGAGTTTACCCATACCGCTCATATCTTTCACTTCTAAACTTGTCATCGCAGCATCAATAATCGCAATGATCTCAGCTTCTGAGAGCTGTGCTGGAAGGTATGGCATGATGTGCTTAAGCTCAGATTCTTCTTTTTCAACTAAATCTGCACGATCTGCTTTTTTAAACTGATCGATCGACTCACGGCGTTGATTCACCATTCTGTTTAAGATTACGAGGTAATCTTCTTCTGTTAATTCAACACCTCTTTTTTGTAATTCTGCTTCTTGTACTTCCGCTAAGATCGAACGTAATGTTGTCACTTTTTCACGATCTTTGGCACGCATTGCATCTTTTACATCATTTTGAATTGTTGCTTTCATCTTATTCCTTACCTTTAAATGTATGACTACTTTTGTACGACTACTTATTACTGCAAACTTCTACATACAATAATTCTACAGTACATAAAAGAAGGGAGACATTGGCCTCCCTTCTTGATCTTTAATGCCTTTAATATCTCTTGGGATATTTTAACAGATTGAAGAGATCATTCTGCGATAAATTAACCAAAGAGAGAAGCGATCAGCTCTAAATCTGTCTCTTTTCCATTCACATACCAAACATTGTTCTTGTATTGAATGTTCACATGAATACCATTACCAACAAATTCGATAATCGGCGTTTCCGCATTAATCATCGCCGCCACAAACATGAATTGCTGATAAGCTTCTTTCATCTCAGCACGTGCACTCTCTATACTAGTATGCTCGCCTTGCGCAAAGATAATATGCGCCCCCATTTCACGGATATAATCACTTTTAGCGGCAAGATCGATATCAATCTCATCAATATATTGATTCACAAATTGGAAGAATGTTAACCCTTCAAATTGTTGATTGAGTGCTTCAGGATCTTCTAAATCTAATGAAGTTAACACCTCGATCAAAGCGGTATTCGGTACAATGCGCACCATATTCTCTGTGCCTTTACCCGCTAGGTCCCCTTTCAATCCCACCTGAATTGCACTACCTGGTACTGCATATTCTTGTAAATTAAAGACCTCTTGAATAGAACCCTCTTCTAAAGGATTCATATTTGAAACAGAAAGATCCTCTAACTTCTCAAAGAGATCTTCTGTTAATCCTGTTAACTGCACATCTAAAGAGAAATCCCCAAGTAAACCTTGATGATCTGAATTGGCTAATTTAAGAATAAAGTTTTTAAGTGCAAAATCCCCATAAATCGTTGGGCCTTTATCACCCACATTCGCACCCGCCTCATAAGAGATCTTATCAAAAGTCAGCTCATTAAAAGGCATCCCGCTTTCGGCATTGAAGATCTTCGGAGCAATGATCTCAAATAACATCTTTTGCACTTTACCGGCATTATCAACTTGCGAAACAATCGAACTACTATCTGCTAGAATTTTTGCATGATTTTTCTGATCATCAATATCAACAACAATAGAACCTGATTTTGTCACGCTATTAACGGTTTTTATCTTTGTAAAATCATCATTGAAACCATAGGTACCATCAACAGTTAAACCCTCAATTGAGATAATTCCTTTTTTGTCAGGGTCTGGGTTTGTGAGTGCCATTTTTGGAAACTGCGCTGCGCCCTTGTATTGTCTATTCTCACGATCGATCTGACTTTGACCTTTAATGCCATCAACACGGAAGAGTTCTTTATTAACGCCCTCTTCATTCTTATCAATCAAAAGATCAATCGTTGAAATAATCGTTGCAACACCTTTATCTTCCGCATAATTTGTAAAGACCACTTCCCCTTTTTCAGTAAGTTTAAGTGCCTCTTGATCATTAAAGATGACTTCGTAATGAGTATTAAACTCAGCGACATTATCGCTCTTCTCAAGAGCTTCAATCTCAATAATCTGCCCTTCAAATTCAGGCATCATCGAACCATTAGTCACTGCTTTCGCAATATTTTCATAGTCTTTCTCAAATAACGCAACCGGCGCTGCTTCACTAAGATTTACCGCAAACAGAAGCGGTAGCGCATAAGCAATAATTGTCTTCTTCATGAATGTCCTTTTATTTTTAATCGAAAGTAGCCTGCTACTCTCTCTATTTTAAATTCGTTAATGGCTCTACTTGCTCAAATCACTCTAACTTCTTCAACCACTTTGGCGAACAATATTGTTAGTTTATTACACTAAAGTCATATACTGAAAGTAATTTTTTCGTACTTCATATCAGCTTTGTATTAGCTTCATATTAATCTTCAATTGTTCTCATCATTTTATGATAAGCATCTAATAATGTTTGGAAATCCGCACCTTCTTTATGCATCTCTTCACTCAAATGACGGCGCCAAAGTCGGCTTCTTGGTACTTCATGGAAAAGGCCTAGCATATGCCGACCAATGTGATTCAATCGCCCACCATTATTGATATGCTTTGTGATATAGGGCTCCATTGCCATGATCACTTCTAATCGCGTTTTGGGGGTCACACCCTCTTCACCAAAAAGCATTTCATCAACCGTACTCAGCTGATAAGGATCGTGGTAAATGGATCGACCGACCATGACACTATCGACTTTTTCAAGCAGTGATTTTGATTCAGCAATTGTCTTAACACCACCATTAATACCGATATTGAGCTTCGGATAATTACGTTTAATCTCAAAGACTCGCTCGTAATTCAGCGGTGGAATATCGCGATTTTCTTTCGGGGATAATCCAGACAACCAAGCTTTACGCGCATGAAGCACAAAATGATCACAACCTCTTGCCGAAACAGCATCGATAAAGCGCGCTAAAAAGGCATAACTCTCCTCATCATCAATCCCGATACGCGTTTTAATGGAAACTGGTAAATTCGTCGCTTCGCTCATTGCCTGATAACAATCAGCAACAAGCTCCGGCTCTTCCATTAAACAGGCACCAAATCGACCTTTTTGTACACGATCTGAAGGACAACCACAATTCAGATTAATCTCTGTATAACCATAACTCTCACCAATTTTGGCAGACTTAGCTAAATCCGTAGGGTCTGATCCACCTAATTGAAGCGCTACAGGTCCTTTCTCTTCAAAATAGAGATGACGATCTTGATCACCATGTAAAATCGCTCCTGTTGTGACCATCTCACTATAAAGCATCGTTTTTTCACTCATCACCCTGTAAAAATAACGGCAATGACGATCTGTCCAATCTAACATCGGGGCTACGGAGAATTGTTCTATCTTCATACTTAATCTCTTCTAACGCATTGACATCAATGCTTGACTTAAATCCAGACTTAAACCTAAACTCAAACTTAAACAAAAA
This sequence comes from uncultured Ignatzschineria sp., assembly GCA_964586665.1. Lineage (GTDB taxonomy): Bacteria > Pseudomonadota > Gammaproteobacteria > Cardiobacteriales > Wohlfahrtiimonadaceae > Ignatzschineria. Next base: position 3,852 of record CAZPIQ010000007.1, on the reverse strand, counting down.
TCCCCGAGCCAAAATGGTTTAGCTCGGGGATTTCATCATATCTTATTCAATATCAATGCATCCTTAATCAACATCTAAGAAGCTCTTAAGGCTCTCTGAACGATTCGGATGGCGAAGTTTACGAAGTGCTTTTGCTTCGATCTGACGAATACGCTCACGTGTAACATCAAACTGTTTACCAACTTCTTCAAGCGTATGATCCGTATTCATATCGATACCAAAACGCATACGAAGTACTTTTGCTTCACGAGCTGTTAATGTATCTAATACTTCACGAGTAGCATCATTTAAGCCTTCATCCGTTGCTGAATCGATCGGCGATACCGCATAAACGTCTTCAATGAAGTCGCCTAAGCTGGAATCCTCATCATCACCTACCGGCGTTTCCATCGAAACAGGTTCACGTGCAATCTTCAACACACGACGAACACGCTCTTCTGTTTCACCCATTGCTTCAGCGATTTCTTCAGGTGTTGCTTCACGTCCAAACTCTTGAAGGAGCTGGCGGGAAATACGATTAAGTTTATTAATCGTTTCAATCATATGCACAGGAATACGAATGGTTCTAGCTTGGTCCGCGATTGAACGCGTGATTGCCTGACGAATCCACCATGTTGCATAGGTTGAGAATTTATAACCACGGCGATATTCAAACTTATCAACCGCCTTCATTAAACCAATGTTTCCTTCCTGAATAAGATCAAGGAATTGAAGACCACGGTTTGTATATTTTTTCGCAATCGAAATTACAAGACGTAAGTTCGCTTCGATCATTTCACGTTTTGCACGACGTGCTTGCGCTTCACCGATTGAAATTTGACGATTGATCTCTTTGATCTCATAGATCGTTAAGTCAGTTTCTGTTTCAATCTTCGCTAAACGATCTTGATACTCATAAATATGCTTATCATACGCCACAAGCGCTTCCACATATTTTGCTTTACGTTTAAAGATATCGTCTTTAAAGACATCTTTATTTGCTTCATTTCTTGGGAATGATTTTAAGAACTCTGTACGAGGCATTTTTGCTTTCGTAATACAGATCTGCATAATTTTACGCTCAAGCGGACGAATACGATCAATCGTTTCACGAAGCTTGTCATACATCTCGAGCTGGAATTTCGGTGCCAACTGGAACTCCATGAATTTCTCACGAAGACTCGCACGTACTTCTTTAATTTTATCTGATTTACTAGTTGCGCCCTCTTTCTCTTTAAGCGCATTCAGTTTATCGACAATCGCTTGAAGCTCAACAATTTTAGCCTCTAGAATCTCAGGATCTGGGCCATTGGCATTATCTTCAACTTCAACTTCTTCATCCTCTTTCTCTTCTGCCTCAAGCAGAGCATTAGGATCAATAAAGCCAAGCACTAAGTCTGTAATGCGACCTTCTTCCTTCATCGCAAGATGATAAGAATCAATCAAATGATAAGTCGCAGGAATATAGAGCGCTAAAGAGTTTAAGGAGGAGTGAAGACCTTCCTCAATACGGATAGCAATCTGTTTCTCTTCTTCTCGCGTTAAAAGATCAACGGTTCCCATTTCTCGCATATACATACGAACAGGATCCGTTGTTCGACCGATCTCTTCATCATCAATGTTTGCAAGAACTTCAGCAGCTTCCTCAACGGCATCATCACCATCAACGTTCTCACTGAGCATTAAGGTATCTTCATCGGGCGCTTCTTCATGAACAGTAATCCCCATATCTTCGATCATGCCGATGATACTTTCGATCTGCTCAGGATCAACCATGCCTTTTGGAAGATGATCATTCACTTCCGTAAAAGTAAGATATCCCTGTTCTTTACCATAAGCGATAAGCTTTTTAATTTGTTCTTTTTTAAGCTGATCTTGTTTTTTTTGATCTGACTGATTGCTCATAATTTAGAATGACACCCTCAATTAATAAGTACACGGATAAAAAGAGTCTAGCCGCTTTTTCAAGCAGATCAGTATAACACGATTACTCCATTTCTGGTACATGGAATAAATACACGTTTAACGTTCAACTCAAGCCTTATTAAAATAGGTGGGGGTAAATTCTAAAATTTCAAGTATTAAAGAACCCGCTCTTTTTCGCCATTCATTTTGAACAAAATTAAATACCCATTAAAACGGCATATAAATCTCAACCTGGGATATTTCATCTTTGATGGCCCTATTCATATTCATCTATTCGTATTCAAACAATAGAACAATAGAACAATAGAGGTACATCAAATTCTTATCTGTGCCTATTGTACACTAGCAATCAAGAAATTATTTACAGCAATAATAAATCATCTATCTCAATGGAACGTGCTGTCAACAAGTCACGCATTTTGGTAAGAGCCTTCATCTGAGCATAACGCACTTGATCCCGAGTAAGATCCATTTCTGCACCTGTTTCATCTAACGTCTTCTGGCTTTTGCCATTCACGCCAAAACGATATGAAATAACCTCAAGCTCTTTTTCATCTAATGACTCTAGTGCTTGCATCAATATCTCTTGCTTATCAGTAGCTACGACATTTGTTACCGCGTTAGAAGCCTCTTCATCGGCGAATATATGATAAAAATCACTGTCGCTATCACTCGTCAGCATTCCATCTAATGATACAGATGATTTATGATGCGCCATTAACTCCATTACTTCAAAAATGGTCATATCAGTTGCCTCTGAGAGCTCGGCAACTGTCGCTTCACGCTTTAAGCTTTGCATTAACTCTCGACCTGCTCTATTGAGTTTAGCGATCGCTTTGTTGATATGAATCGGTACTCGCACTGTTCGTCCTTGATTCATAACAGCTGTATCTAAGTAATAACGAATCCACCAAGCACTGTAGGTCGAGAAGCGTAGTCCTCGCTCCGGTTCAAACTTTCCAATTGCGTGGTGAAGCCCGAGATTACCCTCAGAAATAAGATCATGCAACTCAACACCACGGTTCTCATAGCGTTGCGCAAACATAATGACAAGTCGGAGATTCCCTTGCATCATTTTATGAATCGCCGATTGATCCCCATCTCGCGCTAAACTACCGTAATAGAGTTCTTCATCAGCTGTTAAAAGTGGATATTTTCCAACCTCAGCATAGTAGCGATATAATAGGTTTTGAGAGTGATCATATTCATTTTTGCTATTAGCTAAAATCCTTTCAAACTCATCAAGCTCTGTCGTTAAATCACCCTCAACCTCTGAGATGGCAACCCCTTTATCACCTTTAGTCTCTGGTTCAGAATAATAACCTAGCTCACCAATATAGGCTTCATGATAATTCTTATCTGTATTCGATTGGATACTTTGAATATTCATATTGTCTCCCCTAATTTCTCTTCTGCCCTATCCTTATAAAGCATGCCGGCAATGAGCATCATTAAAAAATTTCTCGCAAATTAAATATGGATGCCTTACTGAATTTTGATAGTGATAAAAAACAATAAGACCCTATCTACTTCTACAAATGCATTATCATTTTAAGAATCATCAAGAGAAGGAATATCCCAACTTATATATAACCATTAATGACCCAACCAAAAGATAAAAAAGCGATAACATTAAGTAGATAATGGATAAGATAACACCTTAAAATCTAAAGTTGTTTCTAATTATGTAATAGTTGTAAAGGAAAATTATCTATTCTCAATAACCATACAACACATTGATTAATATCGTATTTTATCCAACTTTCGTAATGAGGAGATTAGTATTTAAGCCATAAAAAAACTCTTTTCCTAAAATAAGAAAAGAGTTTTGAAACTAAAAATCAGTTAGCTTATTAACTAGTCAACCATCATTGAAAGTTATATCAAAGATGCCTTAATCAACTTAATCGCTTTATCTAATAACACACGTGACGTTCCAAAGTTTAG
>CAZPIQ010000006.1:0-43302 GCA_964586665.1 uncultured Ignatzschineria sp. | reverse complement strand
AACCCTTTCATTAGCACCCTATTCAATGCTATATTACAAACTATTATAAATATGTAATATACACATTTTGTCACTCGATTGGGGTTTCTATGAAAACGACCTATATTGTTCAAGCCTTTATCCAACAAGGCTCGCAACTTATTTCTGATACACCTATTCAATGTAATAGCCCTGAAGATGCGATTAGAAGGGCTGAGCGATTTTCTGAGATTCGCGCTGGTGTGATTGCTATTTCTCAAGAATATGATGAATCGACAGGGGATTACGGCAGTTTAGAAGTGCTTGCACGATATGGTTCGATTCCTGAAGGCGCTGTGGAAAGTGATTTTTAGTCAGCGAATAATTCTATTATGACAGCCATAAATCGTGTATAAGTCGCTATAAATCTAGCGTCAAACGACATTATGTTTATGCAATGCATTGACCAATGCATTTATATAATTTACATTTATGATCTAAAGTGAGGTGAATAAATGAAAGAGACAACAAGGATTCGTGCTGAAAACCTAAAGGCATGGATCGATGAATATTATGGAGGCAAACAAGCTGCCTTTATTGAAAAGACTGGCATGAACCAAGGGGAACTCTCTGCGCTCATCAACGGTCGCCGTGTTTTTGGGGAACGTAAAGCAAGATCCATTGAACAGCTTGCTGAAATGCCGAATATGTATTTAGAGCAAGTTGAAGATGCGGATATTTCAATGATGCCCACCAGTACGAAAGGGATGATTCCTGTGATTTCATGGGTAGCAGCTGGGCACTTTAGTGATTCTGAACAAGTTCCGCAAGATGACCTTATTAAATGGGTTCCCTGCCCTGCGCCACATAGTACTGGCACATTTGCACTTCGTGTTTCAGGTGTCAGTATGTTGAATCCCAATGGCAATCCTTCATTTGAAGATGGCGATATCATCTTCGTCGACCCCGCTAGAGCACCTGAAAATAAATCGTGTGTGATTGTCACACTTGAAGGAAGCAATAGTGCAACCTTCAAACAATTAGTGATTGAGCCCGATGGCCGTAAATATATTATTCCCCTTAACCCCAATTGGGGCGATAAACCGATTGAAATTGATGGTGATGCTTCTATCAATGGCGTGATCATTGGCAAATGGGTGGATATGTTCTAAGAACACCTCGACTAAACTGGAAAATGTTTTGATGATCGAATAATACATTTAGATTTCTACTAAAAATGTGAACAAAGCAATAAGTATTACAATTTCGATAAATCCCCAATACTCCAAACACCGCTTAATAGCGGTGTTTTTTTATATTTCATTATAAGTCCATGAAATATAAATAACTATCAAAGCAATATAAATTACAAATATGTATTGCAATCATCATTGCAAATATGTAATATTAAATACATCAAAGGAACACAACAATGACATCAATACATATTTAGGCAACCCTTTACTCTTCATCTTAGATTATGCCTACAAGGAGTTTAAAATGTTAATGACTAATTTAGTTAATCTATTTACGAATATCCAAAACCGCAAACAAGAGAAGATGCGTTTTAAAAGAGATACACGTCTCAATAAAGTTCTCTCTATTGCGAATGAATATAGTGCTTATACACCTGAATCTATTCAGAATAAGATTACCCATGTCGAAACACTTCTTGTAAAAGCGCCTTTTTGGAAGCGCAAGCAGATGCTTCTCTTAACCGAAGCACTCTACCGAGCACAAAACTTAATTAACAATCGCGCTAAGATCCATCAAAGACATCGCACAATTGCCCGAGCACCGCTTTATGTCATTAAGGGCAGTAAAGCCAAAGCAGCTTAAACTAGCTTGAGATTGAGCCAAAAAAAGCTAATAAAGGACTCACTTTCATCAACACAATTCCAAACCCGCTCCGGCGGGTTTTCTTTCGCTAGGAAAGACTTTTAAAATACGTTATCTTGATAACAGCAGAGATTCATACGATTCATCTTCGTACTCATATATGACATATCAAGAAAATTCACCCAAAATACCTAGGAAAGACAGATGATTAAACACATAGTCCTTGTAAGATTCAAAAAAGAGATTTCAATCGAGCAAATTCGTACGATTTTCGATAAAATTGGTGCGTTAGAGAGCATTCTTCCAGCAATGAAGTCTTTCGACTACGGAAAATATAATGGTGCTGCGGAACGTCATAAAGGCTTTGATTATGCTTTTTACATGGAATTTGATACCGCACAAGAACGTGATGAATATCTCGTTCACCCTGAGCATGTAAAAGTTGGCACCGAGCTTCGTAGCATGCTTGATACCGAAGGCTCTGATGCTTTCTTAGCATTCGATTACGATACTGATCTTCTATAAGAAGTACAAAATTCTATAACAAAGAAAATACAAAATAAAATACAAAACGCCTCAGAAATTCACTCTCTGAGGCGTTTCTTTATCACATCACAACTCACTATTAATTATGGCGTGAAGTAGATCGCTGAACCAGGTCCAACAGGAATTCCTAATACGAATACCCAAATACAGAATGCTGCGATCCAGAAGATCATAAATACGACTGAGTAAGGCACCATCATTGAGAGAATCGTACCAATTCCGGCATCTCTTCTATACTTCAATGCAATTGCTACAACTAATGCGAAGTAGCTCATCATCGGCGTAATGATATTCGTGACCGAATCTCCAATTCTATAAGCCGCCTGAATTGTTTCTGGTGCATAACCTGCAAGCATTAGCATCGGTACAAAGATCGGAGCTGTTACAGCCCACTGTGCTGATGCTGAACTCATCATAATATTCAATAATGCACAGATAAGGATAAATCCGATAAAGAGCACAATACTATTAATCTCAATGCTTGTTAAGAAGTTAGCGCCGTGAACAACAAGAATTTGCCCGATATTCGTCCAGCTAAAGAAAGCGATAAACTGCGCTGCAAAGAAGACGATTACAAGATAAAGGCCCATTGTACTCATCGAATTCGCCATCGAGTTAATCACATCTTTATCATTTCTAAACTGCTTCACGATTAAGCCGTAAACAATTCCCGGCACTGCAAAGAAGATAAAGATAAAGATAACAATTGAACGGAAGAATGGTGAGTTAGCAACTTCCCCTGTTGTCTGGTTTCTTAAAATTCCATTTTCAGGAATAACCATGAAGGCAACAATTACAGCGAGCGCTACAAACGAAAGCCCCGCCCAGATTAATCCTTTCTTCTCAAGTGGCGTTACAACTGCCGAAAGCTTCACATTATCTTCTTCATCGCTCATCTCACTACTATTGTAAGTACCAAGTTGCGGTTCTACGATTCTATCTGTCACATACCAACCTAACAATGTGATCAAGAATGTACTAAATGCCATGAAGTACCAGTTCGCTTCAGCCCCAACGATATAAGTCGGATCAATAATACGCGCAGCTTCCTGTGTAATTCCTGAAAGAAGCGGATCAACTGTTCCTAATAACAGGTTGGCTGAATACCCGCCTGAAACGCCGGCAAACGCTGCGGCTAATCCCGCGAGTGGATTTCGTCCGATCGAGTGGAAAATCACCGCCGATAATGGAATTAATACAACATAACCTAATTCACCTGCTGTATTGGACATAATCCCGGCAAACACGATTGCGGGTGTTGTGAATTTGATCGGTGCTTTTAAAACAACTAAACGCATTCCTGCTGAGAAGAGGCCGGCACTATCTGCAATTCCGACACCAAGCATCGCCACTAAAACCGTACCAAGCGGTGTAAAGCCCGTAAAGTTTGTAACAACATTTTCTAAAATACGACGAATACCATCAGCGTTAAGCAGATTCACAACATGAATCACACCACCCGCCACACGCCCAGGCGCGCCCTCTGGTCTTGGATCTTCCACGCTTAAACCAAAATAGGATCCGACAGCAGATCCTACTAAAATTAAAGCAATTAAAATTACAAACAGTACAACAGGATGTGGTAGCGCATTGCCTAGCCACTCTAAGGTATTTAATAACCTATTCTTTTTTGCCTCTACTTTTACATTTGCACTCATAGTGCATTCCCCCGCCATCATCTTGGGTTTTTATCCGATTATCTTTCTTATGATGCTGTCTTTAATGCTTATCTTAGTATTTGAAGTACAAACCTAAAATGTCCCGGCAGTCTATCTTGATAAAAACTTACAATGACTCTAAAAAATTGATTAAGAAATTAGATATATCACACTCAATTTTTAACAGCAAATACGATCAAGATTTATCATTTTATGAATTGCTTGAATGTTTTTTTGTAACAACGCAAGACATTAGGCTTTATAATGGAAAGCACCTCCTATCTTTTATTTCGAAGGTTTTACAATGAGTAAAGATTTAACACTTTCAGATTTCCTCCGCTTAATGCCCAAAGCTGAATTGCACTATCATCTTTTAGGCGGTGTTAGAATGCAAACAATGCTTGATTTAGCCGCGAAATATGAGGAACCTATCTCTGAAAAAGATGCAAAATCATACTATCGTGCTTTTGCGCATGAAAATGAAGTAATGAAAGGCGGTATTGCCGCGCTTAATTATCTCTACCCGCTCTTAAGAGAAACAGCCGATTATGAACGTGTCGCTTATGAAATATTAGAAGATGCTAAAAATACAGGTGTACGTTATGTTGAGTTCTTCTGGAATCCTAATGATACCGACCTCCCTTATAAAGAAGTGACGCTAGCGCTTGCGAAGGTCTTTGAGACAGCCGAGAAAGAGTGGAATATTAGCGCTTACCTTATCCCTTCTATTAATCGTGAAAAACCACCAGAAGATGCCGTTGAAATGGTAGAGTGGATGATTGATTTCCCACATGAACGCGTTCTTGGAATTGGCATCGATTATCGTGAAGATAATGCCCCGATTGAAAAGTTTTGGAAGGCATATAGATTAGCTCAAGAAAATAGCTATCGATTAACTGGGCATTGCTCTGAATTTGGTCTTCATTGGCGTAATGTCGAAACAGGCATTGATCTCATCAATCTTGAGCGTATTGATCATGGCTATACCGTTATTGAAAATCCTGAATTGATGGCAAGATGTGCCAAAGAGCGTATTCCATTTACTGTCGTTCCAAGTAATACCTTCTTCCTCAAAAAATGGCCTAATCATAGCGAATGGCAAATCAAACACCCTATTCGTCAAATGGCCAAAGCTGGCATGACTATTATTCCGGCAACAGATGATTGGCACATGCACGATACCAACGGTCAAAAATGCTATCAAGTGATGATTGAAGATTTTGGCTTTGATCTCGATGGTATTCGTCAATGTATTGAAAATGGAATTAATGCGGCATGGCAACCTGAGGAAGTGAAAACAAAATGGCGTCACGAGTGGCTTAATGAATTTGACTCGCTAAGATCACAGCTCACAGCTGAACCTATGATTGATGAGAGCTTCCATACCCCTTACAAACTTGCCTAGTTTAAATTAACACTTCATCCATCATTGCTAGTCATTTTCATAAGAAAGCGCTTAAAAGTTTCAATGCTTTTAAGCGCTTTCTTGTTTTCTCCTATTCAGGGATTTAAATAGGGCGATAGTTAAAATACAGCCTCTCAATTACCCATAGTAATAATATGAGAGTGCCAAGCATGTGATAATTCCGACAAATACTGGCACCGAGGTACGTTTCACAACCGTTAATGGATTCACCTTCAATACAGAAGCAACGATAATAATTACCGCAGCAACAGGAGATGCCGAGCGAATTAAGTTTGCCGTTAACTGCATCGGTAATGCCACCATGACAGTATTGACATCCATCTGCTGTGTTATTTCTGGAATAATTTTGATAAATGAATGGAATACTGCAATACCACTACCACTTAAGAATCCGATTAAGCCAGCCATCCCAGAGAAGAAGAACATCAATATAGGGCCAGCGGCTTCTACATTATTTAAGCTATCTGTCAGTAATGTAATAATACCTATCGATTTTAAAGATTCAACAAATAATCCGGCGGCAATAATGAGCGAAACCACTTGGTAAAAACCCTGTCCCATTCCTTCAAAGAAGAGATTAAAATCTTTGATAGATTGTTTAAAGTTACGTTTACGAATAAGTTCTATAAAAATTGGAATCAGCATCGACATTAATGTGATTTCTGGCAAACCCACTTTCAATAGCGGACGTCCTGTTTCCGGATTTAAAAAAGCTAGATTGAAAATTAATAATAAGATAATCGGTAATACTGGGAAAATAGCATACCAAAGAGGTGGCATAACACCCTCTTTCTTCTCTTCGGCAGTGTGTGGTGGCGTATAAGGAACATGCATCGTTCCCGCTCTTTTATCAAGATAACGTTGCCAAAATAGATGTGCTACCGCCATCAATAGTAATGCCGGAATGGATACTTTTGCATGGTACTTTAAAACATACTCAAGTGACGAGATATTCAAATGCTGCGCCACAACCACATTATCTGAACCAAGTGGCGTGGGTGTGATTGTCGCTGTTGTTGCAATCACTGCACCCGCAGTCAATGGTGACATACCGGCTGTTCTAAGCGCAGGATAAAGTGTTGCCATTAATAAAATCGCAAGACCAGCGGCACTTGGGAGTACCATTTGAAGCATATTCCCTAATAGAAATACAATCGGAACTAAGATATAAACAGAGCGAATCTTCTTAATAGGCTTCGATAAAACGGCAACCATCGCATCATTCGCTCCGATATGATTCATATAAGAAGCAAATCCAAAGAGCATCATAATCGTTAACCCGACAATTCCCATCTGCATCTTAAAGACATCGGTTGCCTTTGCAAATGGATCTAACCAAATGGAGCCTGTTGGGGTTGTTGTCTCAATAGGATGGCCCATAAAAATGGAGATATAGAGAAGTGCAAATGCCGCAAGAAATAGGACAATCTTCGCATCATAATTTTTGGCAACAAGATAGCCTACGGTTATTAGAAAAATAACACTGATAATAATTTCATACATAGTATTCGTACACGCTAAAGAGGGAGGAAAAGAGAAAAAATGCACTTTATTTTACGCTCATCTTGATACTTTGGTATCTTTTTTACATTTTTTCACCTTTATGGTTTCTTACCCTTTTAAGCACCCGTTTTTGTGCTTGTGTGCTTGTATGCTTGCGTGCTTTTGATAACTAATACGCATTATGAGTTTTTCCACAAAAAAACCTATCAGCCCATTTCCATAGGACTGATAGGTTTTCACAATTATCAAAATAGTGCTTAAATTACATTCCTAATTTAACGCCGAAACTGGTACTATTTCCGAGTCCTTTTTCAATAAAGGCTTCCTGAATTTGCGAACATGGCGTTGTTTCTCGAATCTTACGAACCGATTTCTGTTTCTCTGCTATCGTTAATTTTTCATTTCGATTAATTTTACCCACTCGTTCAACACAACGATTATATCCTTCAACGAATTTTTGCTCATCTTTGACATAATTTGTGACAAGCGCATTATTTTTAGCTTTCCAAACGCGCTCCCAACTACTACAACTCGCGGCAACCGAATGATTATTACAATATTTTCCGCGCACAGATTGTAATTCTTGAAGCGAAAGTGGATTTAAAATCTCATACGTTTTTTCATCAATGACGCCATGCCAAATATTACAAATCGATTGGACGCCCGCCTCTTTTCCACAATAGAAACTCTCTTCACGATAAAGGGTTTCAAGATTTTCATGCATCAATTTTTCAGTGCCTTGCACTATCGCTTTTTGATAAAATCCTTTTAAAACATCACATTCAACGCGATGCTCCGGAGAACCGATAATATCGCACTTCGCATCATCATAAACTTTTACAATTTCTTGCCAATCTTTCCCTTTTAATTCGGTTTCGACTTTTGCTTGAACCTGTGCAATATTCGCTTTAGCCGTTTGATATTTCGCTTCAGTTAATGCTGATCTTGCAGCATTACACTCTTGATCTTCCAAAATATACTGCTCGCTCTTTTGATCATTATTTTCACGTGCTTTAGCAAGATTGGTCTCACACTTCAAAACAACGTCTTCCGCTTTTTGAAGATGCTTTCCGTAATATGCTTCATCATGCTCACTACAACCGATTAAAAGTGCGGAGATCCCCGCGATTAGCAATAATTTTTTCATGATACTTACTCTTCCTTATTCAGATCATTAAATTAAAAATACTCCAATCTCTCAGATTTACACAATTAACCTACTGAGAATATTGCACTATTTTCGAAAGACATACCCCTATTATAATCAAAATAAAAATTAATATTAAAGTTAACAAAAAAAATATAACAATAAAATATAGCAAGAAAATACAACAATAAAAGTTAAACAATTTTAATTGTTTTCGATATGAATGAATATTACTGATTACACTTTCATTCGTAATAATATCCGGAAAGTAACACAATCACTTTTATCCCAACAATTCTACTTTATAAAGATCTAAAACAAGCTAATATGAGACATTACATTTGTCTCTGAATATCTTTTGTCATTTATTTTAATAATTTTCAATTAAGCAGGTATCTCTATGAAAAAATCGCTACTACTCATTGCTATCACCACTACATTTTTAGCAGGCTGTACCACTGTTACTGAAAAAATAGCGAAAATATCACCTTTCAAATCATCAATGACACAAAATGTTGCACTCAAAACTTCTTTTAATCCTGATGATGCTGCTTATATTCTCACTGATGGTACAGCCACTATTTCAGGAAGTTCAGCTGTGATCGATGCCTCTGGTGAAAAAATCACCTGCGCTGGGAATAATGTTTATTTAGTTCCTGTTAATGATTACTCCCATGAGCGCTATCAATATCTCTTTGGCAATGCAACGAAGGGTTTCTCGCCTGACTCTGTCATTCAAAAAGTAAGGTTTACACCCGACAACCCCGAGTTTAGAAAATATATGCGTGTGAGTACTTGTACTTATACCGGAGAGTTTAGCTTTGAAAATGTTCCTGAAGGCCAATACTATATTGGTACGAATATTATTTCTGAACTAGATGGTTACAACACCATTGAGGGTGGTGCTTATGCTAAAGAGATTACAATTAAACCAGGTCAATCTCTTAAAATCGAGTTAAATTAAGTATAACGCGCATTACCTAATGACAAATGCCGAGGATCTGAGCAAGATTCTCGGCATTTTAAATAAGCCATGATTTTTTCTTTAAACCTTCCTTTAAATATTCCTTTAAATCTTTCTTTAAACATCCTCTAAACAGCCCTGAAATATACCACCACCTTTTTCCTCATGCCTACTACTGCTTCTACCTTCGATCTGCTAGAGTGATTTAAGTCGATTAGTTCCCTTCTCATCTCTTCAATATCATCATTCATCTCATGACACTCTTTATTCAAGCCTTTGCGACACAGTTTTATGCGCTCTTGCCTTTCTTCATTCTCATTGCAACAGGCTATATTCTTGTACGCATTTTTAAATGGCAAAATAGTTTTACAGAAGGACTCACCCGATTTCTTTTCAATCTTGCGATTCCTGTCATGCTCTTTGGGGTTATGACACAATTTCATACACAAGAAGAGATGGATCCTAAACTCATTCTTGCCTATTTTGGAGCATCCTTCGTGCTCTTTTTCATCTCAAAAATCTACAGTAAATGGATCTTAAAACTCACCCCGCAAGAAGGCGCTGTCTTTGGTGTAGGCGGTATTTTTTCAAATAATGTCATGATTGGCATTCCCTTGATTATGCTCTTTATGGGAGATGAAGCAATTGCCGTCTCTGCATTAATCATCTCCTTTAATGCACTCCTTCTCTGGAGCCTTGTTTCCTTTGCAATCGAATGGGCGGATCATGGCTCTTTCTCATTAAAAGGGCTATTACTAACTTTTCGAGGTGTATTAAAGAATCCTATCGTCATAGGAATCGCGCTAGGACTCTCAGTCAGCTATCTTCGTATCCCATTGCCGGCATTTGCCACAACAACCATCGATATGTTTTCAAACATGGTCGCCCCTCTTTCCCTATTAGCCCTCGGAATGGGACTTGCTCGATATCGATTAGGTAGTCATTTAAAAGTAAGCCTTAATATCACTCTCTTCAAATTAATACTGCATCCTTTAATTATTTGGTTGGGGGCTTTGCTGTTAGGTTTACCCGCCTTTGAAACAAAAGCGATTGTCATCTTAGGGTCTATCGCAACTGGTATGAATGTTTATCTCATGGCACTCAAGTTTCAGGTCATCGAAGATGCTGTCGCTTCGAGCATTATTTTAACGACGATTCTCTCAGCCATTACAACGCCGATAATCGTTGTCTTACTATAAGGCAACGATTATCCCAATACTGACAAATCTCTCAGAATTAAAATCAGCGAACATCGTGCTTTAAAATCTAAAATGCTGTTAAACATTTCCCCTTATACTCAGGAGTATGTTTAACAGCAATTTTAATTGAAAGGGGTTATTCAGTTTACTGAATCAGTCAATTAATGAACCTTTGGAGACTCTTTTAAATGGAAGTAGAGCATCAGCGCTCCTACTCTGACAAACTCCACCAATTCTTCGAGTGCAATTCTGTCATCTTCTCCCTCTAGGCCTTCAATGACTTCATCAGCATTGAGCCCTGAAAACTCAATGATATAACGAATGAAATCTTGACCATCTTCATCAAGGCGCTCATAAAGTGCACTCGATAAGCCAAAACCATAAGTAAATCCGTGACACCATTTCACAAAGCCTTCGATACGTTCTTTTAAATGATCTTCATCAGGCACTAATAAACGAAGATTAAATTCCGTTGAATCCATCTCTTCAATGGTTTTATCAAAAAGAATTTTTAAAATCTCTTCATTAAAAGGGGTTTCATCAATGCGAATATGATCTAACTCTTTTAACCAATCTTTAAAATGATCAAAAGAGGTACTACATAAAAGTGCGACTAAAATGCCTTGTGCTTCTGCAAGATTTATCCCCGGAAATTGCGCTTGAAGTAGCTCATACGTAATACCTGACGGGGTTCTCTCTTCTGTCATCATGATTCTCCAATGTATCCAACTATTAACAATATGTTGTTCATTATACCGCGAGGCATTGCTACCGCCTATCTGTTTGCGTGCTTTATAAGCGCTAAAAAGGCTTTAGTGATATCACTAAAGCCTTTTAATTATTCTTGATAAGTCGTAATACTTATTTGTTTACTGACTCACGTAAACCTTTACCTGCTTTGAAAGCTGGTACACGTGATGCCTTGATTTGAATTTCTTTATCAGGATTACGTGGGTCACGACCAACGCGTGCTGCACGATCACGTACTGTGAATGTACCGAAACCGATTAAAGTAACGCTATCGCCTGAAGCAAGCGCTTCAGTAATAGTTTCCATTACTGCTTCAACTGCTTTCGCAGAAGCTACTTTCGTCATTTCCGTTTTTTCTGCAACTGCAGCAATCAATTCAGTTTTATTCATAAAATTATTTCCTACTATTAAAAAAACATTTAAGTTGCACACTATCTTGTGCTTATGTCTATTCAAACTAACAAAATTTGCTAATTCTGTATAGATTTATACGTCTGCAATCGACGCAAGTCAAGTATTTCAATGCGTTCCCGCACTATTTTTGATCTTTTCACTTTGATCCTCAAGAGTTGTAAAGCTATCAAATCTCTTGTATCTGTTTGATTTAGATAGCGTTTGAGTCAAAGCATGATCTACAACTTCGTCAAAACTCTTCACAGGTACGATATCTAAGGCTTTCACGATATAATCAGGGACATCTTCTAAATCTTTAAGATTCTCTTCCGGTATCAATACCGTTTTAATTCCAGCTCTTTCAGCCGCTATCAACTTCTCTTTTAAGCCGCCGATAATTAAAACATGTCCACGAAGGGTAATTTCGCCTGTCATTGCAATATCTGATCTGATAGGTACACCCAGTAAGGCAGATAAAATTGCAAGCGTAATCGCAGCGCCCGCACTTGGTCCATCTTTCGGAATCGCCCCCTCAGGCGCATGAACATGAATATCCCATTTCTTATAGAAATCTTCAGGAAGCCCATAATATTGAGCACGCGCACGAATCACTGTCAATGCTGTACGCACAGACTCTTTCATGACATCACCAAGGCTACCTGTTGCAATGAGCTCGCCTTTACCAGGGACTAACTGCACCTCAATCCCTAAAAGATCACCGCCCACTTGTGTCCATGCAAGACCATTCACATAACCAATTTCATGCTCATCAGACTTAATACCATAACGATATTTAGTACCACCAAGATAGTGCTTAACTCTATCAGCATCAACTACTTCACCTTTACGAGTCTTATCTTTCTCAAGCATACGCTCTTTGATAAATTTACGGAAAACAGTCTTAATTTCACGGGTTAAATTACGAACCCCTGCTTCTTTGGTGTAATGATTGATTAAGAAAAGCATTCCCTCATCGGTAAATTGAATCTCTTCCTTCGTTAAACCATTCTCTTTATATGCTTCAGGCACTAAATGCTCTTTCGCAATCTTAAGCTTTTCAAGCTCTGTATAGCTCGATAACTCAATGATATCCATACGGTCACGAAGTGGTCCTGGAATATTATAGCTATTTGCCGTTGCGATAAACATCACTTCAGAGAGATCGATATCCACATCAAGATAATGATCATTAAAAGTACTGTTTTGCTCAGGATCTAACACTTCAAGGAGCGCAGCCGCAGGATCGCCTTTATGGCTTTGCCCTGTCTTATCAAGTTCATCAAGCAAGATTAGCGGATTTTTTGTCTTTGCTTTAGCCAGTAGCTGTACTAATTTCCCCGGCATCGCACCGATGTAAGTTCGTCTATGACCACGAATCTCTGATTCATCATTCACGCCACCAAGACTCATGCGTACAAACTCTCGCCCCGTCGCTTCAGCAATTGATTTCGCCAATGATGTTTTACCAACACCTGGAGGACCAATGAAGCAGAGGATATCCCCTTTTTTCGATTTTGTATGACTAATCACGGCTAAATGCTCAAGAATATGGTCTTTAACCTTATCAAGCCCTGAGTGATCTTTATCAAGCGTTTTTTGTGCTGTCACTAAACCATAACGAAGGCGTGAACGATCATTCCATGGCATTTTTAAAAGCCAATCTATATAGGTTCTTGCAACCGTTCCCTCAGCAGACATTGCCGGCATTGATTTTAAGCGCTTAACTTCATTAAGCGCCTTCTCTTCAGCTTCGACAGGCATTTTGGCTTCACGAATACGCTCTTCTAGCTGTTCAAGCTCTGAAAGCCCTGAATCATTAAGTTCATCAAGCTCTTTGTGAATCGCCTTCACTTGCTCATTGAGATAGTATTCACGCTGATTTTTGGAAATCTGCGTTTGCACCAACCCATGAATACGGCGCTGAAGGTCAATAATATTGAGTTCTACCGTCAAATTATTAATAAGGACATCAGCAGCATCACCAAGATCATCCGCTGCTAAAATTTCCTGTTTTTTCTCAACAGACATTGGAATTTCACAAGCAAGCTTCATCACTAGTGGGAATAAAGCTTTATCCTCTAGTAATGTTTCTGGTGTCAATTGCTTAATTTGAGCGTTTTCAAGTAATTTTTTGACAAGCTTTTCAAAGGTAACGTAATAAACCTCTTCTTCGGCAGCCGTGAGATTATCCTCAAACGGCGCAAGCTCATAGCTTCCCATTACAAAATCAAAGACAAATCCTTCACCATTTTCATAGACAAGCTCTTTAGTCGATTTAAGTTTTACACGCTCAATCGCTTCTAAAGTAATCTGATAAGAACCGCCCTTCGAGAGTTTACTCGAGACAATGCGTACCACAACACCTGTGTGATATACCGTATCCATTGTGATAGTTTCTTCATCAGGATCTTTAAGGCTCATTAATAAAACACGATTATCGACCTCTGTTGCCATTTCTAAGGCACCAATTGATAAAGGTCTACCAACTAAGAGAGGCGTTTTTGTTCCCGGAAATACCACTAAGTCACGTAGTGCTAAAATGGGTAATTCCGCAAACTTATCTTTCTTTCGAGACATTCGTTCTGTATCTCCACTTATTATATTTTTATTGTTGGCATGATTGCCAATACATAAACCTATTTCACTTCCTATTTCTTGTTAGATGATCTTAACACCTAACTTTGATTGATAGAAGTTATGCTATAGTAGCTTTTTCAATTTCATAGGTTTAGTGCTCTACTCTATATGGCGACTGATCAATCAAATTTCAAGCTCTCAACACATTATTCTCCCGCAGGAGATCAACCTGCGGCAATTAAGGCACTCACAGAAGGGCTTGAAGATGGCCTTGCCTTTCAAACGCTCCTTGGCGTCACAGGCTCTGGTAAAACCTTTACCATGGCAAATGTGATCCAAAACACGCAGCGTCCGGCAATGATCTTAGCCCCCAATAAAACATTGGCAGCCCAGCTTTATGGAGAGATGAAAGAATTTTTTCCTGAAAATGCGGTTGAATACTTTGTCTCTTATTATGATTATTATCAGCCTGAAGCTTATGTGCCGGCATCAGATACCTTTATCGAAAAAGATGCCTCGATTAATGATCATATCGAGCAGATGCGCCTTTCAGCGACAAAAGCAATTTTAGAGCGTCCTGATACAATTATTGTCGCAACGGTTTCAGCGATTTATGGTCTTGGCGATAAAGATCACTACATGAGCATGATTTTGCATGTTTCAAAAGGAGAGCGTATTGATCAACGCGATGTGATCAAGCGTTTAGTTGAACTTCAATATACGCGCAACGATACCGTACTCGAGCGTGGTAACTTCAGAGTCCGCGGCGAAGTCATTGATGTCTTCCCTGCTGAAAGTGAACGTGATGCTGTTCGCATTGAACTCTTTGATGATGAGATTGAGAATCTCTCCTTCTTTGATCCTTTAACGGGTCATGTATCGCGCCAAGTTTCAAGACTCACAATCTATCCCTCAAGCCACTATGTAACACCGAAAGAGCGTTTATTAGCGGCCGTTGAAGAGATCAAAGTAGAGCTTGCTAATCGTCTTGAAGAACTCCGTTCACAAAATAAACTTGTGGAAGCGCAGCGTATCGAACAGCGCACTAAATTTGATATCGAGATGATGATTGAGCTCGGTTACTGTCAAGGCATCGAAAACTACTCTCGCTATCTCTCTGGCAGAACACCCGGCGCACCGCCGCCGACACTTTTTGATTATCTGCCTGATAATGCAATCTTCTTTATCGATGAATCTCACGTCGCAGTTCCGCAAGTCGGCGCGATGTATAAAGGTGATCGCTCTCGTAAAGAGACGCTTGTGAATTATGGTTTTAGATTACCCTCAGCACTCGATAATAGACCACTTCAATTTAATGAATTTGAAGATCTCATGCCACAAACCATTTTTGTATCAGCAACACCAAGCACATATGAAGCAGAACATGCCGATCAAATCGTTGAACAAGTGGTTCGCCCAACAGGTCTTTTAGACCCCATTGTCGAAATACGTCCTGTTGATACACAAGTCGATGATGTTCTATCAGAGATTACAAAACGAGTTGCTAAGAATGAACGTGTACTGATTACAACCCTCACAAAGCGAATGTCTGAAGATCTCACGGAATTTCTCTCCGATCACGGCGTAAAGGTTCGTTATCTTCACTCCGATATTGATACCGTTGAGCGTGTTGAGATTATTCGTGATCTTCGCCTAGGCGTTTTTGATGTTTTAGTGGGCATCAACTTACTGCGCGAAGGCCTCGATATTCCTGAGGTTTCACTCGTTGCGATTTTAGATGCCGATAAAGAAGGCTTCCTTCGCTCTGAAAGATCCCTCATTCAAACTATCGGACGCGCCGCACGAAATGTGGAAGGTACAGCAATTTTGTACGCAAACAAAATCACGAAAGCAATGCGTTACGCCATTGATGAAACAGAGCGGCGCCGCGCACTTCAAGAGGCATTCAACAAAGAACATGGGATTACACCTCAGACAATCAAAAAGCAGATTCATGACATTATGTATGATGCGCGCGATACAACCCCTCAAAATGAGTATATTAAAGAGTATCGTGGCAAACTCATTATCGATGATAGTGCGATCGAAAATGAACATCAGTTTAAGGCAAACCCCAAACTGCTCGCAAAACATATTGAAAAGCTTGAGAAAGAGATGCTGAATCATGCACAAAATCTCGAGTTTGAAGAAGCTGCCCGTAAACGCGATGAAATTGAAGCACTCAAAAAAGATTTTCTACTCGCGTAAAGGGTAAAATCCCCCTAAAATAAGGGGTTCGAGCGGTGATAGGACAAACAATTATAAAAGGATATCGGGTAGTCGATCTGATGATCTCTTTCTAATGTCCCTTAAATGTCCCTTAACTTTCAATACTTCTTATGTATTTAATTTTATTTGCTTAGTTTTATGTGTTTAGCTTTTATGTGTTTAGCATTATTTATTTAATTTTTATTCATTTAAAATGTATCCAAAACTCAAAAGGAGATAGAAATGAGTCAATCAATCGGTTTTATCGGAGGCGGTAACATGGCTCGCGCTATTCTCACAAGCTTGAGCCAACATGAAAATTCGCATCAACTCTTCGTATGTGACCGAAATCTTGAGAAGCGTGAATTCTTTGAGAAAACATTAAAAGTTACGGCAAGTGCTGATTACCGCGATTTTATCAATGAGCTTGATGTCATCATTCTAGCGATTAAACCGCAAGGTTTCCCAGCGTTACTCGCAGAATTAAAGCCCCTTATTCAGCCACACCAATTGATTATTTCCATTGCCGCTGGCGTTTCCGTAGATGCGATTCTTCGTGGTCTTGGTAAATCTTCGCACCCGATTGTACGCGTGATGCCCAACACCCCTTCCACCATAGGTCTTGGCGCTTCTGCGATTTATGCGAATAATGAAGTATCAGAAGATGATAAAGCGATCACCGATACCATTTTTCAAAGTTGTGGCATCACTGCTTGGCTTCAAGAAGAACGTTTAATCTCAGCGGCTGTTGCGGTTTCTGGCTCAAGCCCTGCTTACCTCTTTTATCTCATGGAGATTATGGCGAAAGTAGGAGAATCAATGGGTCTTGATGCAAAAAGTAGTTTAGCACTCACTCAGCAGGCGGTTTTAGGCGCTGCGAAGTATAGTCAAGAGGCTAATCTTCCACTGGAAACCCTTAAAAAGAATGTCATGTCACCACAAGGGACAACAGAACGCGCAATTTTTAGCCTTGAAAATAATCACTTAGACCATATCGTTAAAGAAGCAATGCAAGCGGCTTTTGATCGCGACCAAGAGCTTTCAGAGATCATCTCAAAAGAGATTCTGTAAAACGTCTTTCGACTCATTTTTTATAAGACAACCCCATACAATACCGTTACCAAGGTTTAATACTTTATGATTCAAAACATCCTAGAATTTATCATTGAAATCGCTTATGGTTTTGCGACGATCTTTATTCTACTTCGATTTCTCCTTCAGCTTGTGAAGGCGAATTTCTATCACCCGATTGTTCAATCCATTGTAAAAATTACCAATCCCGTTCTATTACCAATTCGTAAAATCACCCCTATTGTTGGTAGTGCCGATTGGTCTTGTATTGTCGCAGTTGCAATCATTACGATCTTGAAATATGTCCTATTAATGTTACTCAAAGTCATGGTGCCTATTTCACCTTTAGTCCTTGCCGGCGTCGTACTCCTTGATATCGCGCGCAATATTATCTACATCTACCTCTTTGCTTTCATTATTCAAGCCATTAGCAGTTGGATTGGCTCATCCCCTAGACAAAATGTATTTTTAAGTCTTCTCACTCAGCTGACGAATCCTTTGATCAAACGCTTCCCGTTTAAATTACAAGCCGGCATGATGGATTTTAGACCTATGGTCATCGTTTTAGGATTCTTTATCGGTCTTAGAATTATTGACTTCTTATATGCTAAATTGGTCTTCTTCTCATAATGACAAAATCAACGAAGCTCGCTCCCACTGATCAAATCATCACTGATACTAATACAGCGACAATATTACAACATGAAGTCTTTATGGCAGAGGCGCTGATTGAAGCACAAAAAGCCTATGCCATTGGCGAAGTTCCGATCGGTGCTGTGATCGTGCAAGATGGGGAAATTATTGCGAGGGGTCATAATCGATCAATTATTGATAGTGATCCGACGGCCCACGCAGAAATTGTTGCCATAAGAGATGCTTGCCATAAATTACAAAATTATAGATTACCAGGAACAACGCTCTATGTTACGCTAGAACCTTGTACAATGTGTGCAGGAAGCTTCCTACACACGCGCATAGAATCCGTCGTATTTGGTGCCGGCGATTCCCGCAATGGCGCGCTTGGAACAAACCTAAATATTAATGATTATGAATCTTTTAACCATAAAATAACGATTGTCCCGCACATTCTGAAAGAAGAATGTAGCACACTGATTAAAGCGTTCTTTAAAGAGCGCCGGACAAAAAATAAAAAAGTAGAGGAATGAGGCCATTATGACAACGATTAAAGATGCTTATTTCAAAATCATCGAAGAGAAAGGTTTTAACGTCGATCCAGTTCAGGTTTCCGTAGCTGAGAGCTATGACAAACTGAAAGAGAAGATCCTCAACGATAAACCTATTCCGGCAGAAGATCATCGCTCTTTTATGCAAAAAATGATGAATCCTTTTGCGGACCAACCTGTGACTTACACAGATCCTCGTGGCCTCTATATCTACGGTCGAGTCGGTCGTGGGAAAACATTC
This sequence comes from uncultured Ignatzschineria sp., assembly GCA_964586665.1. Lineage (GTDB taxonomy): Bacteria > Pseudomonadota > Gammaproteobacteria > Cardiobacteriales > Wohlfahrtiimonadaceae > Ignatzschineria. The sequence goes on along the minus strand of CAZPIQ010000006.1, from coordinate 24,638 downwards.
CTTATGGATCTCTTTTTCGATAATATCGATGTACCGAAGATTCGCGAGCACTACTATCACTTTATGCAAGATGTGCATAAAAAGATGCGTGAATATCAAGGCGAGGAAGATCCGCTTAAATTAGTGGCAAAACAATTTGCGAAAGAGTGTAAAGTTCTCTGCGTCGATGAGTTCCACGTCATTGATATCACTGATGCGATGATTCTCTATCGCCTGCTTGATGCGCTTCTCGCTGAAGGTATCTTCTTTATTACCACTTCAAACCGTGAGCCCGATGAACTCTATAAAAATGGTTTACAGAGACAACAATTCTTGCCGGCAATCGAGATTATAAAAAAACGCCTCGGCATTATTGTGCTTGATACTGACCAAGACTATCGTATGCGTCATATCGAAAGCGCAGATGTTTGGTTTGTGGGTGATGAAGGTGCACAAGAGACGCACTTTAGAACTCACTTCGAAGATCTTACGGGTGAAACCACCGAATCTGTGACTATGGATGTTAATGGTCATCCCTTCAAAATGACCGAGATGCATGAAAACACCGCATGGTTTACCTTTGATGAAGCTTGTAAAAAAGCTCGTTCATCTCAAGACTTCATCTATCTCGCCGGCATTCTCGATACCGTTTTCTTCAGTGGCCTTCCGGAATTAACCCGTGATCTGGAAAACGAAGCTCGTCGCTTTGTAATCATGATCGATGAGTTTTACGACCAAGGTGTGAAAGTCATTATCGGTTCAGAAGTACCAATGAATGAGCTCTACCAACCTAAAGGCGGTAAAGCCATTGACTTTGAATTTGATAGAACCATTAGTCGTCTCATTGAGATGCAATCCCAAGAATACCTAGATCAACCAAAACGTAAAACCGGTAAATAACCCAATGACAACAGCCGCCCACCTAAATGCAACTACTGAGCAATTTTTAAATGAACTTCGTCATCTCCATTTCGAAGGAGATATCGAAGTGAGTCTCGCCGAGAGGCTCATCTCAGCAACTGACAACTCCATCTATCAAGTCATGCCGGAAGCAATCCTCTTCCCCAAATCAAATCATGATGTTGAGAAAGTGATGATGCTCCTTGGTAAACCTGAGTTTCAAGCGGTCACGCTCTCAACCCGTGGTGGCGGAACTGGCACAAATGGGCAATCTCTCAATAGTGGCGTGATTTTAGATATCTCGCGCCATATGAACAAAATCCTTGATTTTGATGAAGCCAATCGTGTTGTCACGGTTCAAACCGGCGTTGTGAAAGATCAACTCAATGAGTATCTTCGTCCACTTGGATACTTCTTTGCACCTGAGCTATCAACCTCAAACCGTGCAACCATTGGTGGCATGATTAATACTGACGCCTCCGGTCAAGGAAGCTGCGAGTATGGCAAAACGAGTCAGCATGTTTTAGAAATTTTGGCTTATCGTATTGGCGGCGAAGCAATTCAAAGTCGCCCCTTAACGGCAAAAGAACTTACGGAAATCGATGAGTTTCCCCTTGCGAACCAACTTTTTGATCAACTATCGCCGGAAACTGATGCGATTCATACCCATTTTCCACAGCTTAACCGCTTTGTCACCGGTTATGATCTCGACCACTTTACACAAGATCAACGCCGAAATCTTAACCATCTTCTCTGCGGATCTGAAGGAACGCTTGGTGTTTTCACTGAAGCAAAACTCAATGTACTCCCGATCCCTAAAGAGACTGCACTAATTCTCATTACCTATAATGACTTTATCGCAGCACTTGAAGATGCACCTTTCTTGATGCATTCAGATCCTACGCCAACATCGGTAGAAGTGATTGATAACATCGTGATGGAGATCGCTAAAAATGACTTTATCTGGGCAACCACAGAACAATACTTTACCGGCATTGACTACAATCAGCTAAAAGCAATTCAGCTCATTGAATTCAATGCTGAGACTGAGAGCGAGCTTCAAGCAAAGATCGATGCCTTTATCAGCTATACCAACGGTAACGAAAATCCCAATCGCCTCTCTATTCGCCCGCTTATGGGTAAAAAGGCGGTGTTAGATATTTACGGGCTTCGTAAACGCGCAGTAGGTCTACTTGGCGCTGTTCAAGGGAACCGCCGTCCTATTCCTTTTGTGGAGGATACGGCTGTACCGCCACAAAACTTAGCGCCTTTTATCGCCGAATTTAGAGCGATATTAGATGAAGCGAATGTAAAATATGGCATGTTTGGTCATGCCGATGCCGGCGTGATTCATGTCCGCCCGGCACTAGATCTTAAACTCGCAGAGGATCGCCCTTTAATTCGAGCGATCTCTGATAAAGTTTTTGCTCTCTGCCAAAAATATGGTGGTGCACTATGGGGCGAGCATGGAAAAGGGGTTCGTTCTGAATACGCTAAAGAGTTCTTTGGCGATATCTACCCGCTTGTACAGAAAGTTAAAGCAACATTCGACCCACACAATCAACTTAATCCTGGCAAGATTGCTTCAAGCAATGAAAAACCCCTTCTCAAAATTGATGAAGTGCCCCTTCGTGCTGATTTCAATAAGCAGATCAATAGCCATTATTGGGCAGAAAATGCCTATGCAACCACGCTCTACTGTAATGGGAATGGGGCGTGTTTTAACTATGATGTCAACTCTCCGATGTGCCCAAGCTATAAGGCAACGCGCGAGCGTATTCATTCTCCGAAAGGCCGTGCTGAACTCATTAAAGAGTGGTTACGTCAACGTTCAAACAATATTACAGATACCGCATTTGAGACAGCAGTTTATGATTCACTCTCACTCTGCTTAAGCTGTAAATCCTGTGCCGGCGAATGCCCTATCAAAGTAAATATTCCGGCGGCGAAATCCCAGTTCTTGAGTCACTACTACCAAACCCATAAACGCCCGCTCTATGAAAAACTGCTCATTAGTGCTGAGAGCATGGCGGCTAAAACAAGTCGTTTTCGGGGTGCTTATAACTTAGTTGCTAGTAATGCACTTGGTAAAAAGATGTTTGATTACGCAGGCCTTGTGGATCTTCCACTCATTGAACGCCATCAATATCAACCTACTAACAAGATACACACAGAGTTATCCACAAATACACTATCGCAATTGAATCGTGTTAAAGATAAGCGTAAAGCTGTCATCATCGTTCCTGACTCATTCTTCATGTACTACGATGCAACCACCTATAACGCCACTGTAGAACTTCTCCACAAATTAGGCGTTGAGGTCTTTATTGCACCTTACCAACCTTCTGGAAAAGTCGCACAAGTCTATGGAGCGCTTGATCAATTTAGAGCAGAAGCTGAAAAGCAGCATGCGTTACTCGAAGATCTCAAGGGGTATGGTATTGCGCTCGTGGGTATTGAACCGCCCATTACACTCACTTATCGTGATGAATATCCGGCAATAGGGTTAGACGCACCTAAGGTCGAGCTTGTACAAGAGTGGCTACTGCGCTACTTAAAAGAATCTGATAACTTGCCAAAAATCTCACAAACAGAAGCACTCAAATTAATGAGCCATTGTACCGAGAAAACCAATGCAACGAGTGCCCCAAAAGCATGGCAAGATGTCTTTAATGCCTTTGGCCTAAAGCTTGATGCTATGAAATCAGGTTGCTGTGGCATGAGCGGTGGATTTGGTCACATTAAGAAAAACTTGGAAGTTTCGAAAAAGATCTACTCTCAATCATGGGCTGAAGTGATTCAAGATAATCATCCAAGCACAATCCTCGCAACAGGCTCATCATGTCGCGGGCAAGTAAAACGTTTAGACAATGTCACGATTGTGCATCCGCTTGTAAAACTCAATGAGTTGATTCATGCATAACGCAAACAATACATCTCTTGTATGAACTCTTGTATGAAATAATCTTTTAAATTCACTCATTAGGTGAATCTGAAAAATATAGGGATAGTTGAAATCAATCAACTATCCTTTTTAATGACCGGCTAATTCTCAGCAATTTTTCAACTCTGTCAATTAACTATTCACTTCCTTCACTCCCACATCCATCGATAGACGTAACTTCTTTAATTCGCTAAGATGAAAGATTGATAGGATTTGTCTATTCATTCTTAAACCCCCTTCCCTTTTCATTGATTCATCAACTCATTCAGCAAAGTGATCTGTTTTAACGCAATTTAAACAACTTTTATGATTGTTAAAATTTCATCTGATGAGTCTGCTTAATCTGATTAATCTGATTAATCTGAAAAAGGAAGTTTAAAAATCTATTAGGGAGTCGATATGAAAGCAGTTATTCTCACAGAATTTGGTGCACCTTCCGTTTTACAGATCGGTGAAAAAGAGCGCCCAACCATCGGTGAACACGATATCTTAATTAAGGTCAAAGCCGCTGGTGTTAATCGCCCTGATGTTATTCAGCGTAAAGGTTATTACCCGGCCCCAAAAGGTGAGCCTCAAGATATTTTAGGTTTAGAAGTTGCCGGCATTGTGGAAGAGATCGGTTCTGCCGTGACACAATGGCAAGTCGGTGATGAGGTCTTTTCACTCATTGGTGGCGGTGGTTATGCCGAATATGTTCGCGTGGATGAATTCTTAGCCCTTCCGAAACCACAAAACTTAAGTTTTGTTGAAGCTGCGAGCATGCCGGAAACACTCTATACTGTTTGGAGCAATGTCTTCCAACGTGGCCAACTGCAAAAAGGCGAGAATTTCCTCGTTCACGGCGGTAGTAGCGGAATTGGTATCACTGCAATCCAATTAGCGAAAATTGTGGGTGCAAATGTGTATACAACCGTCGGTAATGCTGAAAAACAAGAAGCCGTTAAAGCACTCGGTGCAAGTCTCGCGATAAACTATAAAGAAGAAGATTTCGGGGAAGTACTTAAAGATGTAGGGATTGATGTGATTCTCGATATGATCGGTGGTGATTACTACGAGAAAAATATCGACATCATGAATCCTGATGGTCGCCTTGTTTATATCAATTCGATGGGGGGCGCTAAAGTGACTGCGAATCTTATGAAGATTATGCAAAAACGCCTGACTGTCACAGGAAGCACACTTCGTGCTCGTGAATACGAGTTTAAGCGTAAATTGACAGAAGATATTACAAGAGATGTATTACCGCTTTTAGAAAAAGGTCATTTCAAGCCAGTTATCTATCAAGTATTTCCGCTTGAGCAGGCTGATAAAGCCCATGAACTCATGGAGTCTAGCGAACATATTGGGAAGATTGTGTTAGAAGTTCAATAGTTGTGATGATTCCCTTTTGAATCTCATCTCTATCTGCTTATTCAATAAATGAGTTTCCCAAAAAAATGCTCTAACCTTAAGTTAGAGCATTTTTATTTTCGATCATTGTATCGACTTCTGCATCACTCAACGAATAACAATATTCTTATTCTTTGAAAAATACATGCCTTACATCGTCTTTGATTGATCGAGCGGTGTTGGGTCAATCGTTAATGGTGGCATATTAGGGTTATAACTATTATCCTTAATAATTTGCTCAATTAACTGGTCAACTTCTGATAAATTAGGCACCAATACATCACTCTTAAATGCAGGCGTTGTACGCTGTACTACTTCTAAAACTTTACCCTCTTCATTATGAATATCAATTGAAACGTTCATAGAAAGACCAATACGAAGTGGGTATTTTTCTAAGATATCATCTGAATCAAAATCAATACGTACAGGTAATCTCTGGACAACCTTGATCCAGTTACCTGTCGCATTTTGTGCTGGTAAAATTGAGAACGCACTACCAGTTCCCATATCAAGCCCAGTTACTTTACCGTTATAAACCACTTTTTTACCGTAGAAATCACTCGTGATTTTTACAGGCTGACCAATTCTCAGGCCTTTTAACTGCGTCTCTTTAAAGTTTGCATCAATCCACATAGGCTTCGTTGGTACAACTGCAAGAAGTGGTGTTGATGGAGAGATCTCCGCGCCAATTTGTACGCTTCTGCGTGCAACATAACCTGTTACAGGTGAGCGAATTTCTGTTCTTTTAAGGGCAATCCATGAATCTTTCAACGCATTGGCCGCTGATAAAATCGTCGGTTGCTGATTCGGCGCTGTATTAAGTAATTGTGCTTCATTCGTCTTGAGCCCTTGTAATGCAACCGCAAGTTCAGCTTGCGCTAACTCATAGGTATCTTGGGCATGTTGTAATGTTTCAAGGGAAATCGCCCCTTTAAGATTAAGTCCCTTACGATGATCATAATCCGCTTTCGCTTGTTTTAACGCAATTTGCTTCTCTTCGATCTCATATTTATATGTAAGATTCTCTTGATACAATACCTGCACATCACGTACAGCATCTGCAAGCTCATTCTTGGCATTATCAAATGCTAAACGTGCATTTGTATCATCGAGCTTTACAACAATATCTCCGGCATTCACAAGATTTGTATTTTCAAAGAAGACTTCAACCACATTGCCGGATGTTTGTGCTGTTACCGGAACTTGCATCCCTTGTACATAAGCATCATCCGTCGTCACTTCAAAACGTCCGATAAAGAACCAATACAAAGCAACCCCTATGCCTAACAATACAAAGAGTAGCGTCGTTAAAATCAACATCTTCTTATTGCTTTTTGGCTCAGGCGTATTAGATGCAGTCGCTTGTCCTACATTGCCTTTTACTTCGCCTTGATTGCTAGATGGCTGCTGATTTTGCGCCGTTCCTGCTAATTGTTCCGCCATAAAATTACCTCAAAATCCTAAAAATATGTATCAATCTAAACGGCTCATCCGTTATATTTTGTCTAAAACATACATCACGCGATCATCGTGATTAACTGCTTTTTACTGGTTTAGAGAACCACACTAAAAACACCAGTCCTATAAAGATCCACCCACAAACCCAGAAGATATCATTCGCTGACATAATCAAAGCTTGAGATGTAATTTCTGTATTTAGCATATCTGAAATCTCTAATGTCGAGGCACCTTTCTCTGCCAAGCCATTATACAATTCTTCAACCTCAGGATTATATGACTCAATATTCTCTGTTAATCTCGCATGATGGAATGTTCCACGATTACTCCACATAGTTGTCGTAATCGAAGTTCCTACTGATCCTGCTAAAGTTCTCAGGAAGTTCTGAATACTTGTTGCACTTGCAAGCTTATCTGCAGGAATTCCCTGCATTCCTAATGCAGTGAGTGGCATAAAGAAACAAACGAGCGCTAACCCTTGCAATAATTGTGGCCATACCACCATATCTAACGGCATCTCGGGCACAAATATATAGGCGCGCCAGAAGAAACAGAAGGCATAAAGTATAAAACTAAAAGTAACGATCAATCGCAAATCGATCTCATCACTTAATTTTGCAATATAAGATGCTAGAAATACGGGCAATATCCCGATAGGGGCAAGCGCAATTCCAGCCCAAAGCGCTGTATAACCATACACTGTTTGTAGCAATTGCGGGATTAAAATAATTGCTCCAAAATAAGCCATATTCGCCAAGCTAATACCGAGCGTACTGATCGTAAAGTTCAGCGACTTAAAGAGCGAAAGATCAATAATAGGATTTTTAGAACCCCGTTGAGAAATGAAGAAGTAAATCAGTCCTAATACAGAAGCGACTGTTAAAATTCGGATTTCTAAAGACCCCCACCAACCTAGTTGCTCCCCTTGATCAAGGAGCACTTGCAATGATCCGACCCCGAGCGCCAAGAATCCAAAAGCAATATAACTGAAAGGGATATTCTCTGGTTTTAACTCCAAACGTTGCAGAAGCGGTCCTCCAATGAGAACCACAAAAATCCCTAAAGGAATATTGATAAAGAAGATCCAACCCCAATTAAAGTTATCACTGATATACCCCCCTAAAATAGGACCAAATACCGGCGCTAAAATAACCGTCATTCCCCAAAATGAGAGTGCAAGATTACGCATTCTAAGCGGATATGCTCGCATGATAAGGCTTTGAGAGATGGGAATAACAGGTCCTGCAACCGCTCCTTGCATCACCCTAAAGAAGACCAGTTCATTAATACTTGTCGAGATACCCGACATGAATGAGAAGAAGGTAAAAAGGGCTGTTGAGTAAAGAAGAAGTTTTACTTCACCAATTTTTTTCGCAAAGAAACCAGAAACTGCGATCGAGATTGCATTAGATACGCCAAATCCCGTAATAATCCATGTTCCCTGATTAGAAGAAATTCCTAAATCACCTGCGATCGTTGGAATAGAAACATTGGCAATTGTACTATCAAGCACCTGCATAAATGTCGCAATTGCTAGAACAATCGTTACAAACACTAATTCTAAGTTGGTATAAACTTTAGATTCATTCACCACAAAACAATTCTCTTTTTATTCTGCTTGCAAAAACATTAAACATCTTTAAAAATGAAGCCATTTCGTAACCTATTTCGGCACCTACCAATTTTGGTATTTATTAAATGACATTCAAGGCTGTTTAATACCCATCTATTTCAACATTACCTGAATAATTTATGACGTGAATCGTTATTCCCCACGACCTAAAACTCTGCATATCTTTAATTTACATCAGTAATATTAGATTAAATTGACGAATATTGAAAGAAAACCGATAAATATAATCTATAAACTGCACCTATTTAACGACCATTATGCCAAAAATCAAATTCCCGAGCTTTATTCCAACCCCTAAAGAGATTCCTTGCATTATCCCAGGTCTTTTATTAGCAATCGCAACTGCAATGATTGCGACATTGCTTGCACAATTTATTCCGGCAATCGGAGCTTCACCCATTGCGATTTTTTTGGGGGTTATTCTTGGTAACCTCTATTTTAAACAATCGATCTTTGCCCTTGGCACACGATTTGCTGAAGGTCGTCTTCTAGAGTATGCGATTGTTTTACTCGGCTTTTCTGTCACTTTCTCCACACTGACAGAACTCGGTCTTGCCGGTACGCTCTTTATTGCCTTACAAATTTTCGGCACGATCACGCTTGCGATCTCTATTGGTAAACTTTTAAAATTTGGGCAGAGCTACTATTTACTCATGGCATCAGGCAATGCCGTTTGCGGATCATCAGCTATCGCAGCAACCGCCCCCGTAATTGGTGCTAAAGATGAGGAGCGTGGACTGATTATTACCATCGTGAATCTAATGGGAACTGTCATGATGTTTCTATTGCCGGTCATTGCACTCTTTATCTATCAAGATCAGCTATTGCAAGGCGCCTTTATCGGCGGGATTCTTCAGTCTGTTGGGCAAGTGATTGCTAGTGCGAGTATGCTCGGTCCTGAAGTCATGCGAGATGCAACGATCTTTAAAATTATGCGGATCGCTTCGCTCGTCTTAATTGTGCTGATCTTTCATCAAATTGCCAAGCGCCATCCAGCTAGAGATGCCGGCAATTTAGAAAATATGAACGCTACTCGGGAAACTCAAAAGCGAAAATCACTACTCTCGCTTGTTCCTTGGTATCTCTTTGGATTTATCATTGCTTGCGGATTGAACTCCATAAACATCATTCATGAAGATTTAACATTGAGTTTACTCAAAATCAGTCATTATTTTGAGGTCACTGCTCTTGCTGCTATTGGTCTACGTCTCAATTTTGCGCTTTTAAGACAACAAGGTGGCAAACTTGCAATTTATGCGCTTATTCTAGGTTTAGGTCAGATTGCCCTTGCACTACTTTTACTGCGGATTTTCCTACAATAAGCGAGAATCCTTCAAGCTTTAATAGTGCAATTTTAGTAGGTAAACCACCACTATAACCACCTAAGGTCTGATTCGCCTGAATCACGCGATGACAGGGAATAATAATCGGCAGTGGATTTTTACCATTTGCGGAACCCACTGCTCGCATCGCTTTCGGATTGGCGATATTCATCGCTAATTGTTGGTAGCTAATCGCTTCGCCGTAAGGAATATCGATAAGTGCATTCCAAACTGATTTTTGAAATACCGTTCCCTCAGGCGCTAATGGCAATGAAAATTTCTTTAACTTATCTGAAAAATATGAAGTGAACTCATCTATAATTTGCACGATAACGGGATACTTGCCCTCCTCATTCGAAGTAATCTCCTTCCCGATTTTCTCCCAAGCAGGTTTAGATGAAACATCAAACTTCTCCTCCCGAGTAAGATCTGAATTCAAATCCGTAATATCCATCTCTTTAAGACCATCATCGCTCAAGAGAAAGCCAATCGTACCAATTGCAAAAGTATGATAAAAAAATCGCATTTCAGATGAAGCTTTTGTATCTTTACGCATAAGGCTCCTTGTATAAGTCAATCAATCTTATTGATTCATTATGTAAAAATGGAAGCTCATTGATCATATTCGATGAGCTTCCAGACACGATTGTATCTCGATCAGTCTCTATTTAAATCTCGGCATTTAAGATCCATGCGTGGCTGGGGAGAATATGTGCATGCTTCTACCTATCACGCGCCAGCGATTGAAAAGCCTCCATGCTTCTCAATATCAACAAATATCTCAACATCTACGACCAGTATTCTTAATGTAAAGACTGAAGATCCCCTCTCAAGTATCGGGGCTTCGACTATAAAGAGCACTTTAAACATGACATCCGACATCAAACAGACCTATTCGTTCCCTCTGATATCTCAAAATAACACATGGCTTGATCAAATATCTATATGCTACTGCCAATCACGCCCTAACTAATTGGAGAAACCGCATACCTCTCAAATGTCGGCGCTTCGGCTACAAAAAGCACTTTAAACATGACATCCGACATCAAACAGACCTATTCGTTTCCCCATATAAACACAAAAGCTCCCTTCTTGAGAAGAGAGCTTTTCGGATTTTTTATCTTATGAAATAGTATGGGTTAATAAAATGACCATCGTAGCCCAAGACTACAGATCACTTTTCTAGATCTTTCACCATATCCGCACCAAAATGCTTTTGTGAAAATGCCATTCTTTCTGCGATCGTTTCCGCAGGTTTTCCCGCTTTTTTAAGAGCGGCTAAATGCTCTTCCACTTTTGCGGCTCTCGCTGAAAGTCCGGCATTATTGGCGATTTGAATATTAAGCCCAGGACGCGCATTAATCTCTAATACTAATGGCCCTTGAGTTTCATCAAGCACCATATCCACACCGATGTAGCCCAACTGACTAAGCTCATAACAACTTGTCGCAAGCTCTAGGAAACCATCCCAATCCGGAAGCATCACACTACTAACATCATTATTCGTATCCGGATGGCGATGAATAATCTCATTAAGCCATGTTCCTTTAAGCGTTGTACCTGTTTTCAAGTCAACCCCAACACCAATTGCCCCTTGGTGAAGATTCGCTTTACCGCCTGATTGTCTTGTCGGTAGGCGAAGCATCGCCATAATGGGATACCCCATCAATACAATTACTCGAATATCGGGAACACCCTCATAACTAATGCCACTAAAAATGGGATCTGATGTCACTTTATATTCAATGAGCGCACGATCTCGAGCACCACCTAATGAGTAAAGCCCTGTTAGCGTGCTTGAAATTTGATACTCAATCTCATCGAGCGTGATCAACTTCCCCGACACCGTTTTATAACGATAATCATCAAACTTATCTGCGATAACGATGATTCCATCACCACCAGCACCTTGTGCGGGTTTAATCACAAACTCGGTGCGATCTCCGATAATTTTCCGAAGTTTTTTAATATCACTTTCGGTTTCAATCACACCATACATCTCCGGCACATTAATGCCGGCTTTAATCGCTCGCTCTTTCGTGAGAATCTTATCATCCACATAAGGATAATATTTACGGTTATTGTATTTGAGGACAAAACCGCCATTACGCTCATTAATCCCCATAACCCCGCGCTTACGAAGAGCGCGCCAGCGCTTGAACATCGTAAACATGATTTATTTCTCCTTAGATTCTTTTAACATTGCACTAAAACGCTTGAGCTCTGTTAAACGATAACCGCGGTAACGCCCCATTGCGAGCATAAAGCCTGCAAGCACGAGTAAAATTCCTGGGAATGTGAAGACGAAGTACACAAACTCATCAATATCCATTAAGAGATAAGCCAGCGATGAAGCGATTAATGTACCAATACTAATTTTCAATACATTGCCGGCACCACGCTCTTCCCACGTAATAGAAAGGCGCTCAATCGTCATCGTCAAGATCACCATTGGGAATAGCCCAATTGCAAGTCCTCTTGCAAAGCCCATCTTATAACTGAAGATACTGAGTACAGCAATCATGATAATCACAAAGGTTAATACCACCGATAATCGTGAAAGCATCTGTAGTTTTAGATGCTCTAAGTATGACCGTACCAATAGCCCCATTGCGATAATAATCGAGAAGAATACAACTCCGAAAGCGAGCCCTGTTTCTCTAAAGGCAAGCGCGATTAATACAGGCGTAAATGTGCCGAGCGTTTGAATCCCCACAACGTTACGCACTAAAAGAATCACCAATACTCCAAATGGAATCATGAGCATAAGCTCATACCCAAATTGAATTGAAATTGGGAGGCTATAAAGTGAATAAGCTAAGAATTCTGAGCTATCCGTGTTCGTTGCCTGCGCAAGACTAATCGCTGTTAACTGTTTATCTGTAATGCTAAATGAAACTTTGGGTCTTACACCATTTTCAACAGTCAAAAGCGGTTCTGTTCCTATAGACCAAATAATGGCATTCTTCGGCAACCCGACCATGCCACTTTGCATGTCGAAATAGTACCATTTTCCAGACTTCCCACTTTTTGAACCATCTTTATTGGCAGTTTCAATATAGCTACGAAGCCAAATCTCAGGCGATTGATCAATGCTTGGGCGCAGTTCTAAGGTATTGACTCTTTGTACCGGAATATGCGCTTGAGATAGTAAAAGCTCAGCCACTGCATATCGATTTCGAACAGAATCATCGCCATTTAAGAGCGTTTCAACATTCGTGTTATCTTTCTCATTCACACGACGAATCGTTTCACTAATAAAGCTTAATGTATTTGACGATGTCGCACGAATATCAGAGACCAAAGCATCTGCTGCTAATTTTTCAGCGCCTTCAAGCTTAATCGGTTCACGATAAATAGGGCCTTTCTCTTCTATTTTCTCTTCCATCCCAAAATTAGGGGAAAGAGAGAGTCTATAGTAGAGCGTTTGTGGACCTTGCGTTCTACGAATAGAGTAATGCCCAATCTTATTACCAAGCTCATCTTGCTCAATAATTTGCCCATACTGCTTATCAGCAATGAGAGATTCATTATATTGTGTGTATTGGTTATATGTTGCTGGCACATAAAATTTCACACTCACGCCCGTATTAACGGGAACGTCATAGGTGATCTTTGCATCAACGGTCCATAGATCTTCTACCGCTCGATCTGTAAATGGAATTTGTAACACATAACGCTCGTAGGCAATCGAGCCTAAGCCCAATGCTACAAGAATAAAAATTAATACTTTTAAATGAAAATTAACGGAACGCACTGGATACTTTCCTTCTTATCTGTTGTCTTGAAATTCGTTATATAATAAAACTCACATCTTTGACGATGATGAGTTGAGACGCGTGACTGATCTCTCGTAGCTTATCGTATGACTCGTATTATAAAACTACTTACACTCGGGGTCTGCAATATATTTACGCCCCGCATCAACTAAAGCATCAAACTGTCTTAATGCTTTAGCTCCGACTAATAATGGATACGTAAAATGATCTCGATTTGTAAGATTCACTTCGATCACTTTTTTCTGCTCACCGATACAGACTGTTAATTCAACGACAGGTCGTCTTGCTGATTCAACATCATCATTATCGCCCTCTTCTACTCGTTGTTTAATACGAGAAACCTTTACCAAAGGAAGCTCTTTTGTTGCTAGTTCTTTATCATCGACAACAGGAGTAAACCGAACCCATTTATCACCCTCTTTTTCATAATATTCAATATCTTTAGCATTCAAAGATGCGGTATACGCACCTGTATCGATTTTCGCATTAATCGGAACATTCCCAAGCTCCGCGATATTGACGACTTCATATCGTCCAAATACAGGCTGGTCATTTGTATTCGTACTTTGTTTACTAGCATGCCCTATCGCAGTCAGTGAAGATAGAATAATTCCCCCTACAACAAGCGCACTTTTAATTTTATTTCTACTCATCATTTTTCACCTGTATTTTACAATTAGTGCAGTGATACTGTTTTAGTTCCACAGTCTACCATAGTTTTTTATCTAACAATAAACCGTAATAAATGGTTTCACACTCACCATAAACCACTTAACATACTGATTTATTATTATAAAAAGAATATTTTATTATTATGTAAATGTTTAATGTGCTTTGAATAGTTCACCTAAGAGATGCACATCTTTCAATATCAAAACAAGGTATAATATGCCTTACATTAATACTTATGACGAAATAATAAAGGAGCCTCTTCTAATGTCGATTCAGGCCGATATGCACACCCATAACACCGCTCTTCCGCAAATTATTGCCGGCGATATCAATGCAACAGCCACACAAGTATTATCGGCTATTAAACTACTTGATGAAGGTGCAACCGTTCCCTTCATTGCACGTTACCGTAAAGAAGTAACAGGTGGCCTTGATGATACACAACTTCGTCTTTTAGAAGAGCGTTTAATCTATCTACGCGAACTCAATAGCCGTCGAGAAACCATCTTGAACTCTATTTTAGAACAAGAAAAGCTCACAGATGATCTACGCGCAAAGATTAATGCGGTTGAAACAAAAACAGAATTAGAAGATCTCTACCTACCCTACAGACCAAAGCGTAGAACACGTGCGCAAATTGCGATTGAGGCTGGCATTGAACCGCTTGCTGATCTTCTTTTTGCAAATGAAATTACCAATGATATCGATACTCTTGCAAGTGCTTATATCAATAGTGAGCAGGGTTTTGAAGATAGTAAAAGCGTCTTAGACGGCGCACGCTTTATTCTGATTGAACGTATTTCTGAAAATGCCGAACTCCTTGGTAAATTACGTCAACATCTCCATGATTTTGCCGAGCTTCATTCAACGGTACAACCAGGTAAGGAAGATTCAGGCAGTAATTATAAAGATTATTTTGAGTTTAAAGAGACTATTAAGACTATCCCCTCGCATCGTGCTCTTGCTATGCTTCGTGGTCGTAATGAGGATGTTTTAAATTTAGATTTAAAACTCCCACAAGAGCTGGAAGACTCGCCATTAGGCATGATTACCCTAACATTAGGCTTCTCAAATCCGCATGATTGGTTAAAAGATACAATCCGTTTAAGCTGGCGCGCTAAACTCAATCTTTCACTCTCCCTTGAACTGATTAATCAGTTAAAAGAAGAAGCGGAAACAGAAGCAATCAAAGTCTTTGCAAAGAACCTCAAAGATCTCCTTCTCGCATCACCTGCTGGCGAAAAAGCGATTTTAGGAATTGACCCTGGCCTTCGTACTGGCTGTAAGGTCGCACTTGTTGATCGCACAGGAAAACTCATTGATACTGCGACGATCTACCCACATGCACCCATGAATAAGTGGGATGAATCCATTCACCTTCTCTCAAATATGATTGAAAAGTATGAGCCTGAGCTCCTCTCAATTGGTAATGGAACAGCATCACGCGAAACCGATAAGCTCGGTGCAGAACTCTGTAAGAAATTCCCAAAACTCAGTAGAGTCGTTACGAGTGAAGCCGGTGCTTCTGTCTACTCAGCATCAGCACTTGCAGCGAAAGAGTTCCCTGACCTTGATGTATCTATCCGCGGCGCTGTCTCTATTGCTCGTCGTCTTCAAGATCCATTAGCAGAACTTGTCAAAATCGAACCTAAAGCGATTGGCGTTGGTCAATACCAACACGACGTGAACCAAGTTCAATTAAATCGTATGCTTGAATCTGTCGTTGAAGACTGCGTAAATGCCGTCGGTGTAGATGCCAATACGGCTTCAACGGCACTCCTTGCACAAGTTTCAGGACTCAATGCGACCACTGCGCAAAATATTGTTGATTTCCGCGATGAGAATGGTCCGTTCAAAAATCGTAATACGCTTAAAAAAGTGCCTAGATTAGGTCCTAAAACCTATGAGCTTGCCGCAGGCTTCCTCCGTATTCGCGGGGATAACCCACTCGATATCTCAGCCGTTCACCCTGAAGCTTATCCTGTTGTTGAGAGAATTTTAAAACAATCAGGGAAATCACTCACTGAAATTATGGGAAATAGTAGCTTCCTTAGAAGTCTTGATCCTAAAGCCTTTGTGTGTGAAAAATTTGGTATCCCAACCATTAAAGATATCATCGAAGAGCTCGAAAAGCCTGGTCGAGATCCACGTCCTGAATTTGTCACTGCGACCTTTAGAGAGGATGTTTCTGAGCTCTCTGATCTTAAAGAAGGCATGCAACTCGAAGGCGTTGTCACAAACGTTGCAAACTTTGGGGCTTTTGTCGATATAGGTGTACATCAAGATGGTCTTGTTCATATCAGTGCCCTTGCTGATCGTTTCGTTAAAGATCCGCATGAAGTCGTAAAAGTTGGCGATGTTGTGAAGGTAAAGGTATTAGAAGTTGATATTCCTCGTAAACGTATTGCACTCACAATGCGCATGAGTGACCCGGTTGGCGAAAATGCCGGCAATAACAAAAATAGTTTTGCACCCGCATCAAAAGGGCAACAACGTTCAATGAATAACTCTCAAAAACAAGCACCCAGCAACAATCCTTTTGCAGATGCTTTAAGTGGGCTCAAAAAACGTTAATCATTCTTTTAATCAATCATGATCTTCATTTATCAACAATGCTCAAGCCGACTTCTATGTCGGCTTGTTTGTACTGATTTGCTATAATGCACCGTAAAATTGATATTTATCGACTAAAACTTTATTGAACCTGAGTCATTATGCCTTTAAAACCCCGAATTCTCTTATTGAGTGCTCTATTATTCATTGCAGGATGCTCGCAACCTCATTCACCCGAAGAGAGTATTCAAGAGTTCTATGAATCCCTCAATAAACAAAACTATCCAGAGCTTATCTCGCTCTTTAATTTTAATGATCGCTCTGAATCTAAAGAATCAGAGGCTGAACTATATGAACTACTAGCGATTATCTTCCAAGATTTAGCACTCAATATTCAACAAAAACAAGGTATTCAAAAAATTGAATATCACTCTATTGAATATAATGCTGAAAAAGATATTGCCGTGGTTCATTACACTCTCTACTTCAATGACCAAAGTAATGTCCTAGATACATTAACGCTCGTGAAAGATCATACGGGATATTGGCAATTAACCCTCGAATAGCGTTCAATACTAAAACTGAATAAGCGCCAAGAACATAAAAAAGCCATCTAATTGAAGTTAGATGGCTTTTGACAATTACGACTCATTATTTTTCAAGTCGTTAGGTGCTTTCAGAGAATCTACTTCTCTTTTGCACGCTCAAGTTTACGTTTACGCTTTGCACTACCCCTAATTTCTGAGGTTTTTCCTGGTCTATTTGCATACGGGTTTTCATTCGTACGATACATAATACGAACCGGAGTTCCCTCAATTTTAAGCTGCTCACGATAAATATTACTTAAGTAACGCGTATAACTATCTTTCACGTATTGCGTACGATTACCATGAATAATGATCTTAAGTGGGTTTTTACCCCCCTGATGTGCATAACGAAGCTTAGGTGCATACCCTTTATCCATTGGCGGCTGATGCGCATGAACCGCATACTCAAGAATATTTGAAAGCTCATTCGTTGAGAACTCACGCATCGATTGATCGAATACCTCAATCGCACGACGGACTACTTGTAAAACACCCTGCCCTTTCAATGCCGAGATGAAAAGTGGCTCAGTGAAGTCAATAAAGGCAAAGCGGTGTGCAAAGTCTTGTTGCACCCAGCTCTTCTCATCTTCGTCAAGCGAATCCCATTTATTAACTGCAAGAATAAGGGCTTTACCCGCTTCTAAAACAGCACCTAATAGTGTCGCATCTTGGTCTGATAAGCCTTCTTTTGCATCAAATACAAAGACGATCACATTTGCTTTTTCAAGTGCATCTAAGCTCTTAATGACACTGAACTTCTCAATCATATCCGTAACACGGCTACGACGACGAATCCCTGCGGTATCAATTAAAATAAACTCACGATCATATGCCGTAAATGGAATTTCAATACTATCACGTGTTGTTCCTGCTACTTCAGAGGCAAGCACACGCTCTTCACCCAACATCTGATTAATCAATGTTGATTTACCGGCATTCGGACGACCAAAAACAGCAAGACGAATAATATCATCCTGAATCTCTTTTTCGATCTTCTCTTCCGGGAATTCCACTTTCTCATAGGCTTTTAATAGAAGATCATAAAGCCCTTGTTGATGCGCTGCTGAAATCGCCACAGGCTCACCTAAGCCGAGTGAGTAGAACTCACTTGCCGCAACTTCAGGTGAAACGCCTTCTGCTTTATTCACAACAACGATCACAGGTTTTCGCATACGACGAAGACGCGTCGCAATATCATCATCAAAAGCTGTAATACCAGCACGTGCATCAACGATGAAGAAGATTAAATCCGCTTCTTCTGCAGCAATCCAAGCTTGCTCTGCAATCAGATTATCCATTTGGTTATCATCACCAGATAAACCACCTGTATCTAAAACACTGTATGGAAGGTCACCAACGCGCCCCTCGCCATATTGTCTATCGCGAGTAAGACCTGGTTGGTCAGCAACTAACGCATCTCTTGTACGCGTTAATGCATTAAATATTGTTGATTTCCCAACATTAGGACGCCCTACTAGGGCAATTAACGGTCCTGACATCCTTTCCCTTAAATTGAAACTTTATAAAGTGTACCTGAATAGTCTAAGAGATAGACACTACCATTAATCTCTTTGATATCCAGTAAAAATCCTGTTGAACCAACTTTCGTTGATCCTTGAAGGGTACCATTATTCACATCAATAACATGAACATAGCCTTCAAAGTCCCCAACCACAATGCGGTTGCCGATAATAACAGGTTTTGTTAAATTGCGGCCAACTAAATCTAAGTTAGCCCATAGTGGTGTGCCATTTCCTGAATCTAATGCTTGAATCGCACTATCTCGCTCAACGGAAACGACAGTATCTCCTGAAACATCAAGTCCCGCATAAACACCACGACCAGACTGCCATAATTTACGTCCATTGTGATCAAGCGCTGTAATACCGGCTAAATATTGACCCACATAAATACGATTAGGCGTTACGACAATTGCAGCATCCACATCTCTTAAGCCACCCATAAAGCTCGCATTTTGAGGTTTGCTTAATACCGTACTCCAAATCTCAGCACCCGTATCAGCCTGTAAGAGCGCTAATGTTCCCTCATCACTCGCTATAAGGATATTGCCATTTAAGAATGTTGGTGCAGCTGCCCCTCTCACTGAAAATTCTGAGCTATTGAAGATATAAGCCCAATCTTCTTCTCCAGTTTGAAGATCAAATGCCTCAACTGCGCCAAAGAGTGTTCTGACAACTGCGGTTTGTCCATTACCGATAGGCGGTACAGCTGGAACTCCCAAAACTTGAGACTTCCAAATAGCATCACCATTTGAAGCTGATAAGCCTTCTACATGCGCATCTTGGGTTCCTACTAAAAGTACCCCTTGACTGTAGTTAATACCGGTATAGAGTTCACTGCCCGTTTTTTTCTCCCAGACCTTACTCCCGTTGCTCATGTTCACAGCTGTGACAGTTCCTTTCTGACCTGCTACATAAAGTGTACTAACGCCATCATCTGCAATATGGAATCGTAAATTATCCTCTTTATCGGCCTTACTATCTGTTTTAAGCTGCCACACCGTAGAAACAAGCGTTGATGGAATTGCACTATTAAGCTCTGTTGGTTCTGCCAAGTTACTCTTTCCTCGAAGACCACCTGCACACCCGGCAATAAGGAGAGATACAATAATTGTCGTGATAATTTTTTTCATAATACCTAAAGTCCTATCAACCGGTTGATTACTGCACGCTTAAAAATTCTAATTTAGCTTGTGCACTATCTGGCACAACATCACTACTTAATGCTTCTTCATAAGAAATTCGGGCATCATCAAGGCGACCCATTGCTTGGTATATATCACCTTCTAATACTTTACGAAGACCTATAAATTCAGGCACTTGAATCTCTTTTAATGCTGCTAATGCAGCATCATTCTCTCCCTGATCAAATAGTACAATTGCTAAACGATACTGCAATAAAGCGCCCACACCGGCACCCGCTTCATTATTAGCAATTGCTTGTGTTAACAATGTCTTAGCATCATCATAATGACCTGCACCATGTGCTTCTTTAGCAAGCAACATTGCTGAGAATACCTGATAAACACCCTCATTATTCTCCACAAGTTTCTCACCAGTTACTGCATCGATAGGATTTTTAGCATATTCTGCTAAAAAAGCCTCATAGGTATCGAAGGTTTTAGTTAACTTATCATCAGAAGAACTTTTATAGTATCCAACACCGATAATCGATCCTACGACAATCACCACTAACAAAAGAAGATAACCGACATTTTTTTTCAGCCAGTCAATCAGGACTTCTGCGCGCTGTTCATCTGTTTCATATTGATTTAAAGCCATTAAATTATAAACCTTCTACTATATCTAAATTATTGTGTAATCTTTCGTAAAAAATCGCTAAGCTCAGCTCTTGCGATAGTCTGTTGCTCTTCATGCTCACGAAGATTTTTGAGGATGACTATCCCCTCATCTAATTCATTATCTCCCATAATTAAAGCATATTTAGCGTTTGAACGGTCAGCTTTTTTCATTTGAGATTTCATACTACCGCCCCCTAAGTTCGTAATAATATGTGCTTTAGGGAATTCATTACGGATCTCTTCAACTAAACCTAATCCCTGAAGCGATGCTTTATCACCTAAGAAAATTGTCGTAAGAAGTGCTGTCGGTTCATCTGCACGAATATCACATGCTTGACAAAGAAGGATTAAACGCTCCATCCCCATACCAAAGCCAATCGCCGGCGTTGGCTTTCCACCAAGTTCTTCAACCATCTTATCGTAGCGACCACCACCACAAACTGTGCCTTGTGATCCAAGCTTGGTTGTCGTCCATTCAAAAACAGTCCGCGTATAATAATCCATACCACGCACAATTCTAGGATTGATAGTATAGGGAATTTGTAAAATATCAAGTTGTGCGCAGAGTGTATCAAAGTGATGTTTTGATTCAGAATCAAGGTGATCAAGCAGTTTTGGTGCATCTGCAATAATGGCATTCAAATCTGGATTTTTTGAATCAAGGATACGAAGTGGGTTTGTATAAAGACGGCGATGGCAATCTTCATCTAACTGATCTTTAAATTCTTCAAAATAGGCAATCAATTTTTCACGATAGATCGCACGGCACTCTGAAGTTCCCATTGAGTTAATCTCCAGTTTTACTTCATTAGAGATACCAAGGCGCTCCCAGAATCGCGCGAGCATCGCTAGCATCTCAGCATCCGCATCCGGTGTTTCAATGCCAAAAACTTCAACATCCGCTTGATGGAACTGACGATAACGCCCTTTTTGAGGACGCTCGTAACGAAACGCAGGTCCAATCTGCCATAATTTTTGTACTTGATTGTAGAAAAGACCATGCTGAACGCCCGCACGCACAATACTCGCTGTCATTTCCGGGCGTAGTGAAAGACTCAAGCTTTCACTTTGATCTGGAAAGGTATACATCTCTTTTTCAACAATATCGGTTACTTCACCAATTGAACGTGTAAAAAGACGAGTCTCTTCAAGCATCGGTGTACGGATTTCACTATAGCCATATTCACTAAAAAGGGATCTTAAATGCCCTTCAATCATCTGCCAATAGTTAATCTCTGCAGGTAAACAGTCATGCATTCCACGTAGTGCATTAATTTTTGTACTCATATTATTGTTATATTCCTAATGATACTGATCAGAATTGAGCGAAAAGCGTATTGAAACAGCCTCTTCCGTTAATGGTTTATAATAATACTCCGGAATCGCCTTCTCGTTAACCGTTATTTTAGCAACAACTGCCGGATTTCCTAAATAAACATCATAAAGCCCCTGTCCTTCTAATAGATACTCATCACCACTTCTCATGACTTTATTAGCAAGCACTCGGCCTTTGACATCTTTAATGCCCAAGGTTGTAATATCATTCACTTTGATTTTAACAGTTGCTGTCGCTTTGACATCCCTTTGAAGAGCATCAATATCATTTAACAACTGTGCTTCTTTTTGTAGTAATCTCGCTAAGTTTTCAGCTGTTTCGGCTACTATCTTTTCATCTACTTTTTCAGATGTTTCTAATGTTAAAAGCGCACCTTCTAGTTGCGCTTTTTGTTCTTCCACCAATTCAATTTCTAATGCTCTATTCTTAAGCTTAAAGTCATCTACCAACCGGTAGATAAAGGGATAAAATCCACTCTCTCGGTCATAAAGAGAGACATTTTGATTATGTAATGTTAAAAGCTTGGAGTCCAAAAAAGGCGCGATCTCTACGCCAAAACGAAAAGTCTGCGGTTGCGAATATATATAATAAATATGATCTTTGGGTGCGATAAACCTTCCAGAAACCTCTTTAGAACCCAAATCAATCAAAGGCAATGAACCTTCTGACAAAAGAGGTGCATAGTTTCGAAGCGCCTTCCCTAAACTATGAAAGTTCCCTGAACCCTCTTTTTTTTTACCCTCAGACGAAATAAAGCCATTGTCTGCAATCAACTCATTCTCACGATTTAAAATCACAACATGAGAGGCATCTTCTTCTTTGTAAGACTCACTGCGCAGCTGAACAATCGACTGATCACCATGGTACTCATCAACCATCGATACTTGCTGACTTTTCACTGAATCAATTAAAAGATCTTCAAAACTAACATCTTCAATACCAGTCACATTATTACCACTAATATTATATTCTAGCTCGAGTGATGGTAGTCGCTCATTAGGTAAAGATACTGCATCATCTCCCTCTATCGATAACCCCTCTTTGAAGGGTGATGGGATTACCCCACTTTGATAAAGATAAGCAAAAACTGCAAGAAGGATCACTACAAATATCAAATAATACTTAAAATTATTTGAACGCTTCTTCTCTTCAACCTCAAGTTTTACTTTTGATGTATTATAAAACCCCTGGCTTTTCGGATCGCTTTTCACCGAAATAGCTTCTAAATCTGCTTCGAACTCATCATTTTCCATATCAAGAAACTTTGCATATTTACGCAAATAGTTACGCGCATAAAGAAGCGCACCAATTTCTCGATATTCACCACTCTCCATCTCAGCAACAAGGGAAGGTCTTAATGATAAAACACGCGAAACCTGCTCTATAGATAAGTTTCTCTCTTCTCTAGCAGCTTTTAATTTTTCGCCTAATGTTTGTTCACTCATTATTTCATCATCCCCATCAAATGCTTTTGGCTGTTATTTAAACACGTGTCTTGAATTGCGTTTCTAGTACATGCTGATATTTTTCTATCTCGGTTGAGTTACCTAAACTTTGATTTATTAATAATCCGATTTCCGCACTTTCTTTGGTATAACCATTCAGATCATTAAATCGATCAATAGACTTTTTAGCTGCCACATAATCATGGTTATAAAGCTCTATCTGCGCTAGATAGAGATAGTTCAATGCATAACTTGGATTCCCGGCAATTGCTTTCTTCACAACAACCATCGCTTTCGCATACTCATTCTTATTAATATAACATCTACTAGCTGCAGTATATAGCATAGATTTTAGTTGCCCTGACTCAATTGAGTCACTATCGCTCACAATGCTATCCCCACCCGCTACATAACACATCAATCGACTATAATTTTCAATTGCCGTCGTATATTCTGGGTTCAAAGCCATTGCATTTAAAAAAGCCTCTGACGCTATCGTTACACGTCCTCTTCTTTCATAAACAACCCCTAATGCATTATATGCATCTGGAAAAGTAGGATACTCTTCGATAAGCGATAATAACTTCCCCTGCGCAACGTCATAATGGTTTGATTCAATATAGTTCAAACTTAACTGATAATGTTTTTGCTGAGCTTCCGATAATTCTGAAAATGCAATGACATCAGACCTTGAATCCCCGAAAGGATTCGAAACATGCGCACACCCAACAATAAATACCGCTGTTAATATGCCAACGCTTGATCGTACGATGATTTTCAACTTCAACTTCAACTTTAGCCATTGAAACATTTCCGCATTAATCCTTCTCGTTTATTAAAAAACCGATGTTATACACATATTAGATTGGCTTAACTATTCTAGCATTTTTCATAGAATTACTCGCACTAGCAAACAATCATTTATATAATACCAAACATCAACATTACATATGATAAACCAACAATAAAAAAATAATATTAAAAAATATTAAAAAATAACGCTTAATAGATAATAATTACTATATGGAAAACTCTTGATATTTATATATCCAAATATCAGACTCTCATAATAACATCACAGATATCTTTTCGTGAACCTACAAAAAAAGTCGCTAAATGCGACTTTTTTATCATTATATTCATAATGTCAGTAAGTATATTAACCCCCCTACTTCCATTCATTTATTCTTCAACATTCAGCTCTCTAGCATCCGTTCTTTTCGTGCGATCTTTTACCTGTCCCGCCAACTGCCCACAAGCAGCGGCAACATCATCACCACGCGTTTTACGCGTCATAACAACAAGACCATAACCCATCA
>CAZPIQ010000005.1:15973-43715 GCA_964586665.1 uncultured Ignatzschineria sp. | reverse complement strand
TTTCATAAGGCTCAAAATGAATATCTGAAGCTTTTTGTGTAATTGCATCTAATAGGACAAAGTTTAAGTATTCAATAATGTCATCTTCAGCAATATCGGCTTTAACAACCTTAATTTCCTCCAACACTTCTTTCAAATCTGCAGCTGAGGCGCCTTGTGGCGCTCTCATTGCCAAAGCCACGCTCTCATCTGTAACTTCTATAGGAGCCTTCGGAGAAACCTCAGCAACTACCGAAGCGGTTTCATCAACAATCTCTTCTTCGCTAAGATGTGGTTCAGCACGAGCCTCTAAATCTTCAGCATCTAATGCTGAATCCCTGAGCGATACAAAACGAGGATCCTCTTCCGTGACTTCTTCAATGTTACGGGATTCAGGAATTTCATAATCATCATAATACGTCTCATCAACAGGCACAGTGTAAGTGTCATTATCAATAGTCTCTAACACTACAGCTTCTTCAACCTCTTGCTCTTCACTTGAAATCGCCACTTCATTTTCAACAATATTTGCCGGCATTTCTTGAGCCACAATATTGGTAATCGGTGCCGGCACTTCAAGCTTTCGCTCTTGGAATGGCGATTCAAAGGCAAGTGTCGGTTCTTTACGCTCTGATGAGTAGTTTGCATCTGACGATACTTGTACGCTACGCTTACTATTAATCTGCCCAATCATTGCATGAATCAAGTCGCTATCAGCAAGCCAGTAGTCAATCGGGTATTTCGAGCGAAGCGCTAACACATCAAAAAACTTTTCATTATAAGCATCTGCGGTTGCAACAATTAAACGGCCATCTAATCTCATTAATGGCACAACGTATTCAACGCGCATCTCATCTTGCGTCGCAAAAGTATCGAGATCGAATTCTTGAATAGCGTGAATCATATTTAAATCAACGATAGGGATGGGACATTCTGACTTTTGATTTGCGTAAATCGCCGCTTCAAAAATCGCCTCACCCGTAAGTCCATGCGCTCTTAATTTTCCGACAACCGATTTTTCGTTTTCATACATACGAGCCGAGAGAAGCGGTACAGCTTCTTTAGACATCCACTTTAGCTCAATAAGCCCTTGTATCAGCTGATTCTGTTCAAGTTTCACGTGCATCCTCTTTATAATATTTTCGCGATAGACTTGTATTATCTCTTTTCGCCCCAAAATTGTGGACATTATAGCACTACTATTGAGTCGTTTTATCTCATAATGTAGAGTTATAAGAGAATTAAAGCTTTACGCCTTTATCATAAGATATCCCTTTAAGGTGCAAGCTTTCAGGTATAGTCTTAATGGAGCACTTTAATACTTTAATCAAATATTTCAAAAAGGATAGTCAAAAACCGAATGAGTAAAATCACACTCGCCTTCGACGGCGACAATGAACGCCTATCAAACCTTTGTGGCAATCTCGATGAGCATTTAAGGCTGATCGAACAACGCGTAATGGTGGATATTGGCAATCGTGGTGCGGATTTCCAAATCAGCGGAAATGAAGATGATGCTAACAGCGCGAAAGAGATTCTTGAAGAACTCTATCGTCAAACTAAAGATAAGTGGCTCGAACCGAATGATGTTCATCTTGTTATTCAAGAATTCGGTCCGGAATTTAAAAATCTCAAGCAAGAAGCACACGATCGTGTGATCAAAACAAAAGCGGGCCTGATTCGTGGACGTACGCCGGCGCAAAAAGCGTATCTCTACAATATGGGAAAAAATGATATTAACTTCGGAATTGGTCCTGCGGGAACAGGAAAAACATTCCTAGCTGTTGCGGCGGCTGTTGAAGCGCTCCAAAAAGATGAAGTGCGCCGAATTATCCTTGTTCGCCCTGCTGTTGAAGCCGGCGAGAAACTCGGATTTCTTCCTGGCGACTTAACCGAGAAGATCGATCCCTATCTTCGCCCCCTTTATGATGCGCTCTATGAGATGCTCGGCTTTGAAACCGTTAATAAGCTCATCGAACGTCATACCATTGAGATTGCGCCACTTGCCTTTATGCGTGGACGTACTTTAAATGATGCTTATATCATTTTAGATGAAGCGCAAAACACGACGATTGAACAGATGAAGATGTTCTTAACCCGGATCGGCTTTGGTTCAACCGCCGTCATTACCGGCGATGCATCACAAGTGGATTTACCACGCAACATTAAATCAGGTTTAAAACATGCACTTGAGATCTTGAATAATGTTGAAGGGATCTCTATGAGTCACTTCTCTACGGTGGATGTTGTTCGCCACCCCATGGTCGCAAAAATTATTGATGCATATGATAAAGCTGATGAAGCTGAGAGATTTGCCAAAGAGCGCCGAGAAAAAGAGCGTGAATCTCGTAAAAAAGAGATTATTGAGACATTGGCAGAAACAGCTTAATTGCCGTAAAATAAGCTTCAAACATTTATCAATAGACCCACGCACTTTGAATTCAATTCAGCGAAGCCTTAAAGTGTTGTGGGTTTTATTATTTTGCGCACCCCACAAATCCCCTTTTAAAAATAGATATTAGATATAGAGATAGATACAATCATGAGAGATACAGAACACCTCTTTCTCGACTGCCAACGAGAAATCGATACCAATGTCCCAAACGATGAAACTCTAGCGCTTTGGGTAAACCGCGCCCTTGAAACTGCCGGCTATTTAAAACCTGCTGAGATGACGCTCCGCTTTACCAGCAATGAAGAAGTTCAAGAACTCAACCGTGATTTCCGCGGAAAAGATTATCCAACAAATGTGCTCTCCTTCCCCTTTGAAGTTCCAGATTTTTTAGCAGATGAAGAGCCAACCCTTGGCGATATCATTATTGCAATGCCAGTTATTGAGGCGGAAGCAAAAGCGCAATCTAAAACCATCGAGCATCATTTAGCACATATGACAATTCACGGCACACTTCATCTTCTAGGCTTTGACCATATTGAAGATGAGGAAGCTGAAGAGATGGAAGCATTAGAAATCAAGATTTTAGAATCATTGGGAATTGCAAATCCTTACGAAGCATAAAATATCGATCTCATATTCCTGATATTCAGGGTGCTCCTAATATTCGAAACATCAATAAAACAGTGATTTATTAAATATTACAATATCAAGGCATAGATCACTCATTTATTTGAAATATTCGTTATACTAAATTGGGATTCTCAATCAGTATGACTCAATGAGATCCCATGAGATTTTCACATAAACATCATGCAAAGATATTCTCTTCTTAGCATGCCACAATGACTTTTTTTAATGGACAATATGACAACGACTGTTAAAACGCCTAACCGCACCGGCATATTTATTATCGCTTGGATTGGGTTATTTGCCTTTAATTTCCTCTTTGCGAGACTAACGACTATGGTGCCGGTCTCAGTAATTTCGATCTTCATGCTCTTTACGAGCGTTGCGCTCTATAAAGAACGTCCACAGCTTCATGGATTCACTTTTATCGGCATGGCAATTGCGATTATTTTCCTCTGTATTACCTACTTTGGAACCATTTGGCTTCGCTATGAAGTTGTTGACCTTCTCAACATCAAAGGTCCTAAAACATTCAAATATCTCTTCTACCTCTTTGCCTTTATTAATGCTGCCGCATTTACAACGATTGCTTTAGGCTTATTTAGAGCAATTAACACAATGACTGTAATGATTGTGACTTTCATTATGACGACCATTATCTACTTTGCGATTAGTTTCTTACTCTTCGATTTCATCGTTGTTTTAAATCAGATTACATCGCAAATGATGCCCGGTTAGTTATTAATCCCCCTCAATAACAGACAGCAAAAAGCCCTGAAGCATTGATGAACAGATCAATATTTCAGGGCTTTTTCTATCAACAATATTAATGATAAATACTTGCGAATGCTTCAATAACCTACTTCGGTTTTCTCGCTAACATCACAGCACGCATCGGCGCAGGATGTCCTTCAATTGTTTTACTGTCATCATTCGGATCTAAGAAGTCCGGCAACGAGAGATAATCCATCCACTCTGTCGTACGCTGTTCATCAACCGTTGTTTTCGAAAGATCAACACAACGCACATCAATGAAACCGACTCGCTCAAGCCAAAGTTTTAACGCCTCAACAGAGGGAAGATACCAGACATTTCGCATCTGTGCATACCGATCGTCCGGCACTAAGACCGTATCTTTATCACCTTCAATGACGATCGTTTCTAAAACAAGCTCTCCGCCTGGACGAAGCGTGCCTTTGAGCTGATAGAGATGGTCAATCGGAGATCTTCTATGATAGAAAACGCCCATTGAGAAAGTCATATCAAAGCATTCAAGCTCTTCTGGCATCTCTTCTAAGGTCATTGGCAATTGCCAAATAGGGGCATTAGGCAGATATTTCCGTACCGATAAGAACTGGTAGAGAAAGAGCCAATTAGGATCAACCCCAATGACGCTTTTAGCACCTTTGCCAAGCATACGATAGCCGTAGTAACCATTACCACAGCCGACATCGAGAATATTTTTATTCGTAAGATCAAGATGCTGACTCACTCGATCCCATTTAAAATCAGAGCGCCACTCAGTATCTACAAAACTCTCTCCAAATTGGAAAGGGCCTTTACGCCATGGCATTAGTCGTTTTAAAGCATCTCGAAGTACCACTTCATCCGTCTCGCCTTTTAAAATAACGCCGGTATCAAGATCAGCTTCAAAATGATCAAATGCCGGCAGATCCAATAGCGCATGCTCCCATCTTGGGCTATCGCCATGCTTCTTTTTAAGCGTATCCGCTAATGCTTCCGGCAATATGTCTGTAAATTTACCAATCTTCTGCCCTTTGAAGTTATCAATGAGCTGATCGAGATGAATCATCTTTTCCATAATTTATTTCAGTTCTATCTATTTTGTAATCTTTATTGCGTGATCATCTCTGATAACGCTCACTTTCAATTTGTTGCATGACTAGAGCGAATGCTTACATGCTTGTAACAATCTCGCCACGCAAATGAAAATCACTCCTTAATCGCTAAGATTGAGGAGAAGTTAATGCATTGGAACCAGAGATATACTTCGCTGAAACCTGCTTCTAGTAATCTTGCTTTATGCTCTTCAAAGGTGTCAATCTTCATCACATCTTCCAAAGATTCGCGCTTTTGAGCGATCTCTAATTCTGAATACCCTTGAGAGCGTTTAAATTGCATATGAAGATTATTCAATACTTCATGCTCTCTCTCATCTGGGAAGCGGAGCTTTTCTGACATAAAGAGCGCGCCACCCGGCAATAAGCTATCTGCGATCTTCGTTAAAAGCCCTAACCGTTTCTCTCTCGGAATAAATTGTAACGTGAAGTTCATTGCAAAGAGCGAGGCATTCTTATAAGGATAGGTTGTGATATCCGCTTCTACCACTTCAATTGGCAAAAGCGATTCAATCATCATCTCTTGGGCTTTGAGGTATTCTTTGGATTTCTCCACCATCGCCGATGAGTTATCAATGGCCACAATTGAAGTATTCGGCGTCTGCACTGAACTTCGAAGCACCATCGATACTGCGCCTAACGAACTGCCTAGATCATAGATCGTACTATTTTCTTTCGCAAATAGTGGCGCGAGGTTACCGATATTCTCCACAATCGTTGTATAACCTGATGCGGATCTTCGGATCATATCTGGGAAAACTTTAACGACTTCCTCATTAAAAGTAAATTTTCCACTTGGGCGCTTCTCTGCATAAATCGAGTCCGATTCAGACTGCTCAAAGAGATATTGAATTGAACGATCGTTCACAAAAACTACTCCCCTAAAACAGAGATAGATCTAGTCATATCTCAAGTCGCTTTGCATCACAGCATTACAACTGACCAATCACTAGATCTATCTCATTTACATTTATCTATTTTCGACGAAAGCCTCATTGAAGCTTAACGATTAATCTCTAACTGACGTAACGTCATACGGCGACGAAGCTCATCATCACTTAAAAGCTGACGCGAACGTTTTGCTTCTAATAGCGCAAATTGTGTTGCGACATGCGGATCAGACTCCGCAGCAATCTCAGCTTGACGCGCCTGTACAATTTTACGAATCACTTCTGAGACATCACTTTGAAGCTGAACTTTATCGGCATATCCTTTTGGCGGTGCCGTCATCTCTTCAAGGTCTTCATGCCTTTCATCATGATTCATCTCTAAGATTTCAGACTCAGCTTTTAAGAACTCTTCATCAAAGGCTAAATCGAATGCCTCTTCATCATCCATCACAGCACCTGATGCTGACTCACGCATTCCTGGCTTTAAGTTGCCTTGAAGCGGTTTATGATTCGCGACTTTCTCATCACTATGCATCTCAAGGTAAGCATCTAACTTCTTCGCTTCCCCTTCGACTTGTGACTTAGTATCTACCATTGAAGATTCAAAACTACGAAGCGACTTTGTCATATCAGACTTTGTGCTATCGAGTTCGTTTTTTAACTTCTGAAGCTCGGAGCTATTTTTTAGCTCCTCGATTGATTTTTTGATCTCATCAAGCTCAAACTCATTAGTCAATTCATTTTTCACGCTTTTAGTGAAGTGCTGAATTTTACCGACCCACTTTCCGATCGTTCTGATCATCTCAGGAAGTTTTTGAGGCCCAATAACAACAAGCGCAATCACGAGGATAATAAGAAACTCTGTGCTACTAATTCCAAACATGAAGCACCTTTCCTACATGACTCGTTGATTACGCTTAAGTTGAACAGATGAGAGTGCGGAATTATTCCACACGACTATTTTTCTGTTCATCAACAACTGTTTCATCTTTTACTTGATTCTCTGCACTCTTGTTCTCAAGGTTTTGCGCTTTTGCTTCGCCTTTCGCTTCTTTCTCGCCATCTTTTACAGCGTCTTTAAAGCCTTTTACCGCACCGCCAAGATCTTTTCCGGCATTTTTAAGTTTAGCTGTACCGAATACTAAAAGTACAACGACCAGTAAAATCGCCCAATGCCAAATACTAAATGAACCCATAATTACATTTCCTCTGAGAGTGAATGAGTATTAAATAATTTTAACCCTAATGATACTCTAAAACCGCATATTTATGTAGCCTAATTTTCAAGAAGGGAGCGCAATAAATGATTGATCGCGACCGATTCTAAAGCAATGACCATCATACTATTCTCACGATATCTGCTTTATCGTGCTTACAAAATATCGAACTTGCCTTTTGCAAGGATAGTTATAACAGCAAAATATAACAGTTTCATCACAACCCTTTTTCAAATGCCGGCGAGCGTTATATTTATCGGATATGCCACTAACCCCTCTGTTCCTTTTTCGCTATAATGGAGGAATTACATCTATTTTAGTGGATTGTTGTAGTTAAATTTATATTTTAGGTTTTTGAGGTTCGTGAAGACATTTGATGTGCCAATTCCCGAAATACTTAAGAACCCTCACTTATTCTGAACCAAGGAAGAAAACAAGCGATGTCTAAACCGAAACCAATCGTTCTGACCATTTTAGATGGCTGGGGATTTAGTAACGAAGTTGAAAATAATGCAATTGCCTCTGCAAATACCCCGAACTGGGACCACCTTCGTGAAATTGGCGCAGTAACCTTTATTAAAACCTCAGGAGAAGCCGTTGGCCTACCTGAAGGGCAGATGGGGAACTCTGAAGTTGGGCATATGAACATCGGTGCTGGACGTGTTGTAAACCAAGACTTCACGCGCATCACGAAAGATGTTCGTAGTGGCGAATTTAATAATAACCCGATCTTTAATAAAACGATTGATGACCTCAAAGCATCTGGCAAAGCACTTCATGTCTTTGGCCTGCTCTCGCCGGGTGGTGTTCACTCTGATGAGAAGCATATCTTTGCGTTAATTGAACTTGCGGTTAAAAAGGGATTAGAGAAAATCTACCTTCACGCATTCTTAGATGGCCGTGATATGCCACCACAATCGGCAACGCCTTCTCTTGAAAAAATCGATGCACTCTTCACTAAACTTGGTAAAGGTCGCTTAGCAACCATGATTGGTCGTTACTATGCGATGGATCGTGATAACCGTTGGGAACGTGTTGAACAAGCTTATGATCTTGTAAGTCAAGGTTTAGGCGAATTCCATGCGCAAACGGCACTTCAAGGCTTACAAGAAGCTTATGCTCGTGGCGAGAATGATGAGTTCGTGAAAGCGACCGTGATTGGCGAAGCTGTGAAGATGGAAGATGGCGATGCGGTCATCTTTATGAACTTCCGCTCAGACCGCGCT
Source organism: uncultured Ignatzschineria sp. (assembly GCA_964586665.1). Taxonomy (GTDB): domain Bacteria; phylum Pseudomonadota; class Gammaproteobacteria; order Cardiobacteriales; family Wohlfahrtiimonadaceae; genus Ignatzschineria. The sequence continues at coordinate 35,522 of CAZPIQ010000005.1, read as the reverse complement.
CGTGAATTAAGTTATCCGTTTGTCGAGAGCAATTTTGAAGGTTTCACACCGAAATATCTACCAAAGCTTTCGCATTATGTGTCATTAACCCAATATAAAGCAGATCTTAATACCGAGATCGCTTATCCACCGCTTGAACTTAACAATGGTCTTGGCGAAACGCTATCGAAAGGTGGCTACACGCAACTTCGTATCGCAGAAACAGAGAAGTATCCGCATGTGACGTTCTTCTTTAACGGTGGCGAAGAGCATGTCTTTAAAGGCGAAGAGCGTATTTTAGTGAACTCTCCAAAGGTTGCAACCTATGATCTTCAACCTGAAATGAGCGCACCTGAAGTCACAGCTAAGCTCGTTGAGGCGATTGAATCTGAGAAGTTTGATGTAATCATCTGTAACTATGCAAACCCTGATATGGTCGGTCATACTGGCGTATTTGAAGCAATCGTTAAAGCGATCGAAGCGGTTGATACCGGTCTTGGTAAAGTGTATGAAGCTGTGAAGAGAGTCGGTGGCGAGATGTTAGTGACTGCCGATCATGGCAATGCGGAAAAAACATGGGATGATAAAACTAATCAGCCACATACCGCGCATACAACCACGCCGGTACCACTCATCTACGTTGGTCGCCGTGCAACGCTTGAACCAGATGGCGCACTATGTGATTTAGCGCCGACAATTCTCTATCTCTTAGAAGCCGATCAGCCAAAAGAGATGACAGGAAAAAATCTGATTCATTTCCAGTAATATTGCATATTACGAATCACAGCCTATCAAGGCTGTGATAAAAAACAGGCATGAATTCCTAGAAGGAGCTAGAACGGTTGTATTTAACAACGGTCTGCTCCTTTTTTATTACGCTGATAATGACCCTCAGCATTGCCCTCGTTACTCTCAAGGGCGTAAAGTTTTATAATCTTTTCGGGAATTTGCACATCAAATAAATCACATAATGTTATGCTGATTGATCAAGTTTATGAAGTCACTTATCAATTTTCTATAAAACATCATCACTCAGAATTATTCAAAATAACTCAATGACATTCTTATGAAAAAATCATTCCGCTTTAGTATGAGCCTTATCGCGCTCTCGCTCTGCTCTGTTGCATTTGCATTTGCACAATCAAATCAAAATGAAACAACGCTATTTCATGGCGATAGTATCGGTATTCAATTACTCTCAAAGCCACAACCAACGCCAAAGCCTCCACATACAACGCTTCCTGCTGAGGATCTGCGCCTTTTTATCGAAATCTTTGATGGGCTCAAGAAAAACTATGTTGAAGAAGTTTCCGATCAAGCGCTGATTCATAATGCGATAAAGGGCATGCTGACCAATCTCGATCCGCATTCAAAATATTATTCAGCTGAAGAATTTCAACGTATCAAAAATCAAACATCTGGATCATTTGCCGGCATTGGCATTGAAGCAACCTTTAATCGAGATAAGAAGGGACTGATCGTTCAGCGCATCTTCCAATATAGCCCTGCTTCCGAAAGTGACATCATGCCGAATGATGTCATCATCAATATTGATGGATTGCCTGTGATTGATCTAGGCGCGAAACAAGCCGGTGCTAAACTTCAAGGCAAAGTGGGGTCGTCTGTCACGCTAAATATCCTGCGAGGAGAAACGCCGATCGAACTGACGATTATTAGAGATAATATTAAAACCCCAAGCCTTTCAACATCCGCACTCTACAATAATGAGTTCGCTTATATTCGCCTAGATCGCTTCCAAAAAGAGAGCGATAAAGAGATTATGAATGCGCTTGCTGAACTCGAAACACAAGCCCAAACAAACGATGCAACCCTTCAGGGAGTTATTCTCGATCTTCGCGATAATGCCGGCGGACTGCTTAATGCCTCTGTTGAAGTCGCCGATCTTTTCTTAGATCAAGGTGTCATTACTTACACCGAAGGGCAAGCTTCAAAACATCAAAAACGCTTTACCGCAAATGCCGGCGATATTATTCAAGATATTCCGCTCATTATTCTGATCAATTCACAAACAGCCTCAGGGGCTGAAATTGTTGCCGGCGCGCTACAAGATCATCAACGCGCCGTGATTGTTGGAGAGACGAGCTATGGTAAAGGCTCTGTGCAATATGCTGTTGGACTGAAAAACGGTCAAGCGATTCGCTATACCGTTGCGCGCTACTACACCCCCAAAGGCCGATCGATTCAAAACAGTGGCATTACGCCCGATATCATCATTCCCGGCATTAAAGCGAGCGTCACGAAAAATCATCAACGCCGTGAAGTTAATAACAAAGGCCATCTTGATAATACGACTGCCAATCACTCAGCACTGCGTGCGCCAGCGGACTTCTCCAATTTGCTCGAACAAGATTATGCACTCTATGAAGGGCTTAATCTTCTTCGCGCGATGAGCACTCTCTCGCCGAGACCTATTCCTCAAACGAAAAGTATCGAGATGATCTCGGAGCAATTGCCGGCAATGACTTTAGAGGCACAAAGTGAAGCCGTCGATATTCAGCCAAGCGTTGAGGATTCTAAGGCAGATACCTCTAAATCAGATCATGCACAAACACAAAAATCTGAATCAGCGGATTAAACCTATGAGGGTTATGAAATGATTCATTAAATGATTCATTAAATAATTCTATAAATGGAACCGCTTGAAATTTCAGCAATCGCCCCTATATTGTTGAGTAGTACAAAATAACGTAATAGGGGAATTTCTCTCACATTTTAAACGATTTCTCGTGAGCCTAGTTCTAATTCCTACCCAAGATCCTCAATAAAGGTTCCCTTAATAAAAGGTTTTATGGAAGACATCATTATTCAAGGTGCGCGCACGCACAATCTTAAAGATATTAGTTTAACGCTCCCTCGCAATAAGCTCGTCGTGATTACGGGCTTATCAGGCTCTGGGAAATCTTCGCTCGCTTTTGATACGCTCTATGCGGAAGGTCAGCGCCGTTATGTGGAATCGCTCTCCTCTTATGCAAGACAATTCCTATCGGTAATGGGCAAACCCGATGTAGACCATATCTCAGGTCTTTCGCCGGCAATTTCAATCGAGCAGAAATCCACCTCTCATAACCCAAGATCGACGGTCGGAACGGTCACTGAGATCTACGATTATCTGCGTCTCCTTTTTGCAAGAATCGGCACGCCGCATTGCCCTACACATCATCTTCCACTCAACGCGCAGACGATTCCGCAGATGGTGGATATGACAATGAATCTCTCAGAAGCGCTTCGCCTCATGTTAGTGGCCCCCATTGTGCGTAACCGTAAAGGCGAGCACCTTAAGCTCTTTGAAGAGTTAAAAGCAAAGGGCTTCTTGCGTGTCCGCGTCGATGGCACCACATATGAGATTGATGAGTTGCCGGAGATTAATCCGAAGCAAAATCATGATATTGATGTGGTGGTTGACCGTTTTAGAGTTCGCGAAGATATTCGTGTTCGCCTCTCTGAATCCCTTGAAACTGCGTTAGATCTCACGAATGGCCTTGCTTACATTGTTGATATGAATAGTGAGGAGATTCTTCTTCAGTTCTCGGCAAACTACGCTTGCCCTGAGTGTGGCTTTACCATTGCGGAGCTTGAGCCACGTCTTTTCTCCTTCAATAACCCTGAAGGCGCTTGCCCAAGTTGTGATGGTTTAGGTGTAAATCAATATTTTGACCCTGAACGTGTCGTTGCGGAGCCTTCGCTTCCGATCTCTAATGGTGCGATTCGTGGTTGGGATCGTAATTCTAGCTACTACTTCTCAATGATTGAATCCTTAGGGAAACATTATGGTTTTGATCCTGATACACCTTTTGATCAGCTTCCGAAAAAAATTCAGAAAATTCTGCTTTATGGCTCGGGCGAAGAAGAAATTGAATTCCATTACATCAGTAATCGTGGACAAAAATCGATTCGTATCCATCCATTTGAAGGCATTTTGAACAATCTTGAGCGCCGTTACCGCGAAACAGATTCGCAGATCGTCCGTGAAAGCTTAACACGATTCTTAGCAATGCGAGTTTGCCCTGATTGTGAAGGGAGTCGCTTAGGCGTTGCTGCGAAAAATGTCCTTATCGAAGGCAAAGCGATTCATCAAATTACAGCACTTCCCATCAGCGATGCGCTTGATTGGTCGCACAATGTCGTTCTTAAAGGCGCCAAACAGGAGATCGCTGATAAGATCTTTAAAGAGATTCAAGAGCGTCTTGGCTTCCTTGTGAATGTCGGACTAGATTACCTCAACCTCTCACGTTCAGCAGAAACCTTATCCGGCGGTGAAGCGCAGCGCATTCGTCTTGCATCACAAATTGGTGCGGGATTAATGGGCGTTCTCTATGTATTAGATGAGCCTTCCATTGGTCTTCATCAACGGGATAATGATCGCTTACTACAAACGCTCTTCCATCTACGTGATATTGGAAATACCGTCATTGTCGTTGAACATGATGAAGATGCCATTATGTCCGCAGATTATATTGTCGATATTGGCCCAGGTGCCGGCGTTCATGGCGGTAATGTGATTGCAGCAGGTACTCCGAAAGAAGTGATGAAGAATAAAAAATCTCTCACTGCCGATTACCTCTCAGGTCGCAAAAAAATTGAAGTGCCAGAAAAACGTGCGAAAAATGATCCTAAAAAACAGATCAAGCTCATCGGCGCGACCGGCAATAACCTCAAGAATGTAACAGCATCCTTCCCGCTTGGCTTATTAACATGTGTAACCGGCGTTTCTGGCTCAGGGAAATCAACACTCGTTAACGATACGCTCTATAGCTCAATTGCACGCATTTTAAATAAGAATAATAGTATTGATGTTGCACCTTATAAGAAGATCGAAGGACTCGATCAGATTGATAAGATCGTTAATATCGATCAGAGCCCAATCGGCAGAACACCCCGTTCAAATCCGGCAACCTATACAGGGCTCTTCACACCGATTCGCGAAATTTTTGCTAATACGCCAGAAGCGCGCGCACGTGGATATCAACCCGGTCGCTTTAGCTTTAACGTCAAAGGTGGACGTTGTGAGAACTGTCAGGGAGATGGCTTAATCAAAGTCGAGATGCACTTCTTGCCGGACGTTTATGTCATGTGTGATGAATGTCAGGGAAAACGTTATAACCGTGAAACGCTCGATATTCTCTATAAAGGTAAGTCAATCAATGATGTCCTCAATATGACCGTTGAAGATGCCTATGAGTTCTTCGATGCGATTCCCGTCGTAAAACGTCGCCTTGAAACGCTCATGGAAGTTGGATTAAGTTACATTACGCTCGGACAAAACGCGACAACGCTTTCGGGCGGAGAAGCACAGCGTGTAAAGCTCTCTCGTGAGCTCTCGAAACGAGATACCGGACAAACTGTCTATATTCTTGATGAGCCAACCACTGGTCTTCACTTCCACGATATCGCCCAGCTTCTCAATGTGATCCATACGCTCAGAGATAAAGGCAACACGATCATCATCATTGAGCATAATCTCGATGTGATTAAAACAGCTGATTGGCTGATTGATATTGGCCCTGAAGGCGGTGCGCGCGGTGGCGATATTATCTTTGCCGGCACACCAGAAGAGATCGCAGAGTGTAAAGAGAGTCATACAGGAAAGTATCTAAAACCACTGCTTCAAAGAAATCATTAGTCATTCTGAAAGTAGACTTCAAATAGTATTTCTCAAAAGTGTGATTAACCCTACAGCAAGCATTGGAAACAGAAAAAGCCCAAAATCGTAATGATTTTGGGCTTAAATTTTCTCTGGAGACACTGAATATCTAATAGCTAATGATTAATGGCTCAATAGGAATTGAGCCACCAGACCCTATTTAAAAACTCGCTTACTTATTAAAGAAAACAAGTGTCCATGGCATTACATACGCTTGCATGATTGTCATGAAGCCTGCAAATGAACAGAAAATCAAACTATGCTTCACGGTAAACTTAAAGAGATCTGATTCCTTCCCTACAATTCCTGTCGCTGCGGTTGCAACGGCAATAGATTGAGGCGAGATCATCTTCCCTGTTACGCCACCTGTTGTATTAGATGCCACTAGCAACTCCGGCGATACATTAAGCTGATTTGCAACGTTCGCTTGAAGTGAGCTGAAGAGTGCGTTTGATGAAGTATCTGATCCCGTTAAGAATACACCTAACCAACCTAAGAATGGTGCGAAGAATGGGAAGAATACGCCTGTTTGTGCAAGTAAGAGTGCAAGTGTTGAAGAGAGCCCTGAGTAGTTTGCGATGAAGGCAAATCCTAACACTAAACCGATTGAGAGAATCGGGTAGCGTAACTCATAAAGCGTTTCCCAGAATGTCACGATCGCATCTTTCACACGCATACGAAGAACAATGAGTGATAAGAGACAGGCAATAAAGATTGATGTTCCTACTGCCCCTAAAATATTAAAGGTGTAAATTGCTGCATAAGGTGTATCTTCTGGTACAACTGGGGTCGTTTTAATCACCATCTGATGTAAGAATGGTACTTCAAACTTGTAGGTTGCAAACGCGAGTAACTGCTGAACTTCTTTAAAGCTCCAGAGCGTAACCATTACCGTTAAAATGATAAATGGCGACCATGCAATTGAAAGTTGTTTTAAGCTGTAACCACTCGCTTGATGCGGCTTTGGCTTCTTTTGACCTTCAAATGTGAAGATCTCTTTTGGCTGCCATACGCGTAAGAAGAGTGTTAAACAGATTAAGCTCACAAGTGCTGATGTGATATCGGGTAATTCAGGTCCAATAAAGTTCGCAGTTAAGAACTGTGTCACCGCAAACGATACGCCACTCACTAATACTGCCGGCCATGTTTGACGAATACCACGCAAACCGTCCATCATTGCAACTAACCAGAACGGTACGATAATTGAGAGAATTGGTAACTGACGCCCAACAACCTGGCCAATATGGAATGCATCTAAACCTGATACTTCACCGGCAACGATAATCGGAATACCCATTGCACCGAACGCCACTGGCGCAGTATTGGCAATTAAACATAAACCTGCTGCATAAAGTGGTTTAAAGCCTAATCCCACTAAGAGCGCAGCCGTAATTGCAACCGGTGCACCAAAGCCCGCAGCACCTTCTAAGAATGCCCCGAAAGCAAATCCTACAAGTAGAAGCTGAAGACGCTGATCTTCTGTGACAGACATAATCGATGCACGAATAATATCGAACTGCCCTGTTTTTACAGAAATTTTATAGAGATAAACCGCAGTGATAATAATCCAAGCGATCGGCCAAAGACCATATAGAAAACCATAGCCTGATGCTGCAAATGCCATTACCACTGGCATCTTATAAACAAAGATGGCAACGAGAATGGCAATGGATAAGGTTAAAAGTCCGGCAATATGTCCTTTTAATTTAAGAACCGTGAGACTTAAAAAGAATGCCACAATTGGCAGTACTGCAAAGAGTGATGATACGCCAAGATTCATAATTGGCGTGTAGTCTTGTACCCATGTCATAATTTTCTCCTCCTGCCGACTGCGTAATAAGACAGTGACCTCCCCAGGTGTACTCTTATCTACAATAGACATGCTATGACGTTGTTATAATTAAAAACTCAGTTCTTAGTATCTGTCGCTGTTATTCATTCAACAGACTCCAATCCCCTCATTAGATCGAATTTTGTAGGCTGATCATCGTACTGATCAACGCTTTATTGATGAGAATTAATAATCATTATTAACTGATATAATCACTCGACCTTTCTATTATTATATTGATTAGTAGAGTGTTAAATATTTTAAGCACTGTTCTTTATAACTGAACCCTCATGGAATTGTAAACATTTAAAATATTCAGCAATGAATAAAATAAATGTTTAAATAGGATCCGCACTATTATAAAAAAGAGGGTCATCCATGATGTTTAGTCAGATTCCCCTCTTTTTATGATCTTCACAAAATAAACATATCAGCGCTCTACTTTGAGCATTTATCGAGCAGAGCTTCTATACTTTCATACTCAATTCCAGAATGTTCTGTCAATCCAATCTGGCAAGTACGACTCATAGATGCACCATGTTCACAGCCTTTCGGAATGTTTTTATTCAGATTACGAAGACCATTGTCATTCAACTCTGGCAAGAACATCCCTTTATTGCCGGCATAACCACAACAAGCAATACCCGTTGTGCTTAAGGATTCAGTCACAGCGCCGGCAAGTTTTAAGAGCGCATCACTTGATTTCATTTTCGTCGTTGAACATGGAATGTGTACATTGAGCTGATCACGTTTATTTTGAATCTCAAGATTCGGTAAGACATTTTCTGCTAAGAAAGTTGCAGCATCGAAGAGCTGTAAACGCGCATCTAAAAGCCCGGCTTCTTTCGCTTCCATCAAGCGAAGTGCACAAGGTGCATTATCCGCATAGATAGGATATTCTCCATGATTACTAGCTTTAAGCAGTGCCTGATTCACCTTATTCGCCGAGCGCTTCGCTGCATCCTCAAATTTAAGCGAATCAAAAGGCTGACCGCAGCAGAGCGATTGATAATCTTCTGGGAAGATGGCTCTGAATCCTGATTTTTTAAAAAGGGATAAAGTATGCTCAGCAACAGATGCCTTCCCTTCACTGCCTTCAGCAAATGTACGATTCACACAAGAAACAAAGTAGACCACAGGTTTACCGGTGCCACCATTTTGACTCGCTTTTACTTCGCTTGCAAAAGATTTTGCTGCATGGGGGAGCGATTCAGGCAAGACCGGAATTCCTTTAAACTTCCCATGAAGTGATTTAGAGATTTTAGCACTTCGCTCAGATCCTAAAAGGTGAGATGCGCTCAATCCTAAACGCGCACCCGCAGTTAAGCCCTTCATATTATTCGCAGCTAAATCTGCAATCTTCGCGCCCTTGCCGGCAACTTTAAGTTTCTTCATCATTGCGCCAGTGTTAATACCAATTGGGCAACGTGTTGCACACATGCCGGTCATCGCGCATGTTTCAATCCCCATATAAGGATAAACTTTCTCAATAGATGCTAACAATGCTGGATTTTCACCTGTTTTTGTCAGTTCCTCATATTGGCGCCATAATACAATTCTTTGACGTGGCGTTAAAGTTAATCCATCCGCAGGACACGCAGGCTCACAGAAACCACATTCGATACATTGATTAATCAGATCATCCGTACCCGGCACTTCTTTCAAGTTACGAAGATGAAGATCAGGATCATCAGTAATAATGACATCGGGATTAAAGATCCCTTTAGGATCAAGTAAGCTTTTTATCTCGCGCATAATGCCATAAGCATCTTCGCCCCACTCAATCTTCACAAATGGCGCAACATTTCGGCCAGTACCATGCTCAGCTTTGAGTGATCCTTGGAAATCAACGGCGACGAGTTCAGCGAGATCATGCATAAAGGCATCATAATCCGCAATCTGCTCTTCTGTTTCAAAAATCGGTGTTAAGAGGAAGTGAAGATTACCCTCAAGCGCATGACCCATGATAATCGCTTCATCATAACGATGCTTTTTAAAGAGTTCTGAAAGTGCCTTCACGCCTTTAGAAAGCGATTCGATCGGGAATGCCACATCTTCTGTAATCAAGTTACTGCCCGCCGGGCGATTTGCACCGATAATCGGGAGAAGCCCTTTACGAACACTCCAGTAAAGATCTGTAACCACGGGATCTTTCGAGAATGGACTCTGCTCTGTGCAATGATGCTCTTGTACGATGGTATTGATTAAGGCAATCTGCTGATCAAGTAACGCATCACTATCAGCTTTTGTCTCAATCAAAAGACAACCCGCATCATCTGGAATAACGCCATAGAAGAAACCTGGTAAGCTCTCTTTAATATGCTCAGCAACACAACGAATACTTGGTGAATCTAGAAGTTCAACAGAATCAACCGGCGCTTTTTGACGAAGCGATGTCACAGCATCACAGCAGTTGTCAATCGAATCAAAATAGACAAGCGCAGAGGCTTTATGCGGATGATCCACAACTGTTTTATAGGTAATCTCACTTAAAAACCCGAGTGTACCTTCGGCGCCAATCATAAGATGTGCAAGCATATCAATGGGATCATCATAATCAACGAGTGCATTAATGCCATAACCCGTTGTGTTTTTCAGGCGATATTTTCGGCGTACTTTTGCTTCTAAATCAGGATTCGCTTTGATACGATCCGATAAGCCTTTAATCCCTTCTAATAAGCTTTTATGACTCTCTCTAAAGTGATTAATGCTAGAGAGGCTACTTGTATCTAAAATTGCGCCATCAGCAAAAACAATACGAACCGTATCAAGTGTATGATAACTATTATCTTTCGTACCACAGCACATACCACTTGAGTTATTCGAGGCAATCCCACCAATACGCGCTGTATTAATAGTCGCAGGATCCGGACCAATTTTTCGACCATAAGGTTTTAAAAGATTATTCGCAGATTGGCCAATCGTCATCGGACGTAATTTAATCTTATTGCCGGCATCTAATACTTGCCCACCGATAAAATCGTCGCCCAATAACACTAAAACAGAATCTGAAGATGTCTGCCCTGAAAGTGAAGTGCCGGAAGCTCTAAAGGTAATCGGAATTAAATACTGATCAGCAAGTGCGATAATACCTCGCACCTCTTCTTCATTCTTCGCTCGCACCACAATCTCTGGCACATAACGATAACAGCTTGCATCTGTTCCATAAGCAAAGCGTACTGCGAGCTCTGTGTAGATATATTTCTCAGCGATGACAGATTTCAATGCTTCTTGAAATTGCTGATAACTGCCACGATTAACGATATTTACCATTGTAAATTGTATCCTTTCTGCTGTTTTATCTTGAATGGCATCAATCACAAATCAACAAATAATTGCCTTAATGATTGATATCACTCGATTTTGCCTACTTCAGTAGATCTTCATTTTAATAAGCATAAAAAATGCTACCCTATTTTGTACTCTCTTTTCTCCACAAGATAAAGTCTTTTCATTAACTCTTTGATGAGTTCATCGCAAGATACAAAGCATTTTGTATTCACTTTTATATTCGCTTTTGTATTTTCTTTTATATCCACGCTATTAGATCAACCATCATAGAACTTCAGAAGGCAACGATCATTGAATCGGTAAATTTTCATTGATTAATAAGCTTTAAAGAGATAAGTTTAAGGGAATTTATTACCCAACAATTTACCAATATTGTCACAAAAATGTCGTTATCAATATCGTTATTAAATTGCTTTTAAATTGTTTTTAAATTGTTTTTAAATTGTTTTTATATAATTTTCTATAAAAAAGGGTATCGTCGTATATCGTTACAACAATATTCCTAAGGAGCCATTATGATCATCTCTGCCTCGACAGATTACAGAAAAGCGGCCAAAAGAACGCTTCCGCCATTCCTCTTCCACTATATCGATGGTGGTGCTTATGCGGAGCATACTTTAAGGCGTAATGTGGCAGATTTATCTGATATTGAGCTCAAGCAACGAGTATTAAACAATATGGAGCATGTCAGCACAGAAACAACGCTCTGGGATGATAAGCTCGATCTGCCTGTGATTTTAGCACCGGTTGGCTTAACAGGTATGTATGCACGTCGCGGGGAAGTACAAGCGGCAAAAGCCGCTGCCAATAAAGGGATTCCTTTCACGCTCTCCTCTGTTTCAGTGTGCCCGATCGAAGAAGTCACGCCGGCAATTGATCGTCCGATGTGGTTTCAGCTCTATGTCCTCAAAGATCGTGGTTTTATGAAAAATGCGCTCGAACGCGCAAAAGCTAATGGTGTGAAAACATTAGTCTTTACAGTAGATATGCCAACGCCAGGAGCGCGTTACCGTGATGCACATTCTGGAATGAGTGGGCCGAATGCGAATATCCGCCGTGTACTTCAAGCAATGACCCACCCTAAATGGGCTTGGGATGTCGGGATTAATGGTAAACCACACGACTTAGGAAATATCTCCAAATATCGCGGTGAACCAACGCACTTAGAAGATTATATCGGTTGGTTGACGAATAACTTCGATCCATCGATCTGCTGGAAAGATCTTGAGTGGATACGTGAATTCTGGGATGGCCCAATGATCATTAAAGGCATTTTAGATCCTGAAGATGCCAAAGATGCGGTGAGATTTGGGGCAGATGGTATCGTTGTTTCCAATCATGGCGGGCGTCAATTAGATGGCGTTCTCTCAAGTGCAAGAGCATTACCGGCAATTGCAGACGCTGTAAAAGGCGATATCACAATTCTTGCCGATTCCGGCATTAGAACAGGTCTTGATGTTGTACGAATGCTCGCTTTAGGCGCAGATAGCGTTATGATTGGCCGCGCTTTTGCTTATGCTTTAGCGGCACAAGGGCAAGCGGGCGTTGAGAACCTACTCGATCTCTTCAAAAAAGAGATGAAAGTAGCGATGACTTTAACAGGTGCAAATACGATCAAAGATATCTCTAGTCAGATTCTTGTGAATGAAGGACTAATGAAATAGTTATTATTTTTAGAGTCTTATCTCAATATCAAAATATATCAAAATTGATACTGAGCAGATTCTCAACTGCCGAATATCCATCCATAAAGCATGCCAATATTCAAACGAAGCTGATCAATAGCTAGATGAATGTTTGCATGCTTTTATCAATCTTTCATCAGCAGTTTAAGACTCAAAGACTTAAGGTCTTTGAATGTCGGCGATTCAGCCTTAAAAAGGAAGTTAAGCATTACATCCGACATCAAATGCTCTTATTTGGATTTATAGATGCTGATAATTATTTTACATATACAAAAATGCCAAGATCATCATAATCTTGGCGTTTTTTAATAATCATTCTATCGATCAATCATTGATCGATACTCCCTATTAAAGCATATTGAGCTCTAATTTTGCACGAAGCGACATACGTTGTGGTGTCCAGAACGGTTCCCATACGAGATCAACCATGCACTCTTTAATTTCTGGAATTGAGTAAACCGCATTTGAAACCCAACTTGGCATTTCGCCGGCAACTGGGCAACCAGGTGCCGTTAAGGTCATATCCACACGAATACGGATATTGTTTTCTGTTAAATCTAAAAACTCAATAACATAAATTAAGCCAAGCTCATAGATATCCACTGGAATCTCTGGGTCATAGACTTTTTTGATCGCATCAATAATACGCTCTGTTAACTCTTCTGATACTTCATTTGGCGCAACACCTTCCGCAAAAAGAATTTGCGGGAAGTTTGGCTCATCGCGATTCATATCCATTTATAATCCCTATCTTTTAATTCTTAAACATTCTGATTTTTAATAATCTATTTTTAACAATCTATTTTTAATAATCTTTTGAGATGCTTGTGATAGTTGATATCGCAAACATTGTTCCGATTGTCATTCGCCGGTCTACTCGCATTTAATCAATACATTTTACAATATACATTTAAAATGCGTTAACTACTCAGTCTTAGCGACTTCATCTTTCTCATGAACCGCGGATTGCATTGCATGCCATGCAAGTGTTGCGCACTTAACACGCGCAGGATATTCACGAACACCTGTTAGAACACGAAGGCGACCTAACTCATCACTATCCTCACCATCTAACATGACCGCATCATGGAATAGCTTAAAGAGCTTATCCGCTTCTTCAACCGTCTTGCCTTTAATCGCTTCCGTCATCATCGAACTTGAAGCGGTTGAGATTGCACAACCATCTCCTTGGAACGCAACATCTGTGATGATGCCATCTTCAATATTGACGTAAACTTCGATCTGATCACCACACAGCGGATTATAGCCTTCTGCGTGATGTGAACAAGGATCAATCACTCGGAAATTTCGAGGATTACGATTATGATCAAGAATCATCTCTTGATAGAGCTCTCTGATATCAAAACTCATGATTTATTTTCCAACCTTAATTAGCACTAAATTCGTACTGATTATACAGGATCACCCTCGGCTTTTCGAGCACTGATTAAATCTATTGCCAGAATGATTTCTCGTAACGTTGGCGCAAGGCTTGTGAAAACCTGCTTTTAAATGCAATGAAAATGACCGAATTCCCCCCACCCTTTCCAATTATTTGGTAAAGTGTTTCACCTAGTAATTTTCCGGCAGAAAATGAGCATTGGCTATTTCTCTGTTTTATGAGAAAATTAACAACTTAAATTCGAAATACTAATAACAAATTTCACACAAATATAATGAAATTCCGTCAGAAACATAACATAAGGATGGTTACTGAATGAACTGGTTCGAACGCATAATTCCAATGATCCGTACCCAAAAAAAGGCTAACTCAGTGCCAGAAGGCGTATGGGCTAAATGTCGTTCTTGTGATGCCATTCTCTATCAACAAGAACTCGTCGCAAACTTATCTGTTTGCCCAAAATGTGATGCACACATGCGTATTGATGCTCGCGAGCGTCTTCTCTCATTTTTAGATAAAAACTCAAGCCGTGAGTTAGGTGCTGAAATTGAATCGATCGACTTCTTAAACTTTAAAGATAGTCGCCGTTATCGTGATCGCCTCTCAGATGCTCAAAAATCAACGGGCGAAACTGAAGCGATGATCGCGATGTCAGGAACGCTTAAAGGCATGAAAGTGTCGGTTGCTTCATTCAACTTCAACTTCATGGGTGGCTCAATGGGTTCTGTTGTGGGCGAGCGTTTTATTCGTGCCGTAAACTACAGCCTTGAGAACAAATGCCCTCTTATCTGCTTTATGACAAGTGGTGGCGCGCGTATGCAAGAGGGATTAACGTCACTCATGCAAATGGCAAAAACCTCAGCAGGAATTGCCCGCCTTAATGAAGAGCACATTCCATTTATCTCAGTACTCACAGACCCGACATTCGGTGGGGTTTCAGCGAGTTTAGCAATGTTGGGCGATATCAATATTGCGGAGCCTAAAGCCCTGATCGGTTTCGCAGGTCCTCGAGTGATCGAACAAACTGTACGTGAGAAACTGCCTGAAGGGTTCCAACGTTCTGAGTTCCTTCTTGAAAAAGGCGCGATTGATATGATCATTGATCGTCGTGAGCTTCGTAATGAGATCTCTGATCTTCTTGCAAAGTTAACGCATCAGGATAAACCTTTAGAAGAGATTAACTAAAGATATCTACTGAAATTATATAAAATTGAATAACAAAAAGAGATGACAATGGTTTCTAATAGACCCCTTCAATCATGGCTCAGTTACCTAGAGACCATTCACCCTCTCTCTATGGATTTCAAACTCGCTCGTATACGCACGGTATATGAGCGAATGAATCTTGCCAAAATTGCCCCACTGATCATCACAGTTGCCGGCACTAATGGCAAAGGTTCAACCTCAACCACGATTGCCAACCTTTATAAGGCTTCTGGCAAAAAAGTCGGGCTCTTTACATCACCGCATATTACTCGCTTTAACGAACGCATTCGCATTGATCTATTAGAAGTATCTGATGCTGATCTGATTGAAGCCTTTGAGGCGATTGAATCAGCACGTGATGAAATTACCCTCACTTACTTCGAATTTGCAACATTAGCCTCTTTTTATCTCTTTAAAAAAAGCGCTGTTGATGTCGCTGTATTAGAAGTGGGCCTTGGTGGTAGACTCGATTCAACGAATATCGCAGATGCCGATATTGCCGTCATTACCCCAATTGGTATTGATCATACTGCGCAACTCGGTAATACCATTACGGAAATTGCGGGAGAAAAAGCTGGCATTATTAAAGCCAATGCCAAAGTTGTAACAGCGGAGAAATCACCGAACATCTCGATTCTTCATAAAGCTGAGATAGAAAATGCGACAATCTATAGCAATGGTTCTGCTTTTTCATATGAGATACTTGAAGATGGTCAGTTTTCATATCAATTTGAAAATCAAGCGCCTATTATGCTTCCTGCGCCTAACTTGTTGGGCGAACATCAGTATCAAAATGCCTCATCCGCTATCACAGCATTCATCTTAGGCACACAAATCACCGATCCTTCAATCATTAGCAAAGGACTATCGACTGTTCAACTTGAAGGCCGATTCCAAGGCTTAACACGCGAACATAGCCCTAATATTTTTCTTGATGTAACACACAACCCGCAAGGGGCAACTGTGTTAAAATCCTTGATCAATGATCTGCGAGAAAAACAGTCTTCAAACACCCCCATCAAAGTCACTGCCCTTTTAGGAATGCTAAAAGATAAAGATGCAACAGAGCTTGTCGAAATACTTAAAACAGATATTGATGAGTGGATTACCGCACCGATTATTGATGAGCGAGGACAATCCGCAGAGATCCTTGCTGATAAACTTGAAAAAGTCTTAGGCAATAGACCTTTTACATCGAATTCTATTCCTGAAGGTTGTACTTTGGCACTGTCTCATAGTCAACAGCAGGATATTATCATTATTTTTGGATCATTCCATATGATGGCCGAGAGCCTCACATGGCTAAAAGAGAATCAATATGTCTAATAACCAGTCTAAATCTGTTCTTCAACGTGCTGTCGGTGGACTTTTCCTCCTAGCACTTATCGCGCTTATTGCGGTACTGTTGTTACAACCTTCTGATAAAACCCATGCCCCACAGCAAGAGAGCGCAAGTACTCAAAAGCCCAAGCCGACATTAAGTATCACTTCAAAGAATAATGAGGACAGTGAATCTGAGATTACCGATTCATCAGTACCCGCTATTATTCTTGAAAGCGAATCTTCTAAAACAATTGCCGGCAATAATCAAGTCACTGAGGTTGTTAGTGAAGATATTTGGCAAAGTGTCGAGCAAAACAGTGCGCCAGCTCAAGGTCAGCATATTACGGGCGAGCCAATTATTACGGCAAGCTTAGATAAGCCTAAAACAGCGGATAGTCATAAAATTGAGACGATTCAGAAAACACCACAACAGGTTACCCCAAAAGTGGTTGAACCGCCTAAAGTCAGCGAAAAACCGAAAACAACTGAAAAGCCGAAAGTTGCTGACAAACCTAAAACAGCACCTGCACCAAAACTTGAGCTTATTTCAAGCGCCAACACAACACCTAAAGCCACTACTCCTGCGCCCACTAGTTCAGGAAAATGGTATGTTCAATTAGGCGCTTTCAGTAATAACGCAAATGCACAAAAGCTCGTGAATGAATTTAAGCAGAAAGGTTACAATGTCCGCATTCAAAAAGACAATCAATTAAATCGTGTTCAAATTGGTCCTTATGCTACCAAAAAAGAAGCTGAACAAGTACAATCTCGCACGAAGGGTGGCTCACTCAACCCTTCTATTTTCCAAGCAAAATAATTTTATATATATTTAGGAGCTCGTTAACGTGGATATCTCTACCATTATTGATGTTATTATCCTCGCTATTATCGCAATCTCAGTGATTGTTGCATTCTTTAGAGGCTTTATCTCTGAAGCACTTTCATTAATTGTTTGGGTATTAGCGTTTGTTGGCTCTGTCATGTACTACCAAGATGTCGGTAAAATGCTTCCTAATCTCTTTGGTGGTAGCCTGAATGCCGTCAGTGGCGAAGACTCTATCTTCGGAGACCTAATCAGCTTTGCGATTACCTTTATCGGGCTTTTAATCATCCTTGGACTTGTTAATTTACTGATTACATTTGTACTTAGAAGACTTAGCATCTCTTGGCCTGATCGTCTCTTAGGCGCTATCTTTGGTCTTCTTCGCGGTATCTTTATCGTGGCGATTATCTCTCTCTTTATCGTTGAATCTCCTTTTAAAGATTCTGAATATTGGGAAAATGCAAAATTAGCAAAAGTCGCAACATCTTGGGCAAATACGCTTGCATCCTTTATTCCTGAGAACTTCTTAGATAGCATCAACACCTCCGTGATTGAACCTGCGAAAGATACCATTCAAAAGAATGCAACAACCCTTAAAGAGACAGCAACAAACGCTGTGATCAATGAAGTGGCGACTCCTAGTAAAGAGGTAAATAATCATGAGTAACGTATCAAACGAAGAAATTCAAAAATTTAACGATCAAGATTGGTGGAATCCAAATGGGGAGCTAAAAACGCTTCATGACATCAATCCAACTCGCTTTGAATTTATAGAAGAATTCGTTGATCTCAAAGGTCAAAAAGCGCTTGATATCGGCTGTGGTGGAGGCATTATCTCAGAAGGATTAGCGCAACGCCACGCACATGTCACAGCGATTGATATGGCACCAAATGCGATTGAAATTGCTAAAGCGCACGCAAAATCTGAGAATCTTTCGATTGATTACCAAGTAATTACGGCTGAGGCGTTCGCAGAAGCACATCAAGCGCAATTTGATATCATTACTTGCCTTGAGATGTTAGAACATGTTCCTTCCCCAAGCTCTGTAGTGAGTGCGGCAAGCAGTATGCTTAAACCTGGCGGACATATCTTCTTCTCGACCATTAACCGTACATTAAAAGCAAAAGCATTAGCCGTTTTTGCAGCTGAAAGCGTGCTTCGAATTGTTCCCAAAGGTACGCATGACTACAACAAATTCATCACACCACTTGAACTCTATGAGATGTGTGAAGCCTATGGCTTAACCGTGAAGAAAATTCAAGGAATGAGCTATAACCCATTTAACCGTGTTGCGGGTCTTACTGATGATGTCAGCATGAACTATCTTGTTTACGCGACCAAAAATAGCTAGCCGATAACACGATCAAATATAGCCTCCTTCATCAGGGGGCTAATGTTTTATAGATACCCACAAATAGACTTACAGCATTAAAGGATTATTGAGATGACAAAACCGCTAGAAGGTAAAGTAATTTTAGTGACAGGCGCATCTGGCGCTATTGGCAAAGAATCTGCCCTTCGCTTAGCAGATCAAGGCGCAACGATCATCCTTATGGGACGTAAAGAAGAGAAACTCAATCCAATTTATGACATCATCGTTAATCGTGGGGGCGCTGAACCTGCTATTGTTGAGATGGATTTCTTAAAAGTGAAGGATGAAGATTTCTACAATCTTGCGCAAAACTTAGGTGCTGAATTTGGCCGTCTTGATGGAATCGTCCATAGTGCGATTAATCTTGGTTACTTAACACCCCTTGCACACAGTAGCCCTGAAAAATGGCATCATGGTTTGCAAATCACGCTCAATGCGCCCTACTTCCTCACGCATGCTATGTTGCCATTATTAGACCAATCTGACCGTGCTTCTGTGATCTTCTTTGATCATAATGAAGTCGCGACAGGCGATAAAGCTTATTGGGGTAGCTACGCAATTGCAAAAGCGGGGCTTTCTACCATGATGAAAATCTTTGCACTAGAGAATGAATCAGAGGGCAAGATTGCCTTTAATGCAATTGACCCAGTTTGTATCAATTCATCACTTCGCATGAGCGCGATGCCGGAAGGATCACCAGATGCGAAAGAGCTTCGCGATGTAATCAATCTTGTTTGGAAATTGAATGATCCCGCCGAGCCTTTTGTCACAGGTACGACACTTACGGTAAATAATGCCTAGTCATATAACAATTTTTAAAAGCCACTCATAGAGTGGCTTTTCTACAATTTAAATCATGCTTATCTTCATTAAACCATTTAAATTTAATAATTAATCCCTATAGTAATAGTTATACAGCCCATCAAAAGTTGTTAATCAGACCTCACTTTGCAAGTATTCCTAAATGAAGCATT
>CAZPIQ010000005.1:8479-15873 GCA_964586665.1 uncultured Ignatzschineria sp. | reverse complement strand
ATATTTATGAATATATTTATGAAAACTTCTAATTAACACACAATATATCAGTCTTTTATTTAAATCCGATAAGGAGAAAATAATGCAACACCACCCAATTAAGCGCGCTTTCAAAGTTGCCTTAGCCACCATTACCCTCTCAGGCTTCGCTTTTGCGCAGAGCCCTGAAGTTACCACGATTGAAAATACCCATGAAGCAACGCTTGCAAATGGCCTTAAAGTCGTCATTCGTGAAGATCATCGAGCACCTGTTGTCACATCAATGGTTTGGTATAAGGTCGGCTCTGTGGATGAACCTCGTGGCCTTGGTGGTATCTCTCATATGCTTGAACATATGATGTTTAAAGGAACCGATACTTTAGGCCCTAATGAGCATTCAACTATTATCGCAAACTTAGGTGGTCGTGATAATGCGTTTACCTCCAATGATTACACCGGTTATTTTGAGATTTTGCCGGCATGGGAACTTGAAACGGCCTTAAAACTTGAAGCGGATCGTATGGAAAACCTTGAGCTACGCGCCGAGGATTTCTCACCTGAACGCTTAGTGGTTGCTGAAGAGCGTCGACAGCGGACAGATAGTAACCCACAAGCAAAGCTCTATGAAACCTACAATGCGAACCTTTTTACAACAAGTGCTTATCGAAATCCTGTCATTGGCTGGATGCCGGAGATTGAATCTTGGCAGTTAGAAGATTTACAAAAATGGTATGAGCAGTTTTATGCACCGAATAATGCGACGGTTGTCATCGTCGGCGATGTAAATCCCACCGAAACAATGGCGCTTGTTGAAAAGTACTTTGGCGACATTCCAAGCAGTGATTCGATTGTAAGACCCAATAACTTCGAAGTGAAGCAAGAAGGCGAACGCCGTGTTGATCTCTCGATCCCGGCAAATCTTCCGCTAATTTTCATGGGATATAAAGTCCCAAGCGCTTTAGAAGCCGAAGCTGAATCAACAGATCCTGCGACACTTCTCTTAACTTCGCTAATTTTAGATGGTACAAACTCCTCACGTCTTTCTAAAAAACTTGTTCGTGATGAGCAGATTGCCCTACAAGCAGGTAATTACTACGACTACGGCTCACGTTATGAGACTGGATTTACCTTTATTGGTGTTCCTGCGAATGGTGTATCGCTCGAAACACTCGAAAAAGCCTTTAAAGAAGAGATCAAATCGCTTCAAACAACACCCGTTTCACAAGCAGAGATTGACCGTATTATCGGCCTGTATGAAGCCAGCAACATCTATGCCAAAGACTCTGTATACGCGCAAGCAATGCTGATTGGGCAGGCAGAGACAACCGGCGAAGGCTGGCAAAATGCCGAAAACCGCGTAGAACTCTTAAAGCAAGTAACACCTGAAATGATCCAAGTGGCCGCACAAAAATATTTCCAAGATGACCTTGCAACCATTGCTATGCTTCACCCTGAAACAGCGCAATTAGAAGTCATCACAGAAGATCAATCGACCCCTTCAGTTGAAGTCACCACTGAAGCACAAGCTGAAACTTCAGCAGAATAATCGGGAGAAGAAATAATGAACAAATTAATTACAAGCCTTCTCATCACTACAAGTGTATTGATTGGCTTTACGGCAAATGCAACTTCGAAGGTTCAAACTTGGACCACAAAAGAAGGTGCTGAGGTCTACTATCTACATGCACCTGAAATTCCGATAGTCGATATGATTATCTCCGTGGATGCCGGCGCTATTTTAGAAGATGGTGCTTATGGCCTTGCGGATATGACTGCGAGTATGATGACAAGCGGTACCACAAGACTCGATGAAGAAGCTTATTTAGAAGAACTTGATAATCTTCAAAGTAGTATCGGTGCCGGCGCTTCAACTTACTCAACGATCTTTTCACTTAGATCTTTAACAAAGCCTGAATCTCTTCAACCATCACTCGATCTCTTTTACGAAGTATTAGAGAGTCCTCGTTTTGATGAGAAGATCTTCGAGCGCGATCGTGCACAAGCAATTGATGGCGAGAAAGCGATTCTAGATAGCCCAAGCGCTCTTGCAAATGAGCTTTATTACAATGCGCTCTATCCAAACACAGTTATCGGCACAACATCCGCAGAGCTTCAAGCATCTCTTCAAAAGCTCACATTAGATCAAGTAAAGAACTTCAGAGAGCAATTTTACGATGCACAAGATGCGAAAATCGTCTTTGTCGGCGATATCGATAAAGATCAAGCGACAACGATTGCTAATCGTGTGAGTGAAATTTTAGGCACCGGCGAAATTCACCCTAAAGTGGCGCAAATTGAACCTGTCACGATGAATTTAACTCACGAGAAGTACTTCAATAGTCCGCAAACGCAAGTAATGATCGGCCAGTCAGCTATTGATCGCTTTAACAATGATTACTTACCACTAATCGTTGGTAACCATCTTCTAGGCGGTAGTGGCTTAACATCGATGTTAATGACCACTATTCGAGAGAAAGATGGATTAACCTATGGTATCTATAGCCGTTTCTCGCCAAGTTTCTATGAAGGTCCTTTCACAATCACTTTCTCAACGAAAAATGAGAGTGTCGATGAAGCGATCACTAAAACCAAAGAAGCTGTGAACAACTTCATTCAAGAAGGCCCTGATGCGACGCTCCTTGAGCGTGCGAAAAATAACTTCTTGGGTTCACTAGTCCTTGACCTTGATAGCAACAGTAAACTTGCAAACTCAATTTTGATGCTAGCAACTTATGGTTTACCGCTTGATTACTATGAAACGCTTCCTGAGAAAGTACGTGCAATTACCCCAAGTGAAATACAAGAGGCTTTTAAACGCCATGTCAATACCGAAGAGATGACGACTGTCATTGTAGGCGGTTATGTTGATCCAAATAAAACAGAAACAAAACAGTAAAAGATCAATAGAAAAAAAGAGTTAACGAATTTTTCAAAAACAATAGGGTTATCCTAAACTTTCCACATATCCTGTGGATAAGTATTGGGATAGCCCTATTACATTGTCAAAGGCTTCGATAAAAATGCACCTTTTGAATAATGACTAAAAATAGATCAGCACTTTTTTCGCCATTCCGCTATATTGATTAACCCGCCTCCAAAAAGTTGATACGAATTACGAGAGCCTTGTCGTTCATTGATTCGCTCATTGATACAGATAAAATAGGTCATTAGGAATCAGATCTAATCAATAGATCGAGGGGATCTCTCCCCGTTAAAACGCTAAATATTCTCCTTTTGCAATCGTTTCGCGGCGCACACCTCTCTAAAAAAAGCTACAATAGAGCATCGAAATCTTCTATCACTGACTTTTAATCGTGTATTTATCCCGAATTGTGAGGATAAAGCCTACCTTTTCTATCTGTTTCACAAGAATAATAGAGCTAAAAAAATAGAACTTATGAATATAGAGCGTATCCATCAATTTTTCGCCAAAGGCGGTACATTAAGTCAAGCAGTTGAAGGCTATCAGCCTCGCGATGAGCAGATTATGATGGCGGAAGCCATTGGTGTTGCCATTGACGATCACGATACGCTTATCGTTGAAGCAGGAACCGGAACAGGAAAGACTTTTGCTTATTTGGTACCGGCATTACTTTCTAAAAAGAAGACGCTCGTCTCAACAGGTACAAAGCATCTACAAGATCAAATTTTTGAAAAGGATATTCCCCTACTTCAAGCTTTAGTCAAACACCCAATCTCTACCGCCTTACTCAAAGGTCGTAGCAACTATATCTGCCTTTATCGCACCAAGACGCTCCGAGCACGTGGCCGTTTTGAGAATAAGAAACAGGTTGAACAATTTTTTAGAATCGAGCGCTTTGCTCAGCAAGATGCTTCAGGAGATATTACCCAACTCTCCGGCATTACAGAAACAGAGCTCTGGCCACAGGTCACTTCAACCACTGAAAACTGTCTTCACAATGAATGCCCGGACTTTGAAGAGTGCTTTGTCTTTAAAGCCCGTAAAAAAGCGATGGATTCAGATATCGTTGTGATTAATCACCACCTACTCTGTGCGGATCTTGCCTTAAAGCAAGATGGTTTTGGGGAGATTTTACCGGAAGCTGAAATCATTATTATTGATGAAGCTCATCAATTAGCTGAAACTGCTGGTCTTTTCTTTAGTACACAGCTTTCAACAAAACAGTTCCATGATTGGATGGATGATCTCAATAAAGCAATTGCTGTGGAAGCAGCTGACTTTAGCGGACATGATACCGCGGCCGATGCGCTTTTTAAGGCACTTACAGAACTTCGTAAGGCATTACCGCAATATAATCAGCGTTATGCACTCTCTGAATTTGAAGAGAATCCGATTATCACAGGCCTTTACCAAGAGATCTACGATATTGCAAAAACGATTCTCTCAATCGTTGATCCGCTGAAAGTACGCGCTCAAATCTTTGCTAAGCTCATTGAACGTTTAGAAGAGATCACTATGACTTGGAAGATTCTACTTCTTAGCGAAAAAACTCCTGATTCTGTCAATGCTGTTAATTGGTTAGAAACCTATACTTTCAATATTACATTCCACTCAACACCTCTTGATATCTCCGAGCAATTTAGAAAAAATAGTGGCATGCTCGATGCAAGCTGGATCTTTACCTCAGCAACCCTTGCGGTAAAAGATGATTTCAGCTATTTCTGTAGACCACTTGGACTTTCGAAAAAAAATACCCTAAAACTCGATAGTCCCTTTGACTATCCGAGAACGTCACTTCTCTATCATCCTGATCATCTGCCATTACCAAGCGACCCTCGCTTTTTAACAGAGATGATCGATGCGATTATTCCGATCTTAGAAGTTACCAAAGGCCGTGCTTTTATTCTCTTTACGAGCTATCGAGCACTCAATGAAGCGAAAGAGCTTTTAGGCAGAAAAACAGATTATCCGCTCTTTGTACAAGGCGATATGCCGAAAATTCAGCTCATTGAAGAGTTTAAAGAATCAGGTAATGGTGTTCTCCTCGGTACAATGAGTTTCTGGGAAGGAGTTGATGTGAAGGGCGATGCACTCTCTTGCGTCATTATTGAAAAATTCCCCTTTGCTTCTCCTGGCGATCCGATTGAGCAAGCTAAGATGGACCTCATTAAAGAGCAAGGTTATGATCCCTTTAGTACCTACCAGCTCCCGAAAGCAATCATCGCACTCAAACAAGGGGCCGGTAGACTGATTCGAGATCATGATGACTATGGCGTTCTTGTGATTGCTGACACGAGGCTCTCCAAAAGTCGTTATGGTAAGCGCTTCTTAGAGAGCTTACCGCCTATGACAAAGACACTAAAAGCAGAACGAATTACACGTTTTTTTGACTACATGGAAAATAAACGAGAAACTAGCAAATAATTTTTCCCTCACTTTGAGATTTGAAACATGGATATTACCCTTTTAGGCTTTCTCCTTATTATCGCCGGCTACCTGATTGGTTCGCTCTCATCAGCAATCATTCTTTGTAAATTAGCGGGTCTTCCTGATCCTCGCACTGAAGGTTCTGGTAATCCTGGTGCAACAAATGTCATGCGTATTGGTGGTAAAAAGCTCGCTGCCTTAACACTTGTGGGCGATCTTTTAAAAGGGTTAATGCCTGTTGTGATTGCTAGACTCTTAGGTCAATCTGAGCTTGTAATTGCACTTGTGGCTGTTGCGGCGTTTATGGGTCATCTCTTCCCGCTGTTTTTTGGATTTAAAGGTGGGAAAGGTGTTGCGACCGCATTAGGTGCTATTTTAGGACTCAATTTCTGGGTTGCACTCTGTGCACTGGGCGTTTGGTTATTGGTATTTATCAGCACAAAAATATCATCGCTCTCAGCACTTATTGCCGCAGTATCAGCCCCTATTTTCCTCTTCCTCTTCGATGCCTCAAGTGCGACAGTTTGGGCCGTAATTTTCATGGACATTCTCCTGATCTATCGTCATAAAGCGAATATTCAACGCCTTCTCAGTGGTCAGGAAGGGAAATTAAAAGCAAAGAAATAGCCAACTATAAATAGCGTGATAGGAACGGCAATGACCTATCGACGCTCAGAAAGATCTCGGGATATTCTTTGAGGTCTTTTTTTATCAGCACAATTGCGTATTTTTAACAATTCACTATTTACAGAAACAGAACTTATTCGCCTTTTCTTATTGCCTTGCTATAAATCAATAGGACAATCGGCTATAATAAGTTCTATTTAAAATTCCTATTTTAAGGACAGCATGAAAGAACGTTTACAGAAAGTTTTAGCGAACCTAGGTTTTGGTTCACGCCGAGAAATCGAAGGTTGGATTAGCGAAGGTCGCATCAAGGTTAATGGCGAAGTCGCAGAGCTCGGGTGCCAAGTGGACAGTAAAGATACTGTTGCCCTAGATGATCGCCAAATTTCTATCGATAACGAAAATCAAGAACGCCGTGTTCTTGTTTATTATAAGCCTGAGGGCGAAATTACAACACGTCACGATCCTGAAGGTCGTCCGACAATTTTCGAAAGTCTTCCAAAAATCCGTGATGGCCGTTGGATTACTGTAGGTCGTCTCGATATCAATACGCAAGGCCTTCTCCTTGTGACAAATGATGGCGAACTTGCACATCGTTTGATGCACCCATCTCATGAACTTGAGCGTGAATATGCCGTTCGTGTCATCGGTGAATTCACTGATGAGATGGCTGAAAACATGAAAAATGGAATCGAATTTGAAGATGGTATTTCTAAATTCGAAGAGATCTTATGGTCAGGTGGTACGGGTGCAAACTTCTGGTATCACGTAACAGTCAAAGGCGGTAAAAACCGTGAGGTTCGTCGTCTTTGGGAATCACAAGGTTTAATGGTTTCACGTCTTATCCGCATTCGTTACGGTAACGTTGAACTTCCACAAGGTCTTCGTGAAGGTCAATTCATCGATATCGATCCTGAGATCTTGAAAAAACTCGTTGAATCAGTGGATCTTGAGCATGAGCATGTCACGCTTGATGAAAAAACAGAACGTCAACGTAGTAAACCTCGCCGTGTAGGTAGTATCCAAGATCGTCGCCGCGAATTAAATCGCGATCATCGCTCTAGCTCACAAGATGCACGTCGCCATGAAGGTGATGCTCGTCCATTTAACCGTGAACAACGTGATGGAGATCGTCCGTTTAACCGCGAAAATCGTGGTGGGGATCGTCCGTTTAACCGCGAACGTCGTGATGGGGATCGTCCGTTTAACCGCGAGCGTCGTGATGGAGATCGTCCGTTTAACCGCGAAAACCGTGGTGGAGATCGTCCTTTCAACCGCGAACGTCGTGATGGGGATCGTCCATTTAACCGCGAAAACCGTGGTGGAGATCGTCCGTTTAATCGTGAAAAACGTGATGGAGATCGTCCGTTTAATCGCGAAAACCGTGGTGGGGATCGTCCGTTTAATCGTGAAAAACGTGATGGAGATCGTCCATTTA
>CAZPIQ010000005.1:0-8379 GCA_964586665.1 uncultured Ignatzschineria sp. | reverse complement strand
GTGGTGGGGATCGTCCGTTTAATCGTGAAAAACGTGATGGAGATCGTCCATTTAACCGCGAAAATCGTGGTGGGGATCGTCCGTTTAATCGTGAAAAACGTGATGGAGATCGTCCATTTAATCGTGAAAATCGTGGTGGAGATCGTCCGTTCAACCGCGAAAATCGCGGTGAAGGCCGTTCATTCGATCGTAATAACTCACGTGGCGAAGGTCGCTCATTCGATCGCGACAACAATCGTGGTGGCGAACGCCGTAGCTTTGGTTCACAAGATTCAAGACGTCATAACCGTGATGAAAAACGCACTTTTAACCGCGAAGATCGTTCAGATAGACGCTCACGCGATTAATTAACCCCTAATCACGGTTATTAATAATAAAGATCTTTTGCGATTCGTGAGAGATCTTTATTTATTTTAGCCACTCTATTTTAAGATTACCGCACCCTGAAGGTGCTTTATCATTAGGTAGAACTGGCAACATCATTCAACTAGAGGAAGAAATTTTATGGCAACTCCATTAGCGCTAAAAATTACTGACTTAAAGAAACAGTATCGAAATGGCAAAGTCGCTTTAAAAGGGATTAATCTTGAAGTAAAAGAAGGCGACTTCTTCGCACTTTTAGGCCCCAATGGCGCTGGTAAATCAACGACTATTGGGATTATTACCGATCTCGTACAAGCGACTTCTGGGTCTGTTGAAGTCTTTGGTGTAGATACTCAAAAGAATAAGAATCTCGCTAAATCAATGATCGGGCTTGTCCCACAGGAATTTAACTTTAATCCCTTTGAACCTTGCGAAGAGATCGTGATTAACCAAGCAGGTTATCTAGGCATTCCTCGTAACGAAGCGAAAAAACGTACCGCTGAACTTTTAGCTTTGCTTGATTTAACAGATAAAGCAAAAGTGATGGCAAGAGAACTTTCAGGCGGGATGAAACGCCGCTTAATGATCGCAAGAGCCCTAGTTCATAATCCTAAACTCTTAATCCTTGATGAACCTACAGCCGGCGTTGATATCGAAATCCGCCGTCAAACGTGGGAACTCATGCAAAAAGTCAATGCGGCCGGCACCACCATCATTCTCACAACACACTACCTTGAAGAAGCAGAACAGATGTGTAAAAACATCGCCATCATCAATCATGGGGAAATCGTTCAGCAAAGTTCGATGAACGCCCTACTTCGCGAACTTCAATCAGAATCCTTTATTCTAGACTTAAGTACGCCGGCATCTGATCTTCCGAGCATTGAAGGCGTTGCACTCAAGCTCATTGATGAAATGACCTTAGAAGCTGAGATTACAAAACCCTATACCATTAATGATCTCTTTATGGGACTCAACACGAAGAACATCAAAATCGATACAATGCGCAATAAAGCAAATCGACTAGAAGAACTCTTCTTACGCATCACAGCTGATAAAACACCTAAAGGAGTAAAAGATGAGTAATCGCGCTTATTGGATTGCCTTTTATACAATTTTAACGAAAGAAATTTATCGTTTTGTCCGTATCTGGCCACAAACACTTCTGCCTCCGCTTATTACAACGATTCTTTACTTCCTTATTTTCGGGAAGGTCATTGGTGATCGTGTTGGAGATATGGATGGCGTTACATACGCGCAGTTTATCGCGCCAGGACTTATTATGATGACCGTGATTAGCAATAGTTATTCCAACGTCGTCTCCTCCTTCTTTAGTGCTAAATACACAAGCCATATCGAAGAGATGTTAGTTGCCCCCGTACCCAACATTGTCATTATTGCCGGCTATGTGATGGGCGGTGTTGCGCGAGGGCTTGCTGTTGGTGGAATCGTCACAATTGTGGCACTTTTCTTTATCGATATGAAAATCGATAATATTCTCCTTATGATTCTCATCTTCTTCCTGACATCACTCGTGTTTTCACTTGCGGGGCTTATTAATGCCGTCTTTGCAAGAAGCTTTGATGATATTTCGATTATTCCAACCTTTATCTTAACGCCACTGACTTACCTTGGAGGTGTTTTCTACTCTGTATCCTTACTTCCAGAGTTTTGGCAAAATATCTCCTACTTTAACCCTGTGCTTTATATGGTTAGTGCATTCCGTTACAGTATTTTAGGCGTATCAGATATTAATATCTGGATCGCGATTACACTCCTTTTAGGATTCTTTATCGTGCTCTTTAGCACTGCCTACTACCTTCTTCATAAAGGGATTGGTTTAAAATCTTAAAACGAAGGTCTCTTACTTAAAGTCACAAGCCTTAGACTCATCTTAGGCTTGTAACTTTATTTACAATTTGCATCGAATTATTTTATAAAAAGCAGTATCATTGACCGTTCATTATAATAAATATTTTTTAAAATACGAAAAGTCTAAATTTATGAAACATTTACGATTAGTCAGTCTTATGCTCACAACGCTCTTTATCGTAGCGTGTGCCGGTAATCCACCGAATCCCTATGATCCTTATGAGGGTTATAATAAGGCGGTATATTCATTTAATACGGCCATTGATAAAGCGGTCGCAAAGCCGGTTGCGAAAAGTTACGTGCATGTTGTTCCTAAACCTGTTCGTACAGGTGTGAGTAATGCGTTAGAAAACTTAGCAGATACACGTTATGCCGTAGTGAATGTCACACAAGGCGAGTTCGAAGCTGCGCTTGAAAGTGTTCAACGCTTCGTATTCAATTCAACATTTGGTGTTCTTGGATTATTTGATGTCACTGAACTCTTTAACCTTCCGCCGAAACGTACGAATGATATGGGCACAACCTTCGCTAAAATGGGTTGGGCGAATAGTAACTATTTCGTAGTGCCACTCATGGGTCCATCGACCTCTCGTGACACTGTCGGCTTGGTCGCAGATGTGTTCGCAACGCCTTATGTCTATGCATTTAATGATTGGGTTGATCTCGGCGTTCTCGTTGCTGGTGCAATTGATACAAGAAGCCAACTCTTAGAAGTAGAATCTGTTGCAGCAACAGCGGCACTTGATCCTTACGTATTCCAACGTGAAGCATATATGCAATTCCGTAATCAACAGCTTAAAAATCGTGGCGTGAAATATATCCAATCCGCACAAGATAAAGAAGATAGCCTCTACGAGGATGATGAGGATTCAGGTCTCTCTATTGCTGAACTTGCTCGTCAACGTAATCAGTAGATTGAAGCTTCATTAAGCGGTCAAAAGGCGTTTAGTCTCACGATTAAGCGCCTTTAACTATTGAAAGAAATAAACATTTAAGTCATGGTATTTGATGATATAGACCATGATATATACCACTTAACAGCCCTAATAATAATTAGTCATTGATAATTAATAAGTAATAATATTGTAGAAGGAATTTTTGATGCGTCGTTTTTTAAATCAGCCCCTAGCTATCGGTTCAGAGATTACGCTTGAGGATGAAGATTATAACTATATAGCACGTGTCCTACGAAGCCGAGAAGGTGATGCCATCACGCTCTTTAATGGTGAAGGCGGCGAATATCATGGCATCATCACAGAGATCGCTAAGCGCCATCTAACGGTGAAGCTCCGTAAATATAACCCCATTGATAGAATAAGTTCTGTAGAGATCCATCTCATTCAATCATTAGCCAAAGGGGAAAAGATGGAACTTGTACTCCAAAAGAGTACAGAACTAGGTGTGACTTCCATCACTCCTCTTGCAACTGAACGTAGTGTTATGCATCTTAAAAAAGATCAAACCGAGAAACGGGTTGAACGTTGGAATAACATTATTACCTCGGCATGCGAACAATGTGGACTTAATATCCCACCAACGCTTCATGAGCCTATTACCCTTGAAAAATGGGCACAAGAAGTACTGCCCCATTTAGATACAACACTAATTACACTTGCTCCGACCGCAAAGCACTCTCTTGGCAGTTTCCTTAAAACACTCAAGATGTGTGAAGAGATGCCGGATGAAGCAGAAGCAGACCTGCCTCAAGTCGCTGTATTTTCCTGTATTGATGAAGAGCCCATCCTCTTAGAGCCTTATCATGATATTGAGAGCGAATCAGAAGCAGAGCTCGAAGAACGTATTCTCGAAATTCAAGCCCAAGCTAAAAATGACGAAGCGCTTGAAGCGGCAGAGGCATCACTATTAAAACCAAGATCCATTACTATCATTATTGGTCCTGAAGGTGGTTTAAGTGATTTTGAGATAGATCTTCTACAAAAATCTGGCGCTAATAGCGTCACTTTAGGCGCCCGTATTCTTCGAACAGAAACCGCCGCGCTCTCTGTGATCTCCACCATTCAAGGTCTTATTGGCGATTGGAGTGAAGAGACTGATATGCATGATGAAGATCCATTTGATGATGAGCCTTAAAATCATGGCTCGGTTGATGCAATAGTGGATTCTTAAACCGCATTTAATCAAGCGATTTATAAAACGATTTATAAAACGTAATAGATCCATTGTATAAATCAATTGAGTTATTACGCCCAAATGCATTATGCTGAATGCATCATAGTGAACAATATGGGCGATGTTGAGAGACATTAAAAGCACTTCAAACTTCAGCCCCATAATAAAAAATGCCGTTAACAGAACAGTTTTAAAGGAATGTTATGAACAAGACACCTAGAATCATCTTTATCATGGATCCTATTGAATCCTTACCTGCGAAGAAAGATACGACAATCGGTATGATGATGGGCGCTGTAAGTCTTGGCCTTCCGATCTACTACACAAAACCGGAGGCGATCTATCTACTCGAAGGCGTTGTACAAACAACAGCGAATGCCATTACCCTCAATTTAAAAGCCGACAATAAGCTTGCGAGTCTTGATGATTGGTATTCCCTTTCTAATGCTGAAAACCTTATTTTTGGACCTGACGATATTGTTCTTCAGCGTAAAGACCCACCTTTTAATATGCATTACATCCATACAACCTATCTTTTGGAGTTAATGGAGAAGCAAGGGGCATTTATCTGTAATAGACCGGATTCTCTCAGAGATTGTAACGAGAAGATGTTTACAACATGGTTCCCGGAGCTCTGCCCACCGACGCTTGTTGCTAGCCAAAGTTCGCACATCAAAGCTTTCATTGAAAAGCATCACGATACTATCTTAAAACCTCTTGATGGTATGGGCGGAAGCTCTATCTTCAGAGTGGCTGAGAAAGATCCGAACCTTAATGTCATTATTGAAACACTTACAGAGCACAACCAAACATCGATCATGGTACAGCGCTACATTCCTGAAATCAGCAAAGGCGATAAGCGTATTATTCTGATTGACGGGAAACCTGCGCCTTACCTACTTGCTCGTGTACCGGCGGCTAATGAAACTCGCGGTAACTTAGCGGCAGGCGCAACCGGTTTAGTGCAAGAACTTTCAGACAATGATCGCCGTATCTGCGAAATTTTAGGGCCTGAACTAGTTAAACGTGGCCTCTACTTTGTAGGACTTGACGTGATTGGAAACTATCTCACAGAGATCAATGTTACAAGCCCAACCGGTATTCGTCAGATTGATGATGAAAAAGGCACATTCTTAGGACAAGATCTTATCAAAGCCCTTGTTGCTCATTGGGAAAAACGTGCATAACGGGAAGATCAGCTAATCATTGATATCCCTCATGATGCATGAATCACGCTTAAGATAAAGAGAAGTACTTCAGTGCGCTTCTCTTTTTTTATATGCTCAGCGAACAATTGTAAGCTGCGTTATCTATTTCTATCTATGCTTAGTAGAACTTCTCTTTTTTCACTTATGCTGAGGGCTTTAAGCCTAAGGTTGCATCATCCCAAGTTATCTCTGATAGAATATCTTATCTGCTAGCACTCGCTATTTCTGAGCTTGTGGATCTTGCAATCATTCGTGCTAGCCATGAATACTTTTAAGAAGCCTTACTTTCAATCTCATCACTCATTGAGGAATCCATTATGTCTTTCAATAAAGCGTCAATGCTAACTCGCCTTGAAACCCTTGTTAACATCCCTTCTCCTTCTGGCTATACCAAAGAAGCGCTCTCTTATATTGAAACGGAACTTAAGGCGCTGAATCTCCCGATTCAAAGAACCCATAAAGGGGCGATTATTACCAAAATCGAAGGCGTAAATGATCATAATGCAAGGCTTTTAACTGCGCACGTAGATACGCTCGGCGCAATGGTTAAAGATATTAAAGCAGATGGTCGCTTAAAACTCACTAAAATTGGGGGCTTTAATTGGAATGCCGTTGAAGGTGAGTATTGTAAAATTCACACGCGTACTGGCAAAACCTATACCGGCACCATTTTGATGCATGAAACCTCTGTTCATGTCTATAGAGAAGCCGGCGATCTTCCCCGTAATGATGATCATATCGAAATACGTCTTGATGAAAAGAGCCGATCACGCGCAGAAACCGAAGCTCTCGGCATTAATGCTGGCGATTTTGTCTCATTCGCGCCTCGTTTTGAATTCACTGAGTCTGAATTTATCAAATCTCGTCATCTCGATGATAAAGCGAGCGTTGCACTGCTCTTCTCTCTCATTGAAACACTACAAGAAGGCAAAAAACCACCACATTCCCTCTACTTCTACTTCTCTAATAACGAAGAGATCGGTTTTGGTGGGAACTCATCAATTCCGGCAGATGTGATAGAATATCTTGCGGTTGATATGGGCGCTATCGGTGATGGCCAAATGACAGATGAATATACTGTTTCGATCTGCGCTAAAGACTCATCAGGGCCTTATCATTATGAGCTGACCAACCATTTAATTGCGCTTGCAAAAGATGCTTCGATTCCTCATAAAGTTGATATCTACCCCTTCTACGGTTCAGATGCATCAGCTGCGATTCGTGCCGGCTTTGATATTCGCCATGCTTTAATTGGCCCTGGAATTGAATCCTCTCATGCGATGGAGCGAACACATATGGATTCCATGATCGCCTCTTATAATCTTTTGGTTGCTTACTGCTATTCAGCAATGATTGATTAGGCCTTATTAACGTATCAGCGCATAAAGCATCGCATACCGTTTTCCTAAATCAACCATTCAACATGAGAATTGAATCAACAAAAAGTGCTTCTTTCTGATAGAAGTGCTTTTTTTTCGTATAATAACGCCATATTCAAATTCGATATATATTGCCGGCATTCAAATGTCTTAATACAAGTTTAATGCCGGCATTACTACAAACTAACCGACAAATATAACAATAAAGGATGCTTATGTTACGCTCCATGACCGGCTTCTCCCGAGAAACAACCCCCTCAGATATCGGCCAAATCAGCCTTGAAGTTCGAAGTGTTAATAGCCGTTATTTAGATCCCACTTTTAAAATGCCGGACTTACTTCGTGCGCTTGAGCCTGAGCTTCGTGAAAAGCTTCAAAATAATGTCTCTCGCGGTAAAGTAGAAGTCTTCATTCGTATTAACTTCGATGAAGCTGAGACCTCGAATCTCTCATTTAACGAATCAGCTGCGAGAGAGCTTTTAGCAATTCATGGACAAGCAAACCATCTTTTAGGAACAACTACCCAACTTTCGGCGCTCCAGCTCATGCAATTGCCAGGCGTGATGAAAGCAACAAGCCTTGATGCTGATTCGATTAAAGATGTGCTCTTTAAATGTTTTGATGAGGCAATGAAATCATTCCTTGCCAATCGTGAGCGTGAAGGTATTCGTCTTCAAGAGATGATGCTTGATCGTTTAGCACAAATGGAAGTATTAGTAGAAAAAGCCCGCGAACAACGCCCGATTGCGGTTTCAAAAATCGAAGAGCGTCTACGCTCACGTCTTGAGAACTTAGATATCTCTCATGATCCACAGCGCTTCGAACAAGAGTTAGTATACGTAACACAACGTCTTGATATCGATGAAGAGATCGACCGTTTAACCGCTCATATCGCAGAGATGAAGCATGTCTTTACACGCAAAGAGCCAGTCGGCCGTCGCCTTGATTTCTTAACACAAGAACTCAACCGCGAAGCCAATACGCTTGGTTCAAAATCGCAAGATGTAACGCTCACACAAATCGGTGTTGATCTTAAAGTCCTCATCGAACAAATTCGTGAGCAAATTCAAAACATTGAATAGAGATCTTGAGTAGATCGAACCGATGAATATAGGTGATAAGACAAGAGCATCATTTTCTATAAATGATTTGAAATCATACAAATGATGCTTTTTCTTTCATAACCTTAATTAAATGATATAATACTGACCTTTCATGCGCCTATAGCTCAGTTGGATAGAGTGTCAGTTTCCGAAACTGAAGGCCAGAGGTTCGATCCCTCTTAGGCGCGCCAAACAAAAAGCCCTGAAATATTGCATGTCTATTGCAAATTCAGGGCTTTTTCTCGATTTTACCACTATAAAACGGGGAGAACCCTTTCATTAGCACCCTATTCAATGCTATATTACAAACTATTATAAATATGT
>CAZPIQ010000004.1:0-46375 GCA_964586665.1 uncultured Ignatzschineria sp. | reverse complement strand
GCAACATCATCACCACGCGTTTTACGCGTCATAACAACAAGACCATAACCCATCAAAATAGATCTGAAATGATCAATCTGTTTGCGCTCTGAAGTGCCGTAATCAACACCATCAAATGGATTGAAAGGAATCAAGTTCACTTTACCAGGAATCTTACGAATGAGCCTTGCAAGTGCATGTGCATCTTCATCACGATCATTCACGTCACGAAGCATGACATATTCCCAAGTAATCTTCTTGTTCGTTCCATCAATATAGTTACGACAAGCTTCTAAAAGCTCTTCAATAGGATACTTTTCGTTGATTGGCACGAGTTCATTACGAAGCGTGTTATAAGGCGCATGTAGTGAAATCGCAAGCGCAACATCAATATCTTCCTTAAGGCGATAAAGTGCCGGCACGACGCCTGAGGTACTTAACGTTACACGGCGTTTTGAGAGACCAAAACCATAATCATCGAGCATGATTTTCATTGCTGAAACCACATTGCGATAATTAAGAAGTGGCTCACCCATTCCCATGAAGACAATATTCGTTACTTTTCTTGGCGTGAAGTTATCAATCTCTTCAAAATCATTAAGAAGAAGCTTTGCAATCATGAGCTGACCAATGATTTCATCAACTGATAAGTTACGGTTAAAGCCTTGCTTTCCTGTTGCACAGAAAGAGCAATCAAGCGCACAACCTACTTGTGATGAAACGCAGAGCGTACCGCGATCATCTTCAGGAATGTAGACCATCTCAATAGAGTTGCCTGAATCAAGCTTAATGAGCCATTTACGCGTACCATCTTCTGAAAGATGATCCATCACAACTTCAGGTAAATGAAGCGTTGTGAGCTCTTTTAACTTTTCACGGGTCTTTTTAGAGACGTCCGTCATCTCATCAATCGAGCGAACCCCTTTATGATAGATCCACTTCATAATCTGAGTAGCTCTATAAGGTTTCTCACCGATTGATGCACAAAATTCTTTTAAGTCGTCAAACGTCAGACTATATAAATTCGTCTGACGTTTAGCGTTTTCCACTTTAATTTCAATATCTAACATAGATATTTAAAGTCCTTCTGGTACTATTTTATACTAATTTATAGCAAGCAATTATGCACACACTTTAGGTGCTGCAACTGCGTTAGGACCGAAGAAGTATTCGATTTCAACTGCTGCAGTTTCTGGAGCATCTGAACCGTGTACTGCGTTCGCGTCGATTGAATCTGCGTAGTCATGACGAATTGTTCCTGCTAATGCATCTTTAGGGTTTGTAGCACCTAAGATATCACGATGTTTAGCAATTACGTTGTCGCCTTCTAATACTGAAACAACAACTGGACCTGAAATCATGAACTCAACTAAGTCATTGAAGAAAGGACGCTCTTTATGAACAGCGTAGAAACCTTCAGCTTCTTCACGTGTTAAATGTGTCATTTTAGCCGCAACGATTTTGAAACCTGCTGCTTCGAAACGTGAGTAGATAGCACCTACAACATTTTTTGCAACTGCATCTGGCTTAATGATTGATAAAGTTTGTTGTTTGCTCATGTGAAACTCCTAAAATCAGTAAATGTTATATAAAGCGGCTTAGTCTAGCATATCTAGAAAAAAGCTACCTGAAAAAGTCTAAATGACAAACGAAAGCGTTTTAACGATAAGCACCTTCAATCACAACTCTTCGCCTGTATCTGTATAGGGATACACTAAATCTATCAGACTTTCGCCAAGTTTTTCCATCGCACTTGCTGAAGGTATCTGTGTATACGGCCCACGAAGCTCATAAACATGTCCATTTTTAAGCGCTTCTACATTTGCTAAGAATTCCCACCGTGGCTGAAGCTTTTCTACCTCAATCGTTCCTCTTTCTTGCCCCTCCTTTTCCAAGTCTCCATTTAAAATAAAAATCCATTCAGGATTTAAAAGAGAGATTGCTTCTCTGGTTAGTTCTGGCGCATTAAGAGAGCCTACATAAACATTCTCAAATCCCAAAGTTGTTAATAGCTCTCCGTGAAAGCTCCTTCCAGCTGCGAGCTTTGGCAATATCTTTTCCGCACTATTGCCATAATTATAGAGCATCAATACCTTAGGACTCGGCGCATCACCACTTTGAATATCCGTAGGAACTCTCGATATGAGTTTTTCACGCAATGTTAGTGTTTCAAGAATCATCTCTCCTTCACAAAAATGCCCTATTTCCTGCATTGCTGCTTCAATCTCATCAATCCTATCAAGTGGAAAGACTCTTGTTCTAACACCTAAAGAATTGAGACGAGTTGCAACCGGATTATTAATACCACCTTCTAAAAACACAATATCAGGATTGAGAGAAACAACCTTCTCAAAATTCAAATCAAAATATCCCCCTACAATCTCTCGCGAACTTGATTCTGGCAATTGGCAATATCGTGTTGCACCCACAATATTTTTATCTAATTTCAACTCTACCATCATGTCACTTAATGCCGGCGATA
The DNA here is from genome assembly GCA_964586665.1 of uncultured Ignatzschineria sp. Taxonomy (GTDB): domain Bacteria; phylum Pseudomonadota; class Gammaproteobacteria; order Cardiobacteriales; family Wohlfahrtiimonadaceae; genus Ignatzschineria. Next base: position 43,914 of record CAZPIQ010000004.1, on the reverse strand, counting down.
CTGAAACAATTCGTTGGCAATTTAAACCCTCCCCTTTAGGAAGTACAACCTTTTCAGCAAAGGCGCTATTTAAGAGCTGTAAAGAGATCATCAACACAACACTTAAAAAGAATCTTTTGGGCAACATCCCATTAATCATCAAAGACATCCTCTAACAAACAATAGATAAAAACTATTAGCCAATCATCATTTGACAATAGCCACCCTTAAATACATTTACTCCAATCTAACTCAGCATTTTTCTAAGGTTATTTTATCAAATAAAAAAGCGTGAAGTATAATTCCACGCTTATTCTATTTCTTTTAATGCAATATATTGTAAATCAAGAAATCAGCTTCTCTCATTAATATTGATTAACCATTAAAGAGATATATTTAAACCCACATAGGCCGTTCTACCACGCTCACGATAGCCTGCGGCATATTCATAATCTTTATTAAAGACGTTTTGAACTTTTGCATCAACTTCAAAAGTATTATTGATTTTATAGCTTGCTGCGATGTCTAGAACTGTGAATGAATCTAATTCTTTCTTATTAGCCATCGTATCAATTCGTTTTCCATAATAGACAGCTGAAGCATTTAATGTCAGATTTGAAATCGGCTTATAGGTCACGTTAGTAGTTACTTGGTGTTTAGGTCTACGCGCCATACGCTCATATTTCCCGCCCTCTGATTTTTGCTTAGCATTAAGATACGTATAACTTCCTGAAAGTGCTAACTGTTCATTTAACTCAATTAAGCCTGTAATCTCATAACCTTTAATTTTAGCACGATCTAAGTTCTCATATTGATTCGAGCCATATGCAATCATATTTTTATAATTAGTATGGAAGTAGCTAATGCCGATAATAGAATTGTCCGTTGGTCTAATTTCAACACCTAAATCATAACCACGACTTGTTTCAGCCTTTAAATTAGGATTATATTTCACATATTGCCCATCACCAAAAATTTGATATAGTGTCGGTGTTAAAAATCCAGAACCATAACTTCCTTTGAAGGCAAGCATATCATTCACGTTATAACGTGATGTTAAACGATATGTCGTTTTGCTTCCGAATTCCGAATTTTTATCATAACGAATCCCGACAGTATTATAAAAGCTGTCAGCGAAATCTAAGGATTGTTCAACATACACACTTTTTGTGTTTTGCGATTTTTCATCCCCATTACCAACCTTACCTTTCATATCCTGATATGAGAGTCCCCATAAAGTTTTAAAGTCTTCGTAAAAACTAAATTGGTTATCAAAATTAACTGTATTCGTTTTTCCTTTAAATTTACTTAAAGCTAACTCCTCACCTATTTTAACAGGTATCGTTGCCATCCAATCAGGATCTCCAGGCTTCCACGAAGGATTAGGGTCATACCTATTAACATCCTGTCCACTATAATTATCTCTATCTAATTTCATTAAAGAATAAGCTAAAGTAGATGTCCATTGATCTTCTAAGAAAGAGCCATTTAACGCCAATCTTCCTGTAAATAGCTTCGACTTATTATAGTCATTGTAGTCTGTTGTGTTGAAGGTATTATCATATTCAGAATAATTATTATTGTAAGTAAACGCGAAGTCTACATCCAACTCTTCCGTCAAAATGTAATTAAATTTACCCGAAAGCTGTCGATTTTTGATTCGGTCCTTATCATAATTATTAGATGGCTTTGGAACCGTTGTCGTTGCATCAATACCTTTTGTATTATCAAAAAGCCCACCTAGAGAATAACGAAAATCTCCGACCTGACCTGTTGTTGTTGCGCTTACCTGAACAGTTTCATGAGAACCCGCCATCAACCTAATTTTTGTACCGGGCTTATTCAGATTATTTGTAAAAACCTGAACAACCCCCCCCATTGCACTACTTCCATATAATGAACTTTGTGGCCCTTTTAAAACTTCAATACGATCCACGCTTAGTAATGCACCTAAATAATTATAATTAAACGCACTGCTTGTTCCCATTGGGTCAAACGCTGGAACACCATCAATTAAGAGCAAGGTTCTATCACTACCACGAATAAAAATCGAAGATGGCCCCACCGAGCTATTCTGACTCAAAATCAAACCCGGCTGATGCGATAATGCATCTACAACTGTGTGATATTGACGATTTTGAATTTCTTGTTCAGTAATCACAATACTTTGGCTGCCGACTTCGCTTGCAAGCGTTGGTGTGCGGTTTGCTGTAAAGAGGATCTCCTCCTCATTTTCCGTTGTTTTGACTTGATCTGCTGCAACAGCATAGGATGATGCGAGCGCCGAAAGAATCGCGAGCGCACACGCGTTTTTAGAAAAACGTTCTAACATAAACCTCTTTAACCTCGAGAGTAGTTGGAGTTGGGCGGTATCTGACTCTATAGACATCTATATTACAGTGGCGGGTCCGTGAGGGAATTTCACCCTGCTTCCCGATACCAACTCAAGACAATAAATTTGATTCGCTGAAAATCAACGTTTGCATAGTATTACAAAGTCGTTCACTGATGAAAAGGATTTATCCAATAATATTATGACTTCTTGATAAATCTCGGAATTTGTTGCCCTTTTAATAAAATATATAAGAAAAATGGCGCGCCCAAAAGCGCTGTAATCACACCAACAGGAATTTCGGCAGGGCGTAAGATTACACTCCCTAAGGTATCTGCCACCACAAGCACCGCGCCGCCTAAAAAGAGCGATGCCCAAAATAGTAACCGATGATCACTGCCAAAAAAATGCCGAGCAATATGGGGAATCACCATTCCAATAAATCCAATCGGTCCGGCAATAGCCACGAAAACACCGGTCATTAAGCTAACGATCAAAAATAGAAATGCCATCACTCGACGACTATTGATGCCCCGCGATAACGCAACAGCTTCACCTTGCTGCAATAGATTTAGTTTTGTCGTAAAACCAAAGATAATCGCACTCGTCACCCCAAAAACCACCGCAAGTTGTCCAAAATCCGTCAATGAAACAAACGAGAGTCTTCCCATCATCCAACTCATCATTGCAAGTGCCGAAGAGGATTTTCCGAGAGATTGGAGGAGCATTAAGATACTGGAGATAAAGAACGTTAAAATCACGCCCATCAATAACAATTTGATCGGTGAATGTCCGGTTCGAAAATTCACTTGATAGATAATGCCGGTAATAAGGAGCGCGCCCAAGAAGGCAGATAAACTTAAACCGCTCAGAACACCGAGCGTAAAGCTTAAACCTAAATAAATATAGATCGCAGCTCCTAAGCTTGCCCCCGCAGCAACACCGAGCGTAAAGGGTTCTGCTAAGGGGTTGCGTAAAATGGCTTGGAAAATTAATCCCGATAAAGAGAGCCCAGCACCCACCATCCAAGCGGCTAAGGATCTTGGAACGCGCATCTGCCAAAAAATCGCACTGCCATCGCCAAAGGGGGTTAAAAACGTTAATCCAAACATCGGCATCGTTATTAGCACAAGTAAGCTCATCACGATAATAACCCAAAGTCGTTGCCGGCGTTTTTTCTCTAACATGAATTGCGAAGGGATTCCCATCTCTCTATTTTGATTTTGCATCTTCATCTCCTAGAAATACCGTGCCTGACCTTGATGTATCACTTCCCTGAATTGATACTCAAAAAGATCAGCTAATAGGGCCTGCGTCATAACCTCGTTACGCTTCCCAAAGGCAACGACTTTTCCGGCCTTAAGTGCTAAAAGATGCGTATAGCATTCAAGCGCATTGATATCATGTGTGATTGAGAGAATCGTCTTATTCACTTGTCCGGCAATTAACTGATTCAATGCGTCACGATGCTTGGGATCTAAAGCGGCATTAACTTCATCTAAAAAAATCATCGTGCTCTCTTGCGCTATTGCTCCGGCCATATAAACACGTTGCCGCTCACCGCCACTTAAACTTGCAAGCGCTCTCGTGGCAAAAGGGAGCGCATCAACGGCAATTAAAGCCTCTTCAATAATCCGATTATTCTCAGCCTTAGAAGTACCATGGGGATATCTGCTAAGTTCACACCACTCCCAAGTAGTTGTACTGCCTTCAGGCATCTGTTGCTGGCTAATATAGCTCATCAGCTTTGCACGCTCTTTAATAGAGAGATTTGTAAAATCATTACCGGCAATATCATACCGATTAAACGATGCTGGAATCATTCCTAATAACGCCTGCATCAACGTACTCTTCCCTGAACCATTCGGACCGATTATCGCGAGTTTCGAAGACTCCGGCAATGAAAAAGAGATATCCTTTAAGATCTCTTTGCCATCAGACAATGTCGCCGTTAATGCTTCTACGTTAATCATATTCACTATCATCTGCCCTATCATTGTATTGATTCATTAGTGGCTTATATCATCTCATAAGATGCTGTATTTGCGTATTTTATAATCCCCATTCATGATTATTGCACTAACTGAAAACGGATCGGTTTCATTTGAAAACCATTTGCCGGCATCTCTTGAATCCCTAATCGCCTGATCGCCTTTTCCGTCGCCGATACGGCACATCGATCTAATCGTGAAAAACCAGAGCCACTGATCACTTCAACAGAAAAATCTGCACCCGATCTTAATACCTGAAGGCGCACAACACCCTCTTCCCCTCGACGCTTCGAAGCTTCAGGGTAACAACCTTCAATAGCTGTAGCGACTAAATTCGAAAGCGCATTGGCAAACTGATCGCCACTACGTGCCTGTGAAGCGGTTTGATCTACTTCATTGCCTTTACGAGTACTATTTTTAGCTGTACTATCCGCCTGAGCCACCCGTTCATGATGTTGATTGTCGGCTTTGTCCTGATTATGTCGCTGGTGCTTGTGAAGCTCGGCAACAGATTTCGGCTTTGTCGCCGGCATTTTAGCGTTATTTTTTGCACGAGTTGAATCAATCTCTTCATGATCCAAAACTGCCGGCACTCTTTGCGATAAATCATCGGTTGTGATCATCGACTCAGCCATATCACGCCGATTAAGACCGCCGGCAATCTCTTCAGGTCTTTTCTCAGGAGGCGCTTCAAGCGTATTATCGACGGCTTCTACTGCCACTTCTGCATCTACCTCTGAAACAGTATCTGCAATCTGTGTTTCGATACTCCCCGCCTGACTCGCCACAACTTCCAAAGTAAAAACACTCGCATCACTCAGGCTTCCGGCTGATTGATCGAATAAAAGCGTATTTTGATGATGAAAAAAGTGTACACCAATGGCTAACACCCCGATATTCAGCAGGAGTGAAAGTAGCAATCCTGTCACAACCTCCCACCGAAACATTCGCTATATTCCTCTCACTTTATCGAGCAGACTCATAAAAGCATCATAATCTTTAAAATATTGTGAAGGCGAATCAAGGAATAATATTGGTATCGTCCCGTAAACATAAATCACTAGCAATACTAATACCAACAACGCACCGATGAGTTGAGGTGTTTTTAAGAGCTTCGGAAAGCCATAACGATTCTCACCTTTAGTGCCGGGAATCAACATTCCTGTCAATAAAAGGAAGTAGCTACTGAAAATAGCAATATCAAGATAGACCTTCTTCTGATCCAAGAAGTTTCGCCAGTTTTGCGAGAAGAGCGTTTCGAAATGATTCAATGAGGGTTGCTCAAAAAAACGCTTCGCTTTTGCGAAAAACTCTAAGAAGTTAGTCTCTTGTAGAAGCACAAAAAACGCATAAAAAAAGTAAGTAAAGGTGCCATAAAAAAGTAGCAAAGGGAGCGCTGAAATAAATGGCGAAACACCTCGATCCATCATTCGACAGATATAGAGGTAAGAAAATAGGATTGAAAGGATCGCAAATACAGAGACGATATAGTATTTCAGCGCAAAAAGATCACTGACACTTTTTAAGATACTACGAATGCCGGCCATAAAATCGATCGGATATTGATAAATAATCCAAGCGCAACCCACTAATGCGATTAAGATTAAAATACCAGTATCAGATAAAAATCGCGTACGATTCATTCGTTGTAATTTAAGGGGATTCGCTGTTGCCATCAAGTTCTCGCTAAATGCCGGGTTTCATTGCCGGCAATGATTAAAAAATCAAATTAAAGAATGCTGAGTATAAAACATCATGCTATAGATTCCCTACCTTAAAATAGATCAATCCGCATTAATCCCATCAACGCTCAAGCGTATCAAGCATTGCTTGTAATCCTGCTAATGTGCTCGAGGTCTTTGCTCGCATCGCTTCTTTCGAAGGTGCATCACCATCTCGGTGCCATTCGATGTTCTCTTCCGGCAATTCATTTAAGAAGCGGCTGACCTTACAAGACTCCCACTCGCCATAGCGTTTACGCTGACGACAATAAGTGATATCAAGCTTTTGACGCGCGCGAGTAACACCGACATAAAAGAGCCGGCGCTCCTCTTCAACCATATCGCCATCGATACTATTTCGATGCGGTAATATATCTTCCTCTAAACCCACCATAAAGACTCGCGGGAACTCAAGCCCTTTTGCACTGTGAAGCGTCATAAGTGTCACCGCATCCTCTTCTTTCTCCTCATTTTGGCTCTCTAAAATAGAGATAAGGGTTAGCTGAGAGAGGATTTCTGATAGAGGCGCGGATTCATCAGAGAACCATTCGCGAAGTGCATTCACACTATTTTTTTTTCGCTCGAATGCTTTTGGCGATGAAGATTGATCTCTTAAATACTCATCATAGCCAATGTCATTCGTGAGCTTATCAAAGAGCTTTGGCACATTCATTTCATATTTTGCTAAACTTCGAATCATATGGGCAAAGGCACCACATTTTTGGGCAACCTTGCCGATATAACTGCCTAAATGCGGATGTTCCATTGTTTCAAAGAGCGTGAGATTATTCGCAGCTGCAAACTCTGTAATTTTTTTGAGCGTCACAGCGCCAATTTCACGCTTCGGGATATTAATGATTCGAAGTAGTGAGGGATTATCCTCAGGATTCATAATCAGCTTGAGATAAGAGAGTAGGTCTTTCACTTCTGGTTGCTGAAAGAAACTTGTCCCACCCACAACTTTAACAGGAACACCGCGCATTCGAAGCGCCATCTCAAAGATTCTCGCTTGATGATTACCGCGATAAAGAACAGCAAAGTCACAATGGCTTGCACCATTAAGCATCACATCATGCACAATCGTGGTTGCTACATATTCCGCTTCGGCCTCAGCGCTCTTAAAGTCCCGAATTTCAATCTTCTCGCCATCTCCTAAATTCGACCAAAGCGATTTATCATATAGATGTGGATTTAAAGAGATCACATGGTTCGCAGCTTTAAGGATATGACCCGTTGAACGATAATTTTGTTCAAGCTTAATGAGCTTTAAATCTGGAAAATCGACTCGAAGTTGATGTAAATTCTCTGGCCTTGCACCGCGCCATGCATAGATAGATTGGTCATCATCGCCGACAACCGTTAAATGATGTGCTTTACCAATTAAGAGTTTGACAAACTCATACTGACAGAGATTGGTATCTTGATACTCATCCACGAGCATATAGCGAATCTCGCGTTGCCAATATGCTCTCACTTCACTATTGTCTTGAAGGAGACGCATCGGAATCAGAATCAGGTCATCAAAGTCAATCGCATTATAAGAGAGCATTTGGGCTTGATAACGCTCATACAGATCGATCAAAGCCGTTTCAAACTCATCAACCGCGCCTTCTCGAAGCGATGTAATGGTGCGCATATCATTCTTCCAGCTTGAAATACGATCTAGTGCAAGCCGAATCGTATCTGCGTCGCTCTCAATCAATGACTCCATCAGCTGAAAAGTATCTTTCTGATCATAGATCGAAAAACCTTTTCGAAGCCCGACGAGCTTGCCATGTTTTTTAAGAATCGATAAACCGAGCGTGTGGAATGTTGAAACACGCACCTTACGCCCTTTCTCTTTGCCTAAAGTGCCGGCAAGGCGGTCAGCCATCTCTTTAGCCGCTTTATTAGTAAAAGTGACAGCATAAATCGATCTTGGGTCATAGAATTCCTTTTCCACAAGATATTTGATCTTTTCTGTAATCACACGGGTTTTACCAGAACCTGCACCGGCTAATACTAATAGCGGCGTATGAATATGGTTCACGGCTTTGGCCTGTTCAGGATTCATCTTCATGCTGTTTTACTCTACCTGCTCGACGATTACCAATGTTAATAAGGATTCATAAGGGTTCATAAGGGTTCAATCATTGATTGATTGATTAAAATCACTAGATTACTCTCGCTTGTAAAAGATGATGCATATTCACAACCCCTAAAACAATTCCCTCTTTTACAACCGGTAATGCGGTAATGCGTTTCGTTTCCATTAAATGAACCGCATCCACTGCAAGCGCATCAGGTGCAATTGTAAATGGCGACGCGGTCATACAATCTTTGAGCGTTAATTCATGCACATCACGCCCCGTCATTAATGAACGACGTAGATCACCTTCTGTAAAAACGCCAAGAAGTTTATGGTTCGCATCTACGGCCACTGAAACACCTAGTGGTTTTTGCGTCATTGCAAGGAGCGTATCCGTTAAGGTCGATGTCTCTGGAATTGCGGCAAGTTCAGCAAATGGTGCCATGATATCTTCCACTCGAAGAAGCAATCGTCTACCAAGCTTTCCGCCAGGATGAGAGAAGGCAAAATCTTCAGAAGTAAATCCGCGCATCTCAAGAAGTGTTACTGCAATCGCATCCCCCATCGCAAGCGCAGCTGTTGTACTTGCTGTGGGTGCAAGATTAAGCGGACATGCTTCGCGCTCGACTTTTACAAGAAGATGATACGTGGAGTTTTTCGCTAAAGTTGAATTAGCATTACCTGTCATTGAGACTAAAGGAATTTTGCGGCGTGCAATAATCGGGAGAATCGAGATAATCTCATCTGTTTCACCTGAATTTGAGAGTGCAAGCACGACATCATGTTCAGTTAACATTCCAAGGTCACCATGACTTGCTTCAGCGGGATGCACAAAAAATGATGGCGTTCCTGTACTTGCAAGCGTTGCGGCAATTTTACTACCAACATGCCCTGATTTTCCCATTCCCGTGACAACAACGCGCCCTTGGCAACCACGTAGTAGCTCACAAATTTCGATAAATGTCTCATCAATCTCAGATTGCAATGCTAATACCGCATCTGCTTCAATCGTTAATACGCGTTTGGCGCTCGCAATGTAATCTGCACGCTCGTTTTTCATCAGATCTTCCTTTCTGTTTTAAAGATGCGATTCACATCTTCTGATCAACTGTTATTTTAATGAGGCAATTATATCTCATTATTTGTCTTATGACAGAATGTGTCTAAAAAAATATTACATAAAAGCAATATTTGCATTGTTGTTTTCAGTACAATTAAGTAAACTATGCGAAAGTCGCATTTCATCATCCACGTGAATTACACACAAGCTTGATTTAACTTTTACTGAGAACTTTTCAATGACCACAAAAGCATCCTTGACACTCTATAGCACACTTGACTGCCAACTTTGCGAAGCAGTTGAAGATCGCCTCAAAGCTGAAAACATTGATTATCGCTATGTCGATATTGTGCATGATGATGCACTTGTTGAAGCTTATGGGTGGTTTATTCCTGTACTTGAATTTAAGGGAGAAGTCTTTAAAAGCCCCCTTGATCTCGATGTCATCATCAGTCAAATTCATGCTAAATCCTAAGCGTCAATAACGCCTTCAACCTTATCTAGCACCACTAATTCCCTGAATATCGTTTTTTCGACTAGCTCTATCTACCTGATATCATTTGTAATGAGGACGCTTAATGTTAATTGATCTCTATGTAAAAAACTTTGCCATTATCAATGAGCTACAGCTTGATTTCTCTCCCAATCTTACGGTGATTAGTGGAGAAACAGGTGCGGGAAAATCTCTCACTGTCGATGCACTGTCGATTGTATTAGGCGGAAAAACAGATGGGGGCATTGTCTATCAAGGCGAAGCGCAAGGAGAAGTAGTTGCGACTTTCGATATCTCTAATATCCCTCGCGCTAAAACGTGGCTCACTGAAAACTCTATCGGCTTTGATGATGATATCTGCATTATGCGCCGAGTAATTTCAAGTAATGGACGTACAAGGGGCTTTATCAATGGGCGCGCGATGCCACTTCATGCCTTAAAAAGCCTTGGGGAAAGACTTGTTGATATTCACGGACAGCATGCACACCAATCATTAACCCGTGCAAATGCACAACGCCATTTGGTCGATCAATACGCAGGATCTATTGATGAGGTCGCTGAACTCTCTACTTTCACCCGTGAAATGCAAGATCTTGAAACCAAACTCAATGAACTTAAAAACCGCGATGAGAGCACACAAGATCGTATTAATTTCTTAAAATTTCAGCTAGCTGAATTTACCAGTATCAAACCCCAAGAAGGTGAATGGGAAGAGATCAATGAACGCTTTAATCATCTCAATAATTTCGAGCTTCGAATCGCAGCAGTTGAAGAGGCGATCAATTACCTAAGCAACGAAGATCACGGTATTACAAGACAGCTCTCACAACTCGAAACATCATTAGATGCCATCGAAAACTTTGATTCTAGCGTTAAAAGCATTAAAGAGATGATTGCTAATGCGCTGATCCTCTGTAGTGAGTCTGAAAATGAACTCACTGCGAAAATGGATCATGATGCCTTTGACGCCGATGAGCTTCGCACCATTGATCATCGCATGCAAGAGCTTAATAGCCTTGCAAGAAAACATCGTATTGATCCTGAGAATCTACTCCTAAAACAGCGTGAGCTTGAAACCGAGCTTAAATCGCAAGATGTCTCTGAAGAAGAGATTATGGAGCTAGAAGAAGCGATTCATAAAATGAAGCAGACATGGCAAATGATGGCTGATGAAATTTCACAAAAGCGTAGCGAAGCTGTTAATGAACTCAATGTTAAAATCACAGAATCCATGCAAGATCTTGCAATGGAAGGTGGCAAGTTTGCGATTAATTTACTCCCCAATATCCCCTATCACCCTTATGGTAATGAAGCTGTTGAGTTTACTGTTTCTGCAAACCCTGGTCAGCCATTACAAGCATTAGGCAAAGTCGCCTCAGGGGGTGAGCTTGCCCGTATTAGCCTTGCGATTTCCGTTATCTTAAGTATGCGTTCGTCATTACCAACGTTGATCTTTGATGAAGTGGATACAGGTGTTGGCGGTGCTGTTGCGGAAATGATTGGTCGACATCTACAAAACTTAAGTATCGGGCGCCAAGTCTTCTGCGTTACCCATTTACCGCAGGTTGCTAGTTTTGGTCATCATCACTTTGTTGTTGCAAAGACTAAAGGCAAAGATTCAACCACGACCATGATCCGCGAACTTGATAATGCCGGACGCGTAGAAGAAATCGCCCGAATGCTCGGCGGTGTAAAACTCACAGATGCCACATTTGAACATGCAAAAGAGATGATTGAGAGTAATCGTGCGCAATAAGGCAAAAGGCTTAAATTTCCCTTACCATCTACAACTTATGCGTTTGAATCTCAAATCCTAATGATCGATAGAGTCGATAGCGGTTTCGGCTCTCTTCTAATACTTGCGGATCTTGGGTAATCACTTCAAATACGCGGGGATATAACCCTGCTTTTGCCTCTTCCGGCACTGTTGGGTGAATATTAATCAATAGCGAGCGATTCTCCATTGCCCACATCTTATCGGATAGATAGATAAAATCTGCATCGTTAATATCTTCCTCACTTTCTATAATGGCGTGAGGAAGAAACTCAACATTCGGAATTTCCCATAATTCACGATCTAAAAATCGTAAAAGATCCTGATTATCACTATAAAGTAGTGTTGGCTCTTCGGCTAAATATGCTTTCTCTAAAATTTTGAGTAAAAGCTTCTGCCTTGCGGATTCATTGCTCGTTGGCAATACATAAAAACTCACTTGTACCATACGACTTCACTACCTTCTTCGCACTTTTGATTCTTCTTTTAGCTCACAGGTAAAACGTGCGGTAATCTTTAACCAATGAATATCTGCATTTTTTGTCGTTTAACGGTAAAATAATACCATTTAAATTCTGGAAAAATAAGACAACAATGAAATTCGAACTCCTCAAGACCGATGGCGCTGCTCGCCGTGGTCGTATTACTTTTGAGCGTGGCACAATTGAGACGCCTATCTTCATGCCTGTGGGTACTATCGCGACCGTAAAAGGTGTGACGCCACAAAACCTTAAGGATATGAATGCACAGATCATTCTCGGCAATACTTTCCATCTTTGGTTAAGACCTGGTCTTGATGTGATTAAAGCACACGGTGATCTTCATGACTTCATGCAATGGGATAAGCCAATCCTTACGGATTCAGGAGGCTTCCAAGTCTTCTCTCTGGCTGAGCTTCGTAAAATTGAAGAGAAAGGTGTCACTTTCCGCTCACCTTTTAACGGGGAAAAACTCTTCTTAGATCCTGAAAAATCAATGGAGATCCAGCGCGTACTCGGTTCTGATATCGTTATGGCATTTGATGAATGTACACCTTACCCTGCAACCTATGAAGAAGCTAAAACTTCAATGGAACTCTCAATGCGCTGGGCAAAACGTTCCAAAAATGCCTTCGTTGAAGGGGAGAATCCAAATGCACTCTTTGGGATCGTCCAAGGTAGTATGTTTGAAGATCTTCGTGAACAATCATTAGATGCGCTCACTGAGATTGATTTTAATGGTTATGCTATCGGCGGACTTGCTGTCGGCGAGCCTAAAGAAGAGCGTGACCGTGTATTAGAATTCTTAGATCCTAAGATGCCAAAAGATAAACCTCGTTACCTGATGGGCGTTGGTAAACCTGAAGATCTTATCGAAGGCGTTAAACGTGGTGTTGATATGTTCGACTGCGTTATCCCGACAAGAAATGCCCGTAATGGTCATCTCTTCACTCGTTTTGGCGATATTCGTATTAAGAACACCCGTTATAACCTTGATACAAGACCGCTTGATGAAACCTGCTCATGCTACACCTGTCAGAACTTCTCAAGATCATACCTTCGCCATCTCATTCGCACGAAAGAGCTCTTAGGTGCACACCTTGCAAGTATCCATAACCTTCACTATTTCCTCTGGCATATGCAACAAATCAGAGATCATATTGATGCGGGTACTTTTGATGAGTATTACAAACAGTTCTATACTGAACGTCAGATGGTTGATGAAGGCAAATAAATCTTCATAAACCTGTTATTGACAACTTTAAAGACTTAAAAAGATAAAAAAGATAAAATTATCTCGATAAGTCTTTTTACATATAATCGTAGAGTCAATCAAAAGCCATCGCTGAAAATTGATTCGTAAAGAAGATCTTTTAAACATCTCAAAAGATCTTCTTCCTGTTAAATCACACTGTGAGCCAACTATGAAGCTAATTAATCGCTATATTCGGCGCGAGATCATTTCGACCTTTGCCGCAGTTCTTATAGTATTGATCTCAATACTCTTAGCTCAGCGCCTTGCGTTCTATCTCAACCAAGTGATTAATGGTACGCTCTCTCAATCAGCAGTTTTATCGCTATTAGGTCTACAAATCGTCCGTTTTGTAACGGAGCTTCTTCCTTTAAGTTTCCTATTAGCCTCCATTTTAGCCTTCGGAAGACTCTATAAAGATAGTGAAATGACAGCATTTTATGCGCTTGGAATGCCGGTAAAAAGACTCTACCGCATTTTACTTCAAATTGGGATTCCTCTCAGCTTCCTCATTCTTATTCTCAACTTTTGGATTGTGCCGGAAATTGCCCAAATCCAAGAGATTGTCCTTAAAAAGGCACGTGAAGAAGCTCAATTAACGATCTTAAAGCCAGGCGTTTTTCAGCAGTTTGCCAAAGGCAAACAGACTATTTATGTTCAAAATATCAATACTAGCAACGGAAATTTAGAAAATATTTTCATCAAAACCAATGAGGCAAATGGCCATAATACTGTGACAGTTGCAAAAACAGGTCGTCAACATATTGATGAAGATAATACGCGGTTTGTCATTTTAAATGATGGCTCTCGTACAACTCGAAACCCTGAATACTCTGAAGTTGTCTATTTCGATTCCTTAAGAATTCGACTTGATACTGACAGCACCGATAATTGGCCAAAAGCGATTGCATGGAGTGCGCATCAAGTGATTACAGGTACAACACCTGAAGATAAACGAGAACTGCAAAGACGTTTATCAGGTCCTTTATCAATTTTCCTTTTGATTCTATTAATACCGGCACTATCACACTCTAAGCCAAGAGAAGGCCGTTTTAATAAGTTAATTATTGGCGTCATCTTCTACGTATTTTATTTCAATTTCCTCGGAATCGGTTTATCTTGGATTAAAAGTGGTAAAGTCGACCCGGATCTTGGCATTTGGTGGATACAACTCATAATGTTTATTTTCGCCTTTTATGTCTACAGACGTTATAACAAATCGCTCTAATACGTTATTACTCTAAAATTAAATAGCAAATAGCGGTATGACGTTATCGCGAGGTTCACATGATAAAAATCGATCAATACACCCTTAAAACTTCACTGCTCTTTACATTGCTGTGTCTTTTATTACTCGTCATCATCGAAACATTTTTCACCTTTCTAAATGAACTACAAGATCTTGATGATTCTTACGTCATCACTGATATGCTCTTGTTTTTACTTTATGACATGCCGGCAAGGATTTATCGCATATTTCCTATGGCATTACTATTAGGCACTCTTTTAGGATTGGGGCAGTTAGCAAGTCACAATGAGCTAACAGCGATTAGAACCGCCGGGTTTAGTAAGGCGAGGACTTTACGAGGTGCCATTTTTACCACGGTAGCCTTGAGTATAGCAATTGTTATCATAGGTGAATGGGTCGTACCTGAGAGCCATGAAAAAGCGCTAATTGCAAATCACCAAAATAGCTCTGGTAAAGGTTTTTGGGCAATTGATGGTGAATATGTGATTGAAGTTGGGTCCATCGATAATCTCACATTAAAAAATATCACCATTTACGAACCGACTGACGAATCCCTAAAACGTATCATGTATGCACCAAGCATGAGCCTCATTGACAACCAATGGGTGATCCCATCATTACGGGCTACAACCTTTGATGAAACAAACGTTACTACTGAAAACCTCAATGACTTTGATATTCAAACCCATATTGATGAAGATGCTCTCGTTGCACTGACAAATGACCCTGAATATCTCTCAAGTAGTAGTCTGTGGCGCTTCATTAGCTATCTTGATGAAAATAATCTTGATAGTAGTGAATATCGTTTAGCTTTCTGGTCTAAGATTTTCAACCCAATCACAAATATCTCCATGATTCTCATCGCAGCGCCACTCGTATTTGCACAGCAAAGACGACAAGGTATTGGCGAACGAATTCTCATCGGCGTTATCTTAGGTTTGATTATCTATCTTGCAACACAGATGCTTGGTCACTTCATTTTAATCGCAGGATTCCCACCGATTTTAGGTGCGCTCTTCCCAACGATCTTAGCAATCGGGATTGCTTATATTTTATTTAAGCTATTGCCATAAAAAGGATTCATTGATCATCGCTCTCTTTACAAGCGTTAAAACAAAATCCAAAATAAAAGTCCAATTAAGGGCTTTTATTTTGGATTCTCAAAAGGAATATTCAAGAATGAAATTGGGAAGCTAGATGATAATCAATAATCCATGGTCAATAGCCAATGATTAAAGTGACAAATAAGGTGCTAAAATTGCCTCAATCTCAGTTTTAAGCTTCGTCACTAAGACCACATCATTCTCACTCTCAATATTGATTCTAAGATAATTTTCCGTATTTGAACTACGAATATTAACTCTTGCTTTCGGCAATCTAACACTCAAACCATCGATATAATCTATCGATATCGCCTGGTCTTTAAAATAGTCCGCTAACGCTTCAATTACCACTAAAGGCACACCCACAACGTAATTCAGCTCTCCACTACACGGATAAAGATGACGGGCATCTGAAACAAGCTCACCAAGAGTTTTATCACTTCTCGCTAAAAGGCTCGATATCAACAAAAAAGGGATCATCCCTGAATCACAATAATGGAAGTCTCTAAAGTAGTGATGCGCACTCATCTCACCGCCATATAGCGCCTCATATTTTCGCATCGTTCGCTTCATTGGCGAATGTCCACCCGCAGAGATAATCATCTTACCGCCGGCATTTTCAATCGCATGTTCGCTATTTAAAGTTTGCCTTGTATCAATCACAATTGTGGAACCTGGATCTTCTCTTAAAAGCTCGGAAGCCAACAGACCGACAATATAAGAGCTATCAATAAATTCGCCATGCTCATCAAAGAAGAAGCAACGATCAAAATCACCATCCCATGCAACGCCGAAATCAGCTTTTGATGCTAATACAGCGGTTCTAGTCGCTTCTCTCCTCTCAAACAGAAGTGGATTAGGTACACCATTTGGGAAAGTGCCATCTGCTTCATGATGGACTTTAATAATTTCAAGCGGTAAATCTGTTTCAAGAAGATCGACAATCGAACCAGCACAGCCATTGCCACTATTACAAACGACTTTTAAACGTGCCGGCATTTTTCGAAATTCAGGGATAAAATCTAAGAGTGATTCGAGATAAGGCATTCGATCTGAGTACTCTGAAAAAGCACCATGAATATCTGACATCGGTAATCGACCATCTAATATCCTTACCTTTAATTGTAAAAGACCTGAATCAAGGCTAATTGGCTCCGCCCCTTTTCCAACTAATTTAAAGCCGTTGTGATTTTTCGGATTATGGCTTGCCGTAATCATAATGCCACCATCTGCACCTTGAATAGCCGTATTGAAGTAAACTTCTTCAGTGCCACAAATTCCAAGTGAGATCACATCGCAACCACCTGCAAGAATACCGGCAACTAATCGCTCAAAAAGCACTGGACTACTCTCTCGAATATCACGTCCGACGACGATTTTTCTTGCATTATATTCGGCTACAAACGCAAGACCTAGCTTGTAAGCTAGGTCTTCATGAATATCCGAGGGATATTCGCCCCGGATATCGTATGCTTTAAAAGCATTCATCTTCATTCAATCATCTCTCGACTAGTCAAATGGGTCTCTTAATACGAGCGTTTCATTACGATCAGGACCCGTTGAAATAATATCAACTGGCACTTTTAAGAGTTCTTCAAGACGCTTGATATAGTTTTGAGCTGCGATTGGAAGTGCATCAAATGACATCACACCCACTGTGCTCTCGCTCCATCCTGGCATTGTTTCATAGATAGGCTCACAACGCGCGAAGTTTTCTGCACCATATGGTGGATAGTCAACCACTTCACCATCAAGATTATAACTTGTACAGATTTTTACTTCTGGCATACCATCAAGCACATCAAGCTTCGTTAAGCAAAGACCAGTGAGGCTGTTAATATCGATTGAACGCTTTAATACAGGTACATCGAACCAACCACAACGACGTGCACGGCCCGTTACTGAACCGAATTCATGTCCACGCTCTGCTAAACCTTGGCCTACTTCACATGTTAATTCTGTTGGGAATGGACCTGAACCTACGCGTGTTACGTATGCTTTTACAATTCCTAAAACATAATCCAGTGCAAGCGGACCAACACCTGAACCTGTTGCCGCACCACCTGCTGAAGTATTACTTGAAGTTACAAATGGATATGTTCCGTGATCGATATCTAAGAATGTACCTTGAGCACCTTCAAACATCACTTTTGCACCTTTATCACGAAGTGCTTTAAGCTCGTAAGAAACATCTGCTACTAATGGTAAAAGGCGTTTTGCGAGTTCCATTGTGTCATTGAATACTTTATCCACTGACATTGCTTCTTTACCAAGATAGTTCACAAGTACGAAATTGTGATATTCCATAACGCTTTCAAGTTTTGCACGGAAAATTTCTGGGTAGAAAAGATCCGCAACACGAACTGCACGACGAGCAACTTTATCTTCGTACGTTGGGCCAATACCGCGACCTGTTGTACCGATTTTATTCACGCCAAGTTTCTCTTCACGCGCTTGGTCAATCGCAACATGATATGGCATTACTAATGGGCATGCTTCTGAAACACGAAGACGCTCATCAACATTAATACCACGCTTTAACAGCTCATCCATTTCACTTAAAAGTGCTTCTGGTGATAAAACTACGCCATTACCGATGTAACAGGTAACATGTTCACGCAAAATCCCTGATGGAATTAAACGAAGAACCGTCTTCTCTCCGTTAATGACAAGTGTGTGACCCGCATTGTGACCACCCTGAAAGCGAACAACGGCTTCTGCTTTATCAGTTAAAAGGTCAACAATTTTCCCTTTACCTTCATCGCCCCATTGTGTACCGATAATAACGACATTATTACCCATTATAAATTTCCCTTATGAAAATGGATAAGGTGACTTGCACCTTAGTTTAACAACCTACTGTTTTTGCTGAAAGTGTTTGAAGAAATCACTATCAGGATCAAGGATCAAGAGATCCCCATTATTTTGGAAGGCATTTTTGTATGCTTCTAAGCTTCGATAGAATGAGTAGAACTCAGGATCTTGTCCGTAAGCTTCACCATAAATCGTTGCTGCATTTGCATCCCCTTCACCGCGGATTTTCTCTGCCTCTTCATAGGCATTTGCAAGTAAAATCGTACGATTACTATCTGCTTCTGCAACTTTTTCGATATAAGCAGCTTCCCCTTTTGAACGAAGCTCTGTCGCAACGCGCTCACGCTCGGTTCTCATTCTTTTAAAGACGTTATCTGTAACGTCCGCCGGAAGTTCAACGCCGTTAATACGAACATCAATAATCTCAACGCCATACTCTTTCGCTTCCACTGAAAGCGCGACTAAAATAGTCTTTTCAATTTCTTGGCGAACTGTATTATTAAGATCAATTTCCTGCCCTGCAATGACGGGTACAACGTTCTCTTTACTACGAATCACAATCTCTACATCTTCAGATTGAATATTTTCTAAAGTCTTAGGATCAAGTGCTAAAGCATCACTTGGTTTGTCAACCACAATCACTTTGCCATCTTTCCCTGCATCAGTAGCTTTAAGTGCAACTGTACCGCCAACAACGGTTTGAACATCGCGCTTACCGAAAGCTGCACGGAAATTATTTTTAACAATTGGTTCAAAAAGGCGGTTAAACACACCTGGATTGCCGGCAACTTTCTGATAGTAAACTTCAGGATCAATCACACGCCATTTAATAAACGTATCAACGATTAAGTTTTTCTTCTCAGAAGTTAAAAATGGCTCAGGTGGTGTATCTAATGTTTGAATTCTTGCATCAAATACACGCACATTATCGATAAATGGCATTTTGAAATAAACGCCAGGCTCATCATAAATTGCAACGATACGACCAAAGCGAAGTTGCAAGCCCTTCTCCCACTCTTTCACAATGACAATAGAGCTACTTAAGAGGACAATTGCGATAATTACTATCGGCAAAACAATGCGAGTTAAAATTCTCATATTCTCTTTTCCTCTCTATTAACGGGTAAGACGCGCACGGCTTCTTGAATCATTTGTCGCAGGCGTTGTACTCTGCTGCGTTTGAATCATTGAAGCTGGCTGTGATGTTGTTGCTGCCGGCGTGGCTTGTGTATCAACCGATACATCTGCTTTCACAGGTTGCACACCGCCCGTCATCTTATCAAGCGGTAACATCATTAAATTGTTACTGTCTGAACCCATATAGAGTTTATTACTATTTTGAAGCACTTCTTCCATATTTTCTAAATACAAACGCTCACGAGTCACATCTGGAGATACTTGGTATGCAGCATAAAGTCGGTTAAAGCGTTCAGCTTCACCTCGTGCTTGAGCCGTCTTACTTTCACGATAAGCTTCTGCTTGTCGCAAGATACGCTCAGCTTCCCCTCTCGCCTCTTCATGTACTTTACTTTGATAAGCATTTGCTTGGTTAATACGGCTCTGCTCATCTTCACGCGCACGAATGGCATCAGAGAAGGCATCTTGAACCGCAGCTGGCGCCTGAGCATCTTCCAAGTTCACGTTCGTAATGACAAGACCAATTTCGTAGTTATCCAAAATGCTCTGTGCAAGCTCTTTTACTTCCTGCATTAACTGCTCACGACCATCCGTTAAGATATCGTCAAGAGATGTCTGCCCAACACGTTCACGCGTTGCACTATCAACCACTTCTTGTAAGGTTCTATCTGGATCTGGTGAAGTAAACCAATAGAGCGTTGGATCTTCATTATTAATTTGATATTGCACTTCAACACTTACATCAACTAAGTTCTCATCTTTCGTAAGCATTGCTGCACGACGATTACCTTTAGCGCCTGTTCCGATATTTTGCGAGAAACGACGCTGTATATCGATAATACGATGATCTCCGATCGGATTCGGCAATCGCCATCTTAATCCTGGATCTTTCGTTGCACTATATTGACCTAATAGAAGCTCAACCCCTTTTTGTCCAGCATCGATCGTATAAAAACCTGTTGCGAGCCATCCACACAGAAGCACAGCCCCCCCTAGCGCGATATATTTACCATATCCGCCGTTTTTATGTCCGTGTCCACCTTTACCGCGGAAAGCGCCCCCTAATTTCTTGAAGATTTCGTCAAGATCAGGACCTTGTCCACCAGGACGTCGATCATTTGGCTTATTTCCATCATTCCCATGTGGATTATTACCTTGTGAGTTGCCAGAAGATCCACCCTGACTATCTTTAGGCTCTTGCCAAGCCATCTCTAAGCTATTTTTTTTCATTTAATCCCTTTGACTAAAGAATCTTACCGAAATTTTAAACTTTCAACTCGACAAGATACCAATTTTTCGTACTATTTGCACCTATAGATATCGCTCGAAATATGACGCCACTTCCGGCATCTCTTTCAGAAGTCTTAAGATACGATATTTTGCGACATATAAATCGAGAATATACTCACCCTTTTCACCAAATGTTTCAGCCTTCACAGCATCTAAAGCATAGAGTTCTGCACGAAGTCTGCCCTCTTTTGGCGCAAGTGTGACCTGCATCTCGAGATGCCCTTTTTGGAAATGGGTTGCGATCCCTTCTAATAAAAGATCCATTCCTTGATCTTCCATCGCGGAAACCCAAACCGCGGACACTAAACCATTTTCACGTTCTTCAACGTGAGGCTCGATATCCGGTTTTAAATCTATTTTATTAAATACCTGAAGCTTTGGCACTTCTTCTGCCCCAATTTGCTTCAATACTTCATCTACTTCACGCATTTTCAACTCGCGCTCAGGATCAGCAACATCAATGACTTCCAATAAGAGATCTGCTTCGACCGCTTCTTGTAGCGTTGATTTAAAGGCATCGACTAAATCATGGGGGAGTTTTGAGATAAAACCAACAGTATCAGCTATGACAGTACGACCGACATGATCAATATCTAGCGCTCGATGTGTTGGATCAAGCGTTGCAAAGAGCTGGTCCTGCACATAAACATTGGCATCAGTAAGGCGATTAAAGAGAGAAGATTTTCCGGCATTCGTATATCCGACTAATGCAATTGTCGGCACTTCATTTCGCTCACGAGAAACACGGCCTTGATGACGCATCTTCGTGACGGTTTCAAGACGTTTTTTGAGCTGGCGGATACGATCACTAATCACTCGACGATCCATCTCAAGACGAGTTTCTCCAGGCCCACGCAGACCAACAGCGCCCCCGCGTTGCTGAGAGAGATTAGTATGTTTTCGAACAAGACGCGTTGATAGCCTTGTTAACTGTGCAAGTTCAACCTGAAGCTTTCCTTCAAAGGTCTGTGCTCTTTGTGCAAAGATATCAAGAATCAATCCGGTTCGGTCTACGACACGAACCCCACAAAGGCTTTCAAGGTTTCGATTCTGACTAGGCGTTAAATCGTGATTGACAAGCACAACGTTAGCATCTAGAAGCTCCACGGCTTCCTTTACTTCGTCGGCTTTACCCGTTCCTAGAAAATATTTATGGTGAGGTGTTTGCCTGCTTCCCGTAATACAGGATTCAATCGTAACACCGGCTGAAGTCACTAACTCTTTAAACTCCGCTAGATCGCTCTCTTCGCTATCTGGCATCTCTAAAGAAACAATGATCGCTCTGTCATCTGCATGACTAAATTCTTCAACTATATGACTCATTATTAAGAGTGCGCACCTCAAGGTAATATTTTGATTTTGTAAGTGGATGGCTTGAATCTTAATTTGAATTCAGTATCTATTCCCAAACTCACTTACAACAAGAAAATGGCAGTATCAATGAGACTGCCTTTCAATTTTATACAATAATTTTGATGATTTAATCTAGCGTATTTACGATTTTTCTTACTCTGCGATTTCAGCATCAACTTCGTCAACTTCAGTACCTAAGTTAACATTACGCGCAGGGACAATGGTCGATACTGCGTGTTTATAAATCATTTGACTGACATTGGATCTTAAGAGAATCACGAACTGATCAAATGACTCAATCTGTCCTTGGAGCTTAATACCATTAATTAAGAAGATAGAAACAGGTACTCGCTCTTTACGGAGTAAGTTAAGAAACGGATCTTGAAGGGATTGCATTTTAGCCATTTTGGGTTCTCACTTATTAGTTCTTATATTCATTTATGATGAGGTCTCTGTTTATAGCACTGCGCTACAAGAAAGCCGACTCTAGTTTATCATAACCCCTGAATCATTCAGGCTTGTCATTCATATGATTATAAATCATTTATTGCATTAGTGAAAATAAGTTTCCTAAACCGCAATCACAACTATTTTAAATAGAATGCGCTGTTATACTAATCACTTCGCAAAGGCGATCAACAGAACGAAAACCCGCTTGTCGCATCTTGTTTCAATCACTATACTTAATCACTCCATAAAATGGGTCACTCAATATCAAATAAAGGGATTATTTCATGACTTTTAAAGCGCTCTTCCTCGATCTTGATGGTACTAGCCTTAATGACAATAACTCACTCTCCCCAGCACTTCAGGAGATTTTAACGACCCTGAAAGCCAAAGGGATTCATATTATCTTCAGTACAGGCAGAAGTTTTGCCGGAAGCTTACCCTTCGCAAAAGCAATTGGCGGTACGGAATATATTATTAACTATAATGGTGCTCGCGTATTTGACTTTAAGAATGAAAGAGTTCTGCACGAAGCAACCCTTCCAAAGCCGGTATTAAAGCAAGTTTTTGACTTCTCCCATGCATATGAATACCCGCCGATCTTCTATCATAATAACGTTATCTATACAAAAGATGGGATTCCGCATCACTATACTTGCCCAGGCGAGCGCTTCGAAATTTTGCACCCGC
Source organism: uncultured Ignatzschineria sp. (assembly GCA_964586665.1). Taxonomy (GTDB): domain Bacteria; phylum Pseudomonadota; class Gammaproteobacteria; order Cardiobacteriales; family Wohlfahrtiimonadaceae; genus Ignatzschineria. The sequence continues at coordinate 20,682 of CAZPIQ010000004.1, read as the reverse complement.
ACCATGACTGGGTAAATGAGACGCTCACAAAAGCACTCTTCGTATTGCCGGAAGAAGAGCTGACAAAACATTTAGATATTGCCTATGACTTCTTTGGAGATGCATCCGTCTCAACCTCTTCATCTACCTACCTTGAAATTATGCCTAAAGGCATCAATAAATCGATCGGTGCGAAGCATGTATTAGAAGCACTAAGCCTTGATCCTCGCCACTGCGTTGCATTTGGGGATCAGCTCAATGACTCTGAACTTCTTGCAATGATTGAGCACCCATTTATTATGGGTAACGCAACCCCCGCGCTCAAAGAACAGTTCCCTGATCGCGTGATCGAAACGAATCTCAATGATGGCGTTGCCAAAAAACTCGATCAGCTGTTTGAGCTTCGTTACTTCAAATAAATCAAAAAAATTAATAAATTTAATAAATCTAATAAACCTAATAAGTCAGATCAGTCACGATTGAAGACCCTATATCGAAAAAACAGATCTCATAAAATGATCGAAAGCACCCCTAGATTCATTTTATGAGCACTGTTAATTCTATGTTGCCCTTTCATTCAACAAACACCGCTCACTCTCAATACTTTTAATAAATCTCTGAACATTCGTAGAATATTCAATAAAGAGATCCTCTCATTATGAACCCTTACAAAATACTCAATCCTTTTAGCACACTCTTTCGTAATCTCACGATTGTTTTTGCCCTATTACTCCTTATTCCGATTGCAACATGGCTCATCGATTGGCATTGGGTGCCAGATCAAAACTACTCATGGATCGATTTTGCACTCTATCTGATCACTAAAACAGGCTCAGCCCCTTATTTCGCGGTGATTGTTTCGCTCATTCTCTCCATTTGGCTCAGCATGCGCTGTAAGTGCCTACAACATCATTGGGTCATTCTTTTTCTGAGCATTATTTTCCTCCAAGCAACCACTCAGATCATTAAAAGCGGGGCTAAAGCGATCTGGGAAGAGCCGCGACCTTATATGAGTTATGTGGTTGAAAAAGGGGTTGATACAACCGCTTTTTATGAGGTAGACCGAAACGAACGAAGCGTAATTCTTGAGTCTGTCCTTGATACGGATACAAATACGCCCTCATGGCTTCAAAACCATTGGCAAAATGAGACTGGATACTCATTCCCATCCGGCCATACTATTTTTGCGGTTATTTGGGCTTTTATTATCATCGGTTTTTTAACGCGAGAAAAAGATTCTAAAACATGGCTGGCAATGATCATCATGACACTTTGGGCAGGGCTAATGATGGTCAGTCGTGTGCGCCTTGGTATGCACTTCCCAATTGATCTTCTCGTCAGCACTATTATCGCCTATATTGTTGCCCTATTATTCTTTTACTTTCTTGCGAAAAGAGATACTCTGATAGCAGGCGCATTTAATCAGAATGAGCCTAAAAATTTAAATGAAACAGAATCTTAATCAGATTCTGTGAATAAACTTGCGTATATATCTTGTGCTTTGAGTCATTATTTTATAAAACTAAGAGACGACTCTCAGATACATCGTCCATAAGGCGTTATCACTCACATATATCAAAAACAACAATAAGAGGACTACTATGCTGTTTTTACTATCTCCTGCAAAGATGTTGGATGAACATACTCCACCACCGATCCCTAGCCTCAATGAGCCAACGATGCTCAAAGAATCACAACAGTTAATTGATATTCTTCGCAACTTCTCAGCCGAAGAGATTCAAAACTTAATGAAGGTTTCTGAGCGTATCGCAGAGCAGAATGTAGAACGATTCCAGGCATTTGAAACCCCCTTTACCTCCCAAAATGCAAAACCTGCGCTTTATCTCTTTAATGGCGATGTGTATCAAGGGCTCTCTGCGTATGACCTTCCTGAAGAGTATGTTCACTTCTTAGATCGTCATCTTGCGATTTTATCAGGACTTTATGGCGCAGTAAGACCACTTGACCTTATCGCACCTTACCGCCTTGAAATGGGAACTTCACTGCAAAACCCACATGGTAAAAATCTTTATGATTTCTGGGGTGAAACGATCACTGAATATCTCAATACGCGCATTGAAGAATTAGATGCAAAAGTAGTCATTAACCTTGCTTCTAATGAATATTTCAAAGCCGTTAAGACCGACAAGCTCAAAGCGCGTGTTGTAACACCGATCTTTAAAGATTGTAAAGATGGCGAATATAAGACAATTGGCGTTTACGCGAAAAAAGCACGAGGTCTTATGATGCGCTTTGCGAGTGAAAACAATATTACGGATCTTCAAGATTTAAAGAAATTCAATCTTGAAGGCTATGCTTATAAGCCCAATGATGTCACTGGCGAAATTGTCTTTACACGCGGTTAATTCAATCATCAGTTCTATCACTGAAGATCCATAAAGAAAACGCTATTCAAAATTTAAACTCCCCAATAACCCAAGCACTCAGCTAAAACGGTTATTGGGGATTTTTTATGCCTTTTGACCGTAAAAACCCCGGCCATCAGCCTGTTTTAAGAGACAAGTGATGTTTAAGGTGTTATCTCATCGCTATTTATGAGAAAATACGACCATTCGCTTGTAATTTCTATATAGGACAACATTATGCAATCTGACAACAAACTTGATAGCAATCTTCTCTGGATCGACCTTGAGATGACGGGGCTCGATGAAGATGTTCATCATATAATTGAAATTGCATCGATCATTACCGATAAGGATCTTAATGTATTAGCAGAAGGGCCAAACCTTGCGATCTATCAACCTGAAGAAATCCTCGGTTTAATGGATGAGTGGTGCCAAACAACCCACGGCAACTCAGGGCTTACGGCTCGCATTCGTGCAAGTGAAGTCTCTGTGATTGATGCGATGAATGCAACCGTTGAATTTGCTGAAAAGTGGATTCCGGCTGGGAAATCGCCACTTTGCGGCAATAGCATTGGCACTGATCGTCGTTTTTTAAAGAAATATATGCCGGTACTCGATCAATTCTGCCACTATCGTAATATTGATGTGAGCTCTTTTAAAGAAGTGGTCAAACGCTGGTATGACAATCCATTGAGCTACGAAAAGCAAAATACGCATCTAGCACTTGATGATATTCGTGAATCTATTAACGAGCTGAAATTTATCAGACAAAACTACTTCAAGTAGTCATAGACAATTAGAGGTATCTCATGAAACCCAAAATGACGATTAAAACGCCTTGGCAATTTTTGGCATCCGGTTTTGGCGCAGGACTCTCGCCGATAGCACCAGGAACAATGGGGACATTAGTCGCCGTCCCCCTTTGGGCAATTTTCGCAAGTTTTCTCCCACTTTGGGGGTATCTCCTTCTAATTATCATTGCCAGCATTATCGGAATTACGATTTGTCAAAAAGCGAGCGATGAGCTTGGCGTGCATGACCATGGAGGCATTGTATGGGATGAGTTTGTGGGACTTTGGATCACAATGCTCTTTGCGCCCGTTTCATGGGCAAGCGCAATTTTAGGATTTCTACTTTTTCGTTTCTTTGATGTCCTAAAACCATGGCCGATTAAAGCCATCGATGAGAAAATCTCAGGCGGATTTGGCATCATGTTTGATGACATCATTGCCGGTATTTTTGCTCTCATTGCACTACAGCTCGTTTTACACTATATCGTTCCACTCTTTTAAACATTCATACAATCAACAAAGTCCTCTTTAAAAAAGCGCTCTTCAGCGCTTTTTACTTCTAAAACTGACTTTACGGATAACGCTACTTCCTCATGACACAATTTAAAAAAAGCAAACGCTCCCCTATTGTCATTCTTGCAACACTTGTCATTGCATTGATTTCAGCCTTCTTTATTGATCGTTCCGAGGAGAGTGTATCTGTTCAGTCATCTACAGCTGACCGATCAGCCCCCAAAAACTCAGCATCTACTCAACCAAAAACAGCTTCAAGCATCTCATCAAGCAATCATGGACCAATCATTCAAGATCAAGCTAAGTTTCTTGTGGGTAAAACCTATCATTGCCGAGTCGTTAAAATCAATGATGCCGATACGATCAATGCTATCTGCCCGATTACCGTTCAAAAAAATGGTCGATCAAATACCCAAGAGCTCACGGGGAGAATTCGCGTTTGGGCAATCGATGCGCCAGAGCTCAAGCAAGATCACTGGGGCAAAGATTCTCTTAAAACTTTTTACACACTGCTTCCTCAGCAGAAAAATGGCATGATTGAAGTAGCGGTGCAAGATATCGATCGTTATGATCGCCTCGTCTCACAGCTTCATTACAATGGTCAAGATATTGGCCTTGAGATGGTCAAAGATGGAAAAGCGATAGTCCTTGATCACTTTATTAAAGATGCAAGCACAAAGAAGACCTATCTCTCAGCACAGCAAAATGCTAAGAATGCTAAAATCGGCATCTGGCAAGTTCCCGGCAATCAGCAAAGACCCTCACAGTGGCGCCGAGAAAATCCGAGATAAGCGATCAATCATGATCAAAACATTACTCTTACAACCTACCACTACTATATAAAATGTCTAATTTTGCCCAACAAGCAATTGCTAAATATATTCAAAATGCATTCAAACAATTATTAAAAGGTAAAAAAAGCCAATTCATTATTGGCATTATCTTTATAGGAATATTAATACTCTCCTATTTTTATGAACTTCCAGGCCTCTCACCTTCAGCGCAATCAAATGTCGCTTTAGTGAAAGGAAATACCTATGCTTGCCAAGTTTCAAAGATTAGTGATGGAGACTCAATTACTGCAATTTGTCCTATAGAAACTGTAAATAATGGAAAATCATATACAGATGAAGTAGTTGCTAAAATACGAGTGTGGGGGATAGATGCCCCTGAAACAAAGCAAGCGCATTGGGGCGAAGATTCAAAAAAAGCATTAACTAAACTGTTACCTACCAAGAAAAATGATATTATTGAGATCAAAATAAGAGATAAAGACCGATATAATCGTTATGTATCACAACTCGCTTTTAATGGAAAAGACATCGGCCTAGAGATGGTCAAGTCTGGTCGGGCTGTTGTTTATAGTCAATACATTAAAGATAAAGATATTCGAGAACAATATCTCAAAGCACAAACAAAAGCTCAAAATGCTAAAAAAGGCATTTGGGCAAAAGAGGGGAATCAGCAAACGCCGGCTGAGTGGCGCAAATTGAATCCCCGTTAAATCATTCGTATCATCCTTAATTATTAAAAGGTCGATACCCTAGTTTTTATGAGCGCAAAATTTATGATAACGCTTGAGAACAATACTATTACTCTAGATGGCGCTTGGACATTAGCCACGCTCGATCAGATGAATGCTTCCGCGGATAAGTTTAAAGCATCGCCTATCTCAAATAATGAGATTGTCATTGATGGCTCTAAACTTACGAAAATGGATACAATTGGCTGTCAGGAACTCTATGTAGCATTAGAGGCACTTCCTGCTGATTGTAAAATCACGTATCAAGGCTTTGATCAAAAGACGTTAGATCTCTATCTCTTTATCAAATCGAGAATCGATGAGGCCGGCGTTCAAAAATCTGCCCCGATTGCTAAAACGCCGTTTGTTAAAAGCGTCGGTAAAGCAACTGTCAATCAACTCGATGAGCTTCAGAATTTCCTCAATTTCTTCGGGGAATTAACCGTCATTGCCATTCGTAGAGCATTCACGCCTTGGAATATTCGATGGGTTGCATTCTGGTCTAACATCCAATCTGCTGGTGTCATGGCGCTTCCGATCATTGGCCTGCTGAACTTCCTCATCGGTGCGGTGATTGCTTATCAAGCTGGTAATCTTCTGCAAATGTTTGGGGCAAGTATTTATATCGTAGACTTCTCTGCGGTTGCTGTACTTCGCGTTCTTGGTCCCTTATTAACGGCGATTATCATTGCTGGACGAACGGGAGCGGCTTATGCTGCCCAGATAGGAACAATGGTCGTCAATGAGGAGGTCGATGCCCTTGAAACGATTGGTATCAATCGCTTTGATCAGCTCGTCTTACCTAAAATGTATGCACTAGCCATCTCTTTACCGCTTTTAACACTCTTTGCAGATATCATGGCAATTTTTGGTAGCATGGTTCTTTCGGCAATATACCTTGATATCTCATTCGATGAATTCTTAACAGCAATTCCAAACTCAGTAACATGGCGCTCACTGGTTGTAGGGCTTGTTCAAGCTCCGGTCTTTGCCGTTGTCATTACATTGATTGGTTGTTATCAAGGATTTCAAGTACAAGGCGGTGCTGATAGCGTTGGTCAGCAAACCACCAAAGCCGTTGTTCAATCTATTTTCTTAGTCATTATTATCGTTGCAATCTTCTCGATCTTAATGCGTAACGTTGGTCTATAGGAGGAAATAGTGAGTACAACAGATACCCCAAAGATCCAACTACCAAACACACCGAATCATCCGCAAACTGTCGATAAAGATGATGTAATTCGCATCGAACACGTCTATAACAGCTTCGGACCCCACGTTGTCCATCAGGATCTTAACATGACCGTTAAACGCGGAGAACTTATTGCGCTTGTGGGGGGCTCTGGTTCTGGTAAAACCACCCTTCTTCGTACCATCATCATGTTACAAAAACCGACCCAAGGACAGGTTTATCTCTTTAACGAGCCTGTTTGGGGGGCTTCTCACGCAGAAGAACAGAAGCTTCGTCAAAGCTTTGGGATGCTCTTCCAGGGCGGTGCACTATTTAGCTCATTAACAGTCCTTGAGAATATCATGGTGCCACTCCAAGAACATACGAAGCTAAGCCGTAAAGATATGGAAGAAGTAGCAATGCTAAAGCTCACGCTTTCAGGCTTGAAACCCCAAGCGGCTAATCTTCTACCGAAAGATCTCTCAGGAGGAATGATTAAACGCGCAAGTTTAGCAAGAGCGCTTGCGCTCGATCCTGAGCTCCTCTTTTTAGATGAACCGACAGCAGGTCTTGATCCTGTTTCGGCAAGTGAATTTGATGCACTCATGAAGCAACTCAAAGAGTCTCTTAATCTCACAATTGTGATGGTAACGCATGACCTTGACTCTATCTGGGCCATTTCAGATAGAGTTGCATTCTTAGGCAATAAAACACTCATCGCTTTTCAGCCCGTTCAAGAACTGGTTAAAAATGACAATCCTTTAATTCAACATTACTTCCAAGGCCCTCGTGGGCGCGCAGTTGGAGAGGCATATGGAACACAAATTTAATTATTCTATCGTCGGGATCTTTGTCCTAGGCTTTTTAGCATGTTTGATTGCCCTGATCATTTGGCTCTCAAGTGGCTTTGAAAAAGTAAATACTATCGAGTACCAAGTCATTACCTCAGAGTCCGTATCGGGTCTTTCTGTTAACTCGCCTATTGATTATCGGGGTGTAACGGTTGGTAAGGTCGCTAAAATAACGTTAGATCACAATGATCCTCGTTTCGTGACAGTTCTTTTAAACATTGATGTTGGTACACCTATCAAAAAAGATACCAAGGCTGTATTAATGAGTCGTGGTATTACAGGGATTGTCAACGTCAGCTTAACGGGTGGAACACAACATGCGGCGGATCTACTACCAACATCAGCAGATCCTATCCCAACGATTCCAAATGGTCCTTCACTGTCTCGCCGTCTTGATGAAGCTTTAGATAATATTACACATTCATTAACAGAGCTTTCTAAGAAAATGGGATCGATATTAACAACGCAAAATATTGATAACTTCTCAAGCATCCTTCAAAACACACAAGAGTTTACGGGAGATCTTGCGACTATTGGGTCAAAAATTAATACCTTTGCAGAACGAGCGACAACCACCTTGGATTCTATTGAGCCTGAAATCAAAGAAGCGGCAGCTGCATTTAATAACTTCTCACAACATGTTCAATCTTCAACAGAGCAACTTGAGAAGATCATGACTAACGTCAATGGTACTTTAGATACTGCCAAAACAACACTCAATACATGGGATAGCCTTGGACAAGAAACAAATGGTAGCGTGCAAAATATCTTCCCAACGCTTGAAAATGCCCTCTATAACTTCTCACTCTTAATGCAAGAGTTAGAAGCAAAACCTAATGCAATCCTTTTAGGTAAGCCAAAACAACAACCTGGCCCCGGTGAATAGATCTCATAACTAAACACTCAAACCCCATGCGACAATATCAAGATAATTAACGGGTTTTCTCCCACAAAAATCGCATGGGGTTTTATGAAATATGTATCAGGTACTCAGTAGAAATAACTCTCAATAGGAGCTTTTAAATGAAACACTTCAAAAAGATGACGCTTCTTTTAGCAATCCCACTTATAGTTGCAGGCTGTGCTTCTGCACCACAAAAAAAGAGCTACCAACTTACAACAGATACCACACAAGTAATGCAGAGTAATAGAGCTCTCCCATCGCTCATGGTGTCACAAGTAAAATCAATCGGCCGTCTTTCAACAGATATGACTTATAGCCGTTCTGCCAATGAAATTGAGAGCTATACACAAAGCGAATGGATCACACCACCACCACAAATGATTCAAGCAGTAATTACGCAAGATCTAGAAGCACGCGGTCTTTTCCAATATGTAATTAGCGCACCGAATAGTATTGCTGCGGCAAATCGTCTCGACATCACGGTGTTAGAGATGAATCAAATCTTTACAGATAATAAAGCGAATCATATCGTATTAAAAATCCAGGCGAGATTAGTCAATAACAGTACGAATAAAATCATCAAAACCTTCTCATATAACGTGATAGAAAAGGGAGATGCTTACAATGCAGAAGCAGGAGTTATTGCGTATAATAGAGCATTGAATCAAATTGCAAATAACCTTGCAAATGATCTTTCTCAAACACTTAGTAATAATCGCTAGTCACAAACAAGTAATATACCTATAGGATCTTGTCACCTCGCTTTATGCTTTCTAACCTCTTTAAATATCTACCCGAACCCACCTATACTACCTATCTTCCACTCCTGTTCAAGGATGAAAGAATAGGTTGGGTTCATCAAGATAATCTGCCATTACTCCGTCCTTTTACAGATATCTTTACCGAAGATAAGAATATGCTTCACTTTAGTGATGCCTTTATCAATACTGATTTTGCAGATAGATCTGCACAGATTGATACCTTTTCTCGGCACCTTTTAGACATTGGTTTTATTACTAATTGGCGCGATGAGGCATATGGTATTTATCTACCCAATGAAGATCTACAAACAGCACTCTTTACAATTGAGCGAGGGGTTGCGCCTGTTTTAGGGCTTCGCGTGTTCGGCGTACACATCAATGGTTATCTTTCACCGAATGAAAATGCTTCTATTGAAAAAATGTGGATTGCCAAGCGATCTAAGCTCAAGAAAATTGAACCCCATAAGCTTGATAATTTAGCGGCAGGCGGTTTAAGCTTTGGCGAAAAACCAGAGATTACGGCTATCCGTGAATCAATGGAAGAAGCCAATATTCCTGAAGAATTGACACGTGCCCTAGCATATGCCGGACCTTTTAACTATCTTGCTGAGTTTAATAAAACGATTCGAGATGAATGCATCTTTATTTATGATCTCCCTCTTCCCGCTTCCTTTAGGCCGATGATTAATGACGGAGAAGTAGAAGCATTTTATTGCATTACCCCAGCAGAAATCAAAGAAGCACTTCTTGATGGAGAAAAATTCAAACCCAATAGTGGTTTAGTCACACTTCATTTCTTACTCAGAAAAAAATTGGTTCAATTCTCTGAAAAAGAGGCGCAGTACCTTCATCAAAGGCTATCATTAAGCTTGGTATAAAAACTGTATAAAACTGATTAAAACACAAAAGACCATTCTTATTCAAAGAATGGTCTTTTGTTTAACTGCATCATAATGACTAATACGGCTGATAAGGCTGATCAATCAAATCTCGATAAATCTCGATAGATTAAAACTATGAGAATTAAAGTAATGAAGAGACTAAGTAGACAAACTTATCTGCAAATACCTTATATTTAGGACGTTTCTCCCACTCTTCAAGGGTAACTTGAACAGCACTTTCCAAATCCTCATAGTATTGAGCTGTCATCTTCTCTGCAAATTCCTGATCATATACAATCGCATTCACTTCAAAGTTCAAATCAAAACTACGAATATCCATATTTGCCGTACCAATCATGGATAACCCACGGTCATACACGCTCGTTTTAGCATGAATAAGCCCTTTTTGGTAATGATAGATCTCAACACCTGCACGAAGAAGATCCAAATAAAGTGCACGACTTGCCATACGCACCAACAATGAATTGGTCTTCTCAGGTACTAGTAACTTCACTTTTACCTGACTTCTCGCAGCGATCTTTAACATCGTTAAAATTTGCTCTGTTGGAATAAAGTATGGCGTTGTAATCAACACTTCTTTTTTAGCAAGCGCGATTGCCTGAATAATTGAGTTCATAATGTAAGGCTCAACAGAATCCGGTCCACTTGCCACAATCTGTACCGCCTTATTACCAAGATCGCCAGCATCTACAATTGGAAACAGCTCTTCATTAGGCTCAATTTTTTGCTTTGCACAGAAATTCCAATCAGAGAGGAAGATATGCTGTAAAGCATAGCAGCTATATCCTTCGAGGCGCACATGCATATCTCGTAAAATCGGCTTACCACTTCCTGGGACATTGATATAATCATCCCCAATATTAATCCCCCCAACAAAACCAACGCGCCCATCAATCACGATAATTTTTCGGTGATTTCGATAGTTCACTCGGTTTGCCCAAAAGATAAAGAGAAGTTTTCTAAATGCATAAACTTCGACGCCGGCATCACGTAACTCATCAGCATACTCTTTACGTATTTTACTACTTCCGAAGTCATCATAAATAAAACGAACCTTAACACCCTCTTTCGCTTTCTGAATTAAAAGATCTTTCAACTTATTACCGATACCATCATTACGAATAATATAATATTCGATATGAATCGTCTCTTTAGCAGCCGCAATCTCTTTCAGAACTTCAGGGTATTTATTCTCACCATTTTTAAGTAACATCACATCATTGTTGAGACTCATCCAATGGATATCCTCAACCGAAACTGAATGCGCTAAACGTTTAAACTGCTCTATAACAGGATTATCAATGGCCTGTTGGCTCTGATCAATCTGTTTAGTATATTCTGTAATTTGCGCTTCAAGTTCACTATTAAACTCAAGCTTCTTGTCATACATCGCTTTATTACGATAATTAACCCCTAATGAGAGATACAAGATAACGCCAAAAAGTGGTAAGAATGTAATTAACACAAGATATCCTAACGTTTTACTAACGCTCGTTGTATCCATGATAATCTTTGCACAGACTGATAAAATAAAGATAATATAGAGAATGAGCGCAATCAGGCTACTTCCCCACAAAAAACTACCCGTTAATATTGATGTCAGCATAATTGATCTTTCTATTAAAAATAATGGAGTTTGATAAAATTATAAGCATCATATTATACCATGCGCCATATATAAAGGCGTTTTTGTAACATCTTAAAATATAACTACAATTAACACGATTATCACTAATATTATGAATACAACAGGTCTCATTGTCGGCAAATTTTACCCCCTTCATCAAGGGCATCTTCATATGATCCTATCGGCATCATTAGAAGTTGATATGCTTCATGTCTTTGTCTGTAGCGAAACAGCACGTGATCATGAACTGTTTTTAGAAAGTGCTTTTACCAAAACACCCACGAGTGAAGATCGTATTGAGTGGGCAAAAATCTCGCTCTCTGAAATCCCCAATATTAAAGTACATGGCTTTAATGAAGATGGCATTCCTAGTTACCCCAACGGCTGGGAAGCTTGGAGCGATCGTCTTAAAGATACCCTCGCAGAAAAATCCATCGCGCCCACGCTTATTTTTAGCAGTGAACCTCAAGATAAAGCTTTTTACGAAACGCATTTCGGTGTACAGGTAAAACTTGTAGACCCTCCTCGCGATGCATTTCCAGTATCAGCCACTAAAATTCGTACAACTCCATTTCAATATTGGACATTTATCCCCACCATTATTAGACCCTTTTTCACCAAAATCATCTTAGTAGAAACAGATTCGATTCAACCGAAACTACTGATGATGATTCAAAAACTCTATAACACGGTCGAAGTTCCAGCATTTCCGAAGATTCAATTCATCGCGATCAATCATGATAATTTAGAACCTATACTCGAATCCCAAATGCGAGATAATCGTATAATTTCAGCGATTATTGCATCGCCGGCACTCATCAAACAATATCAAAAAAAGAGCTCTCAAACACAACAGATACACTCTCTAGTACTACAAGGCTCGATTCATCACCACAATCTAGCAGAACATTCACATTCTAGCGAGCTCATCACGCGCCAGCAATTCCAAAAAGCGCAACTGTTTATCAATGATATTCTCAAAGAATCCTAAAATGCATCACTGCATAGACGAATTTCAAGGATAAATACATACTTAGAAACTTCCACATAAACATTTATTTATTCAGAATTTTCATGGAGCACTTAGCCGTTATTCACTGAAAGAATTACTTGATAACTCTTATCAGCTGAGGCATTCTGTTTTACGGTGACATTATTTTTTAATCAATCACTTTATAACAACAAAAAAACAACTACAGAAAGGCACAATCACCATGAATTCGTTAATCCGGGATATCTTATCTGCCCGTGTCTATGATGTTGCGAAAAATACGCAACTAGACTACCTCTACCTCTTAAGCCGCCAATTAAAGTGTAATATTTGGCTCAAACGTGAAGATCTTCAGCCGATTTTCTCTTTTAAGATTAGAGGCGCATTTAACCGAATTTTTCAGCTCTCTGAAGAAGAGAAGGCAAAAGGCGTTGTCTGTGCTTCTGCCGGTAATCATGCACAAGGCGTTGCTTTAAGTGGCTTACATCTGAAACTGAATACGACGATTGTAATGCCAGTCTCTGCGCCTGATCTTAAAGTTAATGCTTGTCGTGAAATGGGTGCGACTGTTATTCTCCATGGCAACAACTTCGATGAAGCTTATGCTCATGCTCGTGAAGTTTCTGAAAAAGAAGGGAAAAGCTTTATTCATCCATTTGATGACATGTCAGTGATCGCCGGGCAAGGTACTATCGGTAAAGAGATGCTTGATCAAAAACCGGATCTTGATGCGATCTTTATTCCTGTCGGTGGTGGCGGTTTAATCGCCGGCGTTGCCGCTTATGTGAAATTTATCGCCCCTAATTGTAAAATTATCGGCGTTGAGCCTGAAGAATCAGCATCTATGAAGGTTTCTTTAGAAGCCGGCGAACGCATTACCCTGAGTCAAGTCGGCTCTTTCGCAGATGGTACCGCAGTAAAACTTGTCGGCGAAGAAACCTTTAAACTCTGTCAAAAATATGTCGATGAGATCATCACTGTTTCCACAGATGAGCTCTGTGCAGCTATGAAAGATATCTTCAATAACACAAGAGCACTCAGTGAACCCTCTGGCGCGCTTAGTATTGCCGGTATTAAGAAGTATCTTCATGAAAATCCCAATTGCGGTTTTGAAAATATTGGTGGCATTTTAAGTGGTGCGAATATCAACTTTGATCGTCTTCGCCATGTCGCAGAACGCGCAGAATTAGGCGAACGTAACGAAGCACTTATCGCAGTCAAAATCCCTGAATCACCAGGGAGCTTCCAAAACTTTATCAATTTAATTGGTAAACGTAGTATTACTGAATTTAACTATCGCTATGGTAATCCCAACGAGGCGGTTATTTTTGTCGGACTTCAACTCTCACAAGGTGATGATGAAAAGCTCAAAATTCTTGATCGTCTACAGAGTAATGGTTTAGATGTTATTGATCTTAGCGATGATGAGATGGCAAAACTTCATATTCGTCATATGGTCGGTGGAAAAGCAAATGTGCCAGATGAAAGACTTTTCAGATTTGAGTTCCCAGAAAGACCCGGTGCATTGCTTCAGTTCCTCTCAACACTCGCAGGTCGTTGGAACATTAGCCTCTTCCACTATCGTAACCATGGCTCTGACTATGGACGCGTATTAATAGGCATGCAAGTTCCTAGTGAGAGCATGAATAATGGCTCATTCCAATCATTCCTAGATGAGCTTGGTTATCAGTTTGAAGATGAAAATGACAATCCGGCATTTAAATTATTCTTATAATTCATTCATAGCGTTCTTTCATAGCGTTCATTTTGATGGTTTGACTTACCAATTGACTTACCCATTAATAAACTCCCGCTAAAAACAGACAAAAGCCGAAGAGGTGATCTCTTCGGCTTTTCTATTTAATACTACTTCTATTTATATTTTATATTTCTTATTTTTAATATTGGTTTTTAATATTGAGAGATATTCACATCATACTTCATCAGAATCAGAAGGTCTAAGAAGCTTTGGTAATGGGAATACAATATCTTCCGGCACTCCCGGCATATTACCCTCTAAGGTATAACCATTTTCTTGAAGATATGAAATTACTTCTCTTACCAAAATATCAGGTGCTGAAGCACCCGCAGTAATTCCTAAATGTTCATGCCCTTCTAACCACTCAAGATTGATGTCTGTTGCACGGTCAATAAGATAACTCACAGCCCCCTCTTTCTCGGCAAGCTCACGCAGACGATTAGAGTTAGAACTATTTTTTGAACCAACAACAAGAATCAAGCTACATTCTTCTGCCAAAACTTTGACAGAATCTTGACGATTTTGTGTCGCATAACAGATATCACTTTTCTTCGGGCCTTGAATCTCAGGAAAACGCTCACGTAAACGATCAATGATTTGAGATGTATCATCTAACGAAAGCGTTGTTTGCGTCACATAAGCAATTTTAGAAGGATCTTTAACCTTAAGGTTATCAGCATCTTCTAAATCTTCAATCAAGTGAATTTCGCCACCATACTGCGTGTCAAACTGACCCATTGTGCCAATCACTTCAGGATGCCCTTCATGACCAATAAGAATCGTATCCATTGCATCTTTTGCAAAACGCGTCACTTCTAGATGAACCTTTGTCACAAGTGGGCAAGTGGCATCAAATACCTCTAAACCTCGTTCTTTTGCATCATCCTGCACAGCTTTTGATACACCATGAGCGGAAAAAATAACGATCTTACCATTCGGTACCTCATCAAGCTCATCGACAAATACGGCACCACGATCTTTAAGAGTATCCACCACATACTTATTATGGACAACTTCATGTCGCACATAGATAGGTGCCCCAAATAGATCTAGTGCACGTTCAACAATACTAATTGCGCGATCAACGCCTGCGCAGAATCCCCTAGGATTGGCTAAAAATATCTTCTTAGTCATTCTTCTCTTCAACTAAAGTAACAGACGGTGCTTCAAGTAAATTGATATTTTCAACATATCCATTTACAACCGTATGAAGTTTTCCGGTAGTCGGATGAATTACAAGCCCATGTACTAGAACACGCCCAGGCATTAAAGGATGATTACGGATCTGATCTACTGTGAAGCGAACACTGTCCGCGACATTATCAAATCCACGAAGCCAACCATCAAGATCAATTCCTGAATGTCGAAGCGTTGTGATAGTACCATCTGTAATACCAAATTTACGCGCCTTATCTAAGAGATGCTCTGGGTCAAATCCTCGCATACCGCAATCTGTATGACCCACCACTAAAATCTCTTTGACATTAAACTCAAGCGCAGCTACTAAAAGGCTACGCATAACCGCCCCCCAAGGGTGACTGATTAATGCGCCGGCATTTTTAATAATCTTTGCATCACCATTACGAATCCCCATCGCCTTAGGAAGTAACTCTACGATTCGCGCATCCATACAGGTCAAAATTGCGATCTCTTTATTGGGATACTTATCCGTACAGAGATTGTCATACTCTTTCGAGTCAACAAACTCACGATTATGCTCCATAATCTTTTCTAGCGTTGATTTCTCGTCTGCCATTTTCTCTATCCTATGATCAGTTTTATCTTAACTGTCTTGTGACAGCTTACGCTTCTTTTCAGTAAACGATGACAAAATTATAAGCCCTACACCTGAAGTCACAAAGATATCTGCAACGTTAAAGATCGGAAAATGTCGATCGCCCCAATACACATGGATAAAATCGATAACATGACCTAAAAATACTCGATCAATTAAGTTACCAATTGCTCCCACAAGCACACAAGCCAAGCCAAATCTTAAAAGTTTTTCAACAGGTGTTGTTCTCTTGATCCAAATAAAGAGAACAACTGCAATCACGATAGTGATCCCGATAAAGAACCATCTCTGCCAACCTCCTTGATCTGCTAAGAAACTAAAAGCAGATCCAGGATTATATGCAAGCGTCCAACTAAAACCTTCAAATACAGGAATACTTTGGCCATATAACAGAACATGCTCCGCAGTATATTTCGTACCAAAATCCAATAAGACGCCGATAATAACAAAGATAGACCAGAAAACCATATTCACATGCGGAGATGTTTCCGGTCTACTACCTTGATTCACTTTATGCATAGTGACGCACTTCCCCATTTTCTGAAAGGTTTTCAACACAACGGTCACAAAGCTCTTCATGCGCTGGGTTTTTCCCTACTTCTTCACGATGATGCCAACATCTTACACATTTTGCATACTCATCACCAAGCACTTCAACTTCAACCGCAAATTTCTCTCCTTCAAGTTCAAATACTTCTGTTTCCGAAGGCGCATCCACTAACGGCTTCACTTCTGCATATGATGAAAGAAGCACAAAACGCAATTCATCTTCAAGCATTGAGATCTCTTTAAAGAGTTCATCTGATGCATAAACCGTGATTTTCGTTTGAAGTGATGAACCAACTTTACCTTCATTACGAAGAACTTCAATCAATTTTGATGCTGCACCACGAACTTCTAGTAAACGGTTCCAATAAGCAGTGTTAAACGCACTTGATGCTTCAAGAGGTACTAAACCATCATAGAATTCTGTTAAGAATACAGACTCTAATCTCTCATTGCCACGCGCACGCATTGCTAGCCACACTTCTTCAGCCGTAAAGCTTAAAATTGGTGCCATCCAACGAATCAATGCTTCAAGCACATGATAGAGTGCTGTTTGCGCTGAACGTCTTGCTAACGAATCTTTTGCAGCCGTATATTGACGATCCTTAATGATATCGAGATAGAAACTTCCTAAATCAATTGAACAGAAGTATTGAAGCTTCTGATATACATTATGGAATGAGTAGTCTAAATATGCTTCTTTAATCTCATCTTGAATCTCAAGTGCTCTTGCAACAATCCATCGATCAAGTGGCAACATCTCATCAAATGACACACCATTTTTTGCAAGATCAAATTCATTAGTATTTGCGAGTAAGAAACGAACTGTATTACGAATACGACGATAGGTTTCTGAAGTACGTTTTAAGATCTCATCAGAAACAGGAATCTCGCCACGGTAATCCGTTGATGAAACCCAAAGACGAAGTACATCTGCGCCCATCTTGTTAATCACATCGATCGGCTCGATACCGTTACCGAGTGATTTAGACATCTTACGACCATTTGCATCAACCGTGAAACCATGGGTTAAAAGTGCTTTATACGGTGCAACACCATTCATCGCAACTGATGTGATGATCGATGAGTTAAACCAACCACGATGCTGATCCGAACCCTCAAGGTAAAGGTCTGCTGGATAATTTAATTCAGGGCGACGTGAGAGAACGCTGAAATGCGTTATTCCTGAGTCAAACCATACATCAAGCGTATCTGTGTTCTTTTGATAGAGCACTGCTTCAGATGCTGGCAAATAATCTTCAACTGCCGCACCAAACCATGCTTCTAAACCATCTTTACGAATACGATCTGCAACTTCTTGCATTAATGCGTCCGTTTCAGGATGAAGTTCGCCTGTCTCTCTATTTAAGAAGAATGGAATAGGCACGCCCCAATAACGTTGACGCGAAATACACCAATCACCACGACCTTCAATCATTCCATAAAGGCGCTCACGTCCCCATGCCGGAATAAATTGAACTTGGTCAATTTGATCAAGCACTTCCTGACGAAGACCTTTTTTATCCATGCTAATGAACCATTGTGGCGTTGCACGATAAATTGTAGGTGATTTATGTCTCCAACAGTGTGCATAGCTATGGTTAATTTTACCACTATGAACCAAAATACCTTTGTCTGTTAAGTACTGAATCATCTCAGGCTCAATACCACGAATATTTTTACCACCAAAATGTGGAACAGACTCAATGTAAGTTCCATCACCTAATACTGGGTTTTCAAACTCAATACCATATTGAAGCGCAACTGCGTAGTCTTCTTCACCGTGCGCAGGTGCTGTATGAACAAATCCCGTACCCGCATCAAGCGTTACATGATCACCTAAAATGACAGGAACATTGCGATCCTCGATGGGATGTTTTACTAAAAGATGCTCAAGCACCTTTCCTTCAAACTCACAAATCACATCGAGCTTAGTTCCCCAGCTCTTCTCTAAATCTTCAATAAGATCACGGGCAATCAGTAATGCTTCGCCATCCTTATTGACTAATGCGTAAACAAAGTCAGCATGTACTGAAACAGCCGCATTACCAGGAAGTGTCCACGGTGTTGTTGTCCAAATGACAACTGATGCATTATCTGCCACAGAATGACCAATACGTTTAGCAAGATCAGCAGTATCTGCCACAGGGAACTTAACATCAATGCTGTAAGAAACCTTATCTGCGTACTCAACTTCCGCTTCAGCTAATGACGAACCACAATCAAGACACCAATTCACAGGGCGAGCACCTTTTTCAAGATGTCCCTTTTTCACAATCTCTTTAAGAGAGAGTACAATATCTGCTTCTGTATCTTGATTCATCGTTAAGTACGGCTTCTCTTCATAAGAGATAACCCCTAAACGCTTAAAACCTTCCGCTTGAATATCAATTTGCGTACCTGCAAATTCACGACATTTTGCACGGAATTCAGCAGGAGATAACTTATCCCCTACTTTTCCAAATTTTTTCTCAACCACAAGCTCAATCGGAAGACCATGACAATCCCACCCTTGTACGTAAGGTGAGTCAAATCCTAACTGACTACGTGATTTAACAATAATATCTTTTAATACTTTATTAACAGCATGACCTAAATGGATTGAACCATTCGCATATGGAGGCCCATCATGAAGAATAAACTTCGGTTTACCTTTAAAAATCTCGCGTTGTTTATGGTAGAGATCAATATCATCCCAATGCTTAATAAACTCTGGCTCACGCGTTGGAAGATTTCCGCGCATTGCGAAATCCGTTTCAGGTAAATTTAAAGTATCACGGTATACGTGATCATTCTTCTCTTCGTTATTTTTTGCTTTACTCACGTTCATATCCTACTTTTGAAGATTGAAATATTCTCTTGAAGCTTCGGCATCTGCTAGAATTTGCGCCTTTAATGCTTCGATGTTTTCAAATCGTTTTTCTTCACGAATCTTAGAGAGAAACTTAACATTAAAAGTCTCTCCATACAAATCACGATTGACATCATGTAAGTGTACTTCTAAATTCGGTTTTACGCCATTCACCGTTGGCCGATAACCAATATTGGCAACCCCAACCAATTTCTCGCCGGTCGCACAAAGTGTCGTCTCAACGTTATAAACCCCCGTAAATGGTGGTTTAATTCGTTTCAGAGGCAGATTAATAGTCGCTGTACCAAATTTCCGCGCTAACTGATTCCCATAAACAACACGACTCATAATTTCATAAGAACGGCCTAAATAGCGTTCAGCTTGATTAAAATTAGATGACTTAAGCGCTTCGCGAATAAGTGTTGAGGATATTCTAGTACCCTCTAAATAATAATAATCTTCTTTATGGACTGTAAAACCTTTAGATTTTCCAGCATTCACAAGATCCGTAAAAGAACCCGTGGCTTTGGCCCCAAATCTGAAATCATCTCCCACGATAATTGCTTTAGTCTCTAATGTATCCACTAAAAACTCATTAATGAAAGCTTCTGGAGTCTGCTCTCGCAAAAGATCATTAAAGGGAAGAATAATCACTTCATCTACTAAATTACTTTGCTTTAAAAAAGCGAGCTTTTCCTTTAAGGACATAATTCGGGCGGGAGAATTCTCGCCTAAAAAAAACTCATGCGGCAAGGGCTCAAAAGTCACTAAGGTTCTCTTAGCGTCTGCCATTGTCTTATGATGCTCATTTACAGAATGTAATAATTTTTGATGCCCAAGGTGAACACCATCGAAAGCCCCAACAGTGACTATTCGTGGCACTTTTGGAATATCATGCGAATCGCGATAAAAGAAAAAGTCCATCTTTTTGACCGTCAAATAAAAAAGCCGGCTATAAAAATAACCGGCTAATAAATAATTTATGGTTTAGCTGGCATCAGCTTTGTTTGCTTGCGCAGGGCGCTCAACAAACTCAATATATGCCATAGGAGCGTTATCTCCTGGGCGGAAACCACATTTTAAGATACGAAGGTAACCACCGTTACGATCTTTGAAAAGCGGTCCGTAAACTTCGAAAAGTTTTGTAACCATTTCACGTGATCTTAAGATTGCAAACGCTCTACGACGGTTAGCAACAGTGTCCACTTTCGCAAGTGTAATTAAAGGTTCAACCTCACCACGGAGCTCTTTAGCTTTAGGGAGAGTTGTCTTAATAATTTCATGCTCAAGAATAGATACAGACATATTTTTGAACATTGCTTTTCTATGTGCGGATGTGCGACTAAATGCACG
>CAZPIQ010000003.1:0-49067 GCA_964586665.1 uncultured Ignatzschineria sp. | reverse complement strand
TAGTTGGGCGAAGTAGTAGGCATTTAAAAAGGAGGAGTATTAAATGCCATAGTTTCAATATGGGGACGATTATTCTCTTTCAAAGAGCGGCGTTGAAAGATATTTTTCACCGCTATCAGGGAGAATGACGACAATGTTTTTCCCTTTGTTCTCAGGACGTTTAGCGACTTCTACTGCGGCTTTAATCGCAGCACTTGATGAGATCCCGATTAAAAGACCTTCTGTGCCGGCAACAACTTTTGCAAACTCAAATGCTTCGGCATCTGATACAGTCACAACTTCATCATAGATTTTCACGTCTAAAGTTTCAGGGACAAATCCTGCGCCAATGCCTTGGATTTTGTGTGGACCTGCGGTGCCTTTTGAAAGCATTGGGGAAGATTCTGGCTCAACCGCGATCACTTTTACTTCTGGGTTTTGTTCTTTAAGATAAGCGCCAATCCCTGTAACGGTACCGCCAGTGCCTACGCCGGCAATAATGATATCAACTTTACCATCTGTATCTTCCCAAATTTCAGGACCTGTTGTCTCTTTATGTACTTGAGGGTTTGCAGGATTTACGAATTGACCAAGAATCACACCACCTTCAATTTCGCCGGCAAGCTCTTCTGCTTTTGCAATCGCGCCTTTCATGCCTTTAGCGCCTTCTGTTAATACAAGCTCAGCACCATAGGCTTTTAAAAGGTTACGGCGTTCGATACTCATTGTCTCAGGCATCGTGAGAATGATACGATAGCCCTTTGCCGCCGCAACAGATGCAAGACCGATTCCTGTGTTACCACTTGTAGGTTCGATAATCACAGCACCTGGTTTTAAAACACCTGCTTTTTCAGCTGTATCGATCATCGCAAATGCGATACGATCTTTTACACTTCCCGCAGGATTAAGGTATTCTAGTTTACCAATAATTGGTGTTTCAAGACCTTGAGATTGTGAGAAACGGTTGAGTTTTAAAAGTGGGGTTTTACCAATAAGTTCGGTTAAGCTATTATAAATTTGTGCCATGATACGCTCCTTAAGGGAAAGAAAAGTGTCTTATAGTTGCTGGTCATTGTCATTTACTTGACGAACTATAAGCATACCTCTATTATATGTTTAATCTGATTATTAGATACATTATCAGGGTCTTGAAATAGTTGTCAATCAATATTCACTGAGGAGTTTTCATGAAGTTATCTGCTAAATCTCGTTATGCCCTTGCATCGCTTGTTAAAATGGCGCTTGTCCACGAATCTCAGCCGACAACAACAGTGCTTGAGATTGCTGAAGATCTTGAAATCTCGAAGATCTATTTAGAAAGAATCTTCTCAGAGCTTCGCCGTGGCGAGGTCGTGGGATCTATTAAAGGTGCACAAGGTGGTTACTATCTTACGAGAGCCCCAAAAGAGATCACGCTCTACGATATCCTCCATGCTGTTGAACCGGCATTATTCTCTGAAAACGATGCAACGGTCGATAAAACCGCACATAAAATCGAAAAAGCACTTGTATCAATGGTTTATACTCCGATGAAAGAGGGCTTAGCTAAAATTCTAACGGGTATTACCCTTTCAGATATCGCACTTGAAGCACAGGGCGAGGAAGGGAACTATATGTATTATCTCTAATCCTAACTCTACTCTCTAGGTTAGGTTCTGATTGATAGTGATTTATCGACGGTAGAATTTAATCAAAAATATAATTGCTTGCGCAGGATAAATTTCTACGGTATATCTATGGATAGTAATTAATCATATTAAACATATATATTTAGGAGAGATTATGGCGGAAGTAGAAAGTTTTACACTCGATCATAATATTGTTATTGCCCCTTACGTTCGTTTAATCGCGACAGAAGTGGGCCCTAAGGGCGATATCATTACCAATTTTGATGTGCGCTTAGTACAGCCGAATGAATCTTCTATTGAAACCAGCGGTATGCATACCTTTGAACATATCTTTGCAGATCTGATGCGTAATGAATTAGATGGCATTATTGATATCTCTCCATTTGGTTGTCGTACAGGCTTTCACCTGATTGCATGGGGCGAGCCAAGTGCGACTGAAGTGGCAAAAGTGCTCAAAAAAACCTTAGAAGAGATCGTGAAAGAGAGTTATACCATCGATAAAGTTCAAGGTATCGCTAAAGTCGCATGTGGTAACTATAAAGACCATTCATTACATTCAGCAAAAGAGTGGTCGAAGATCGTATTAGCACAAGGTATTAGTGATGATGCATTTGTGCGTAATGTGGTATAAGTCATAGTGACAAAATAGGGGAGTATTCAGAAAAGCGTTGAGAAATTTTATTTTACTCATCGCTTACTAAAATCTCAATTTCAGAACACAAAAAAGCCAAGTTAATATCGTATTAACTTGGCTTTTAGTCTGTTGTGCGATTGAGTCTTATCCAACAATCGCATGCGGATAGAATCGTGAGAGATCTTGGGTAATACGAGAATGATCTTCTCGGATATTCAGTCCGCAAGCAGTATCACCAACGATCCAACTACCAACAACCACATGGTTTCCATCAAATACAGGGAGCGGGACATATTCTTGAATGACGTAACCTTCGATGCCGTATGGGCCATCAGCGCTCTCTAATACTTGACCATCAGTAATGATCTCAACATTCGCACCTTCTCTTGAGAAGAGAGGCTTTTTCACGTAGTTCGTGAGATTTTTCGCTTTTGAATCATCACCGAAATAGGCTGGCAATAGATATTTGTGGCCCGGGAACATCTCCCAAAGAAGCGGTAAGAGTGCTTTGTTTGAGAGAATCGCTTTCCATGCAGGTTCAAGCCAGCGAGTTTTCCCCATGTCTAAATAGCTCGCAAAATCTTCCCCAAGCATAAATTCCCAAGGATAGAGCTTAAAGATCGCGCCAATGGGCTGATCATCCATATCTGTATATTCAAGCTCGCTATTGATCCCAATTTCTTCGATATAGAGAAACTCCGTCTCAAGACCGGCTTCTTTCGCACAATCGATGAGATACTCAACAGTTCCACGATCTTCTTCAGAATCTTCACAGCAACTAAAGTGGAGTAAATCCATCCCATGATAAGCGCGAAGATCACCAAATCGAGAGATGAGCTTCTCTTGAATGCTATTGAACTGATCGGCAATCATCGGTAGATTCTTAGCTTCAATTTGATCTTCAAGCCATAACCATTGGAAGAATGCGCTTTCATAGAGTGATGTCGGTGTATCGGCATTATATTCAAGCATCTTGAGGTTGCCCTCGCCATCATAGGCAAAATCGAAGCGCCCATAGAGTGAAGGCTCTTCACGTTCCCATGACTCACGAATAAAACGCCAGCTTTGCGGGGGAATTTGGAAACGCTCTAAAAGCTTTTCACTTTTTACCACGCGTGCAACCGCTTGAAGTGCCATTTGATGAAGCTCTTCAGTAGCTTCTTCAATCAGTTCGATCTCTTTAAGGCCAAATTGATAGTAAAAATCCTCACACCAATAGCGCTCGCCATACATGGTATGAAAGTTAAAACCAAACTCTTCTGCTTGCGCTTGCCAATGCGGACGTTCTGAAATTGCAACTCGCTTCATCAATTAACCACCTGTAGTGCGACGTTGTGTATTGGCATTAGTCGCTGATGATTTTGAAGTGGTGGGTGCCATTGCTTGTTTTGAAACCATTTGTCCAAAGCCACCACGACGAAGCGTTTGACCTGGTTTTGCAGGCTTCATATCAGAAGGGTTTACTTTAGTCGTGCTTCCTGGGGTCATATTGCCGAAGTTTTTACCATCAGCACCATAGAATTTCCCTTGATTCGGCCCACTTTGTGGAGAGTAGAGTGGTTTGTGTGCGTTAAATCCGCCCATCATTTTACCGAAGAGAAAACCTGCCATAAGTGGCATCCAGAAGCTACCGCTAGATTGTTGTGCTGTTGCATTTTCTTGGTTCACAGGTGTCATCTGACAGCCTTCTTCACCAAACTCTGCCACACAATCTTCACGCGTTGCAAAGCGAGGAGCAGTATCAATCGCTTCTTGGGTTGCCTGTGCGAAAGATGTTTCACAAAGTGATTTTGCATCATCGCTTGGGTTGTAACGGATACACTCTTCAACGTTACGATACATGGAAACTTCTTCGAGTTGCTCCTGTTTATCGCCACCACAAGCCGCTAAAATGAGCGCTGAGGCTAAAATCGTCGCAAGCGGTTTTAATCTGAAAGTTTTTTTCTGTTTACGAAAGCCATCAAGATTCACTTGGGTCGTACGTTTACGCATTCCTAACTCCTAAAATCATCAAAGGATATTTAAATCATTACAACATTATACATTAGCGAAAAATTGCGAGCTCTGCTGAATTTTTAATCTTAAAATCAGGGTGCTAAACTAAAAAGAATTGAAATGCGACTCAATAGAGAGAAATCTCGAAGGAAGTTATATGCCACACGGTGAAAAACTCAATATTTATACCCATCTTTTCGGCGCACTTTTAGCGCTAGGAGGTATGGTGTTTTTAATCGTTCATTCAAGTATTTATCAAGATGTATGGAAGATCGTTAGTGTGTCGATTTACGGTTCGGCGCTTTTTCTACTTTATATGATTTCGACGCTCTATCATTTAATGCCAAAAGGGCGTAAGAAAGAGATCTTTCAAGTACTCGATCATTGTGCAATCTACATTTTGATTGCCGCAAGTTATACCCCCTATACGCTTGTTTCTTTAAGTGGTGGTTGGGGATGGTCGCTCTTTGGCATCTCTTGGGGCTTATGTATAATCGGCATTATTCAAGAAGTTTGGATTGGTCGGCGTACGCAGATCTTTTCGATGATTATTTATTTAGTGATGGGGTGGCTGATTGTGATTGCCGCTAAACCACTCGCCTTGTCGCTCTCATCAGAGGGCATTTTTTGGCTTGTGATGGGCGGCGTGGTTTATACGCTCGGTGTGATCTTTTTTCTATTGGATGAAAAGGTTAAACACGCACATGGAATCTGGCATCTGTTTGTGATTGGCGGGAGTGTTTGCCAGTACTTTAGTATTTTGTTTTATGTAAATTAGCTCATGAGTTAATTTTGAAATGATACATTTTGATATTTTTCATATATCACTCGATCGAGTTCTTTGTGGTATTTTCACTCATTAAAATAGAATGAGTAAACATTATTTAATGTCTCATTTGAAGTAGAAGTGTATCAAATATTCCCTCTTTTACTGTAAATATGCCTAATATTATTTTATGTTTTAACGAAAGATAGAATAGTTAACGTGCTGATATTTAATGGTGTATTTTTTATTTTAGGTTCATGTAAACCTATCTCATGGAAACTTTGATCACTAATATATTAGACAAATGAGAGAAACTTGTTCTAAGATGAAAAAGTCACTAAGATATTAGCTATAAGTTTTGCATGAAATATTTATAAAAATAAAGAAAGAATATTTCAATCAGTAGCAGTGATAAATGCTTTATAAAATAGAGCACCAGAGGATAAACATAAGAAAAAATATAATTTTATTCAGGAGGATAAAATGGCTGAATCACGTATTCTGACTGCTGAACAGGAAGAGAAGCGTCGCACTAGACGTGTTGCGTATGCAACAATTATTGGAACAACTATTGAATGGTATGACTTCTTTATTTATGCCAGCGCAGCTGGTTTGATTTTTAACAAACTTTTCTTTGCACCTGCCGGGCCTACTTTTGCAACGATTTTAGCATTTGCATCAGTTGGAATTAGTTTCTTATTTAGACCTTTAGGGGCCTTCTTGGCAGGGCACTTTGGAGATCGTATAGGTAGACGGGCAATGTTGGTTGTGACATTGATTGCAATGGGACTCGCAACAGCATTGATCGGTTTATTGCCAACGTACGAGTCTATAGGTATTTTTGCACCTATATTATTAATTTTCTTAAGAATAATTCAGGGGATTTCTGCTGGAGGTGAGTGGGGCGGTGCTGTGTTAATGGCCGTTGAACACGCACCTGATAATAAGCGAGGTCTATTCGGATCATTCCCACAGATAGGCGTTCCACTTGGACTATTACTTGCTTCAGCTGTATTTGCACTGATGAGTGGTGTTATTTCTCCTGGTGAGGAGTTTGTTGAATGGGGCTGGAGAATTCCATTCCTATTAAGTATTGGCTTACTATTTTTAGGACATTGGATTCGTAAATCTGTTGATGAGAGTCCTATATTCGAAGAAATTAAAGAGCGAAAGTTAAGTACCAAAGCGCCTGTTGTCCAGTTATTTAGAAATCATGCTTTATTAGTATTGTTAGCCGCACTTGTGTTTGCTGGGAATAGCGCTCTAGGATATATGACAACCGGGGGCTTTATTCAAAACTATACAACAGATCCGAATGGATTATTAAAAATGGATAGAACGCCTATCTTAATTGTTGTCACAATATCAGCCGCTACTTGGATGTTCTTTACTTGGTTTGCGGGGTTTATCTCAGACAAGATTGGTCGAAGAAATATTTATCTGATTGGTTGGGCTGTTCAATTCATCGGTGTGTTTGCTTTATTTCCACTTGTAAATATGGGAACTTGGCAGGGGGTATTAATGGCATTAACAATCCTATCTGTGGGTATCGGTTTGACTTATGGTGCACAAGCAGCATTTTATGCTGAATTATTCCCAGCATCAGTAAGATTCTCGGGTGTATCGATCTCTTATGCTATAGGCGCTATTATTGGCGGCGCCTTTGCACCAATGATTGCTTCCTGGTTAATCGCTGCGACAGGGTCTACAGAGTCGGTTGCGATTTATCTAGCGATTATGACGGGGCTAGGATTAGTATCAACCTTGCTGTTAAAAGATCGGTCGGGTATCCCATTGGGACCAGATCATGAAGAAGAACAGAATGTTTCTCCTATTTATGGCATACATAATAAGTAGAATATTTGTTTTATCAAAAAGACTGGAATATTGATATTTAAGCAAGAGAAGTAAGTCTTAATAATTAGTTTTAGTTCGGAATTAATATAAATAAGATACAAAGCTATGTATCTTATTTTTTATGTAGCAATAAGTTTTGGGCAACATATGAACAAAACAGGCTTTATAGTGATGAAAATTGCTTTTGGCACACAGCAATAATGTCCTATTGTGAAATAATTCCCGTTGGAAGATGGATTCAACCTTCATCTTCAAGCGGTTTAGTAGAGTCACCAAAGGGTAAAACGCCGTTTCAAAGTATTTTAGTTCATGGTAGTTTAATGGAGAAAATGGCGGTAGGGTTCTTCACCGGCTTAAAACGTATTTATCCTTATGCTTATATTGAATGATTAAAAAAATGAGCGATGAAGGTGGTGGTGAATTAGGATTTAATGCGCCAATTGGTGAGGGGAGTTTTGAGATTGCAAAGATCTTTGCTAGATTAGTAACACAAGCAATCGCAGATGTTTTGCTTTGTAAAGGTTATAATTTAAATACTCCACTACCTACTGGAAATAGCCATAATGTTTATGTTAAAGCATTAAAAGAGATTATTGTTCCAAAAGTTGAGAGATTTAATCCCGATATGATTATTATTGCCTGTAGCTTTGACGCCAACGCACTAGATTCTTTAGCACGCATGCAACTTTCTAGTGAATTATTCCATGAAATGACATTGCTCATTTTAGAAACCGCTGAAAAAATTTGCTGAGGAAAAGTAGTTGCGATACACGAAGGTGGCTATTCTGAATCCTATGTTCCATTTTGTGGTGTTGGAGTGATTGAGGCGCTTTTAAACTATCGAAGCGAAATTGAAGACCCTCTTTTAAATTTTATAAAATTACAACAACCATCCCAATTAGTTGAAAAGTATTTCAATCAGTTTATTGATAATTTAAAGGTGCAACTTTAGGCTACCGTTAAGAAGATTCAATTAGAATGTATCAATGGCTTTAATAGCATCTTTTGATAGAATCCTTTGGGAAGAGTGGAAAATAATGTAGGGAGCATTAAAATAGAGAGATGGGAAAGGTTTTTTAATGAATGCCTTTCACAACTCTCTACTTTTTTCTTGCCTTTATTTCCGTATAGGGAGTGTAAGCAACATACAAACAAAGGCTAAAGCGCCTGCTATTAATAATAATGTTAGCATCGGTGCAGGCTCAATGCTTAGGCTTTGGCTTACAAGAAGGCTTAATAGACCACCAAAAGCAAATTGTATAGAAACAGCTAAACCAGCAGCTGCCCCAGCTTTTTCTTTAGTAAAAAGCCCCATTGTCATTGCGATACAGTTTGCACTTAGTTGCCCAGTCATTCCTACAAAGAAGAATAAACCAACGATTAGACCGATTAAGCTAATCCCTTTGCCAATATTATTTAAAATTAGCATCACTATTGCTGAAAGAAGTACAACTGACGTGCCAATGATAATCATTTTATGAGGACCAATGATTTTTACAAATCTAGCATTGAATATTGCGACTAGCATAATTGCAAAAATATTCAGTCCAAAGAGATAAGCATAAGCCTGAGGGCTGACATCAAAATATTCCATATAGATGAATGGAGATGCGGTAATGTAAACGAACATACCGGCAAATGTCATACTCATGCTACCGATAAATCCAATTGCCCGACGGTTTTTAATGACATCTATATAAGCGCTTAATGCTGCCTTAATAGATGGACTGCGATTCTCTTTGGGTAATGATTCATTTAATCTAAATATACATGCTAATAATGTGATGAATGCAAAAATAAAGAGAAAAACAAAGATAGAACGCCAGCCGAAGTAACTTGCAAGATAGCTCCCAATAATAGGAGATATTAAAGTCGCAATCATGGTAATGATATGCATGACGGAGAGAATTTTTGCAGAATCTTGTACCGCGAAGAGGTCGCGCACAATAGCCCTTGCGATCACTGAAGCGCTAGCCCCTCCAAGTGCTTGTAGTAAGCGCCAGCTAAATAGGCTTGTGCCGGTGGCTGAAAATATAGCACCAGTGGTTGCGATTAAATAGATAACAATGCCGAAAACTAATAAATTTCTACGACCATAATGATCAGAGAGAGGACCATAAAACAGCATACCAATACTAAATCCAAAAAGGAAAAAGGTAATGGTTTGTTTGATCTCACTGATGCTTGCACCTAAGTCTTCAGTGATAGCTGTAAGACTAGGGAGGTACATATCAATAGAAAGCGGGCCAAATGCAACTAGACCCGCTAATAAAACTATCAGAAATTTATTACTAGATAAGTCATTATGATTGCTTAATACACTCATGGTTTCTAGACCTCAGTAATAGATGTAAATAGTATTGTTATAATGATTATTCATTGAGAATTACATATTAAAATATAGCCTTTAGTTAGGGTCTCTATCAATGAGATCTCTTAGGATTTTTTTGAAAATGGTGATTTCATCTTTAGAATAATGTTCAAAGACAGCTTTTTGATGTTCGACGGCAATATCACAAAGACCTTGTGCAGCATCAATACCCTTTTGAGTAAGGCTTAGCTTACTTTCGGAGCATTCAATGATGCCTTTTGCCTTCAATGCATCTACTGCAACATTGATTTCACGCATAGGCATTCCTACTTGACGTAACATCTCTTCTTTCGTTGAACCGTGTTCCCCGTAAAGAACCATGACAAGACGAGCCTCACTAACACTCAGTCCTGCTTGAAGCTGCTTAGGATAATATTCATTTTGGTATGATCGTACTGCCTGAGTCATCAGGTAATGCATATTATCGTAAAGCTCTACAGAAGACTTTTGAGCTTTATATTCAGCAACATTTTCAGAAATTTTGAGACTTGGGTGTGGAAGGACAGCAGAGTAAGCACCTTGATGATAAAGCAATGGGGCTTTACCATTGTCGCTGAAGTTAATAACTTTACCGATTATAATAATATGATCTCCACCATCTAATGTTTGATAGAGTTCACACTCAAAGTGTGCTGCACAGTTAGTAAGTACAACAGAGCCACCTGCACCTTCCGTAAATGCCATATTAGCAAACTTATCTTCGACAGGACGTGCGAAATTGTTGGATACATCAATTTGGTCAACAGATAAAATATTGACAGTAAAGTGACTTGCCTTTAGAAAAACATCCTGGCTTCGTGATCGTTTATCAATACTCCATAGGATTAGAGCAGGATCTAATGAGACAGAGTTAAAACTATTTGCCGTTACTCCGACTCTATTTCCTTCGTTATCTTGTGCTGTGATGACTGTAACGCCTGTTGCGAAGTTACCCAGTGCTCTACGAAATGCTTTTGGATCGATCTGAACCATTTGCCTCTCTCCTCTAATAATTTTAATTTTTATAGTTTGATATTTGTAATTGGATCTTCATTGTATGAATAACCTCACCAAAATTGATAATTTCTTGAGGGTGAGGTTTTTTGTATAGATGCGTGTTTAATATGCGCTTTTAGAATATTAAGTCTAGACCATTGATGGATCTGGCTCTAAGCCCATGAGTTCTCGCCCTAAAATTTGCATACATACATCATAGTCAGTATAGGCATGAGCGCCTGTCATATGTGAATCTCTAAAGAGTCTTTGGAGTTCATTACCGTCAAACCATGCACTACCACCAGCAGCACTAAAGAGTCGATCTACAGCTTCGATACACATTTTTACAGCATAAGCCTGGTTTGTTCTCCAATAAGCCAATGTTTCAGCGGTAGGATATTGTTTATTTTCACCATGAACACGGTGCTCTTCCCATGTTCTTTCAAGCAATGCTCTTGCTGCGAGTACTTGATGTGTTGACTCAGCAAGACGCATTAAAGCCGGTGTTGCTGTGCCAACATTTGCTCCAGTATAAGCACGTACACGATTTTTTGTACGCTCTTTAAATGCTTCTAACATGCGCTCTGCTATGCCAAGGCTGATTGCCGAGAAACCACATGCAAAATATGGGCGATAAGGCGTGTAATAAATTTTACTTTCTGGATATAAACCGAAACCGGCAGACTTTCCTGTCATCATATCTTGAGCTGCTTGAATACGATATTCTGGAATAAAGACATTATCAATCTTTAATATTTTCGATCCACTTCCTTTCATGCCCATGACAAACCAGTTGTCTACAATTTCATAATCACTTCTTGGGATAACGGCGAAAGAGTAGATTTTTTTACCTTCATCATCAAAGCGGTTACAACCAACAATTGCCCAGTCCGCATATTCACAACCAGAACTCCATCCCATCTCACCACTTAAACGGATACCGCCTTCCACTTCTTCAATTTTACTAAAAGGGGCAATTGAACTACTTGCTACAGCATCAGGATTCTTCCCCCAAATTTCATCTTGTAATTTTTTTGGAAACATTGCGAGCTGATGATTGTGTGTACAGAGTAAGCTGTATGCCCAAGCGGTTCCTGCACATGCTTTGGAAAGCGCTACTACACACTCAGCAAATTCTGGAAGTGAAATCTCAAAGCCCCCATAGGCTTTAGGTAGGAAGGCGCGGTTTAACTGAATTTCATTTAATAAACGAATACTTTCTTCAGGTGCTTTTCTTTCAGCTTCTGCTTTATCGGCATTTTTTGCAATTTCAGGTAATATTGCGTTTAAACGGTCTAATAAAAAATTAGATTGTGACATTGTTATCTCCTTCATATTGATTTCGAAAAACCATATAGCAGAGCGCGACCTTCTTGGGAGGGATGCTATGGGTTAAATAAAAATGATTCCTTAGTGTTTTTTATGATTTATTTCTTATGAGAAACAGTATTATTGAATAATACCGATGCCATAAGCGGACTCTTTGGTCCTTTTGATGAGTGAGTGATAATAGTTTAATAAACAGAGTTTTTATTGATATTCACTTCAATCGATTTAAACTTGGTGAGTAAATTTTTACTAGCATTAACGAGTAAAGATGTATCAACTCCTACAGCAACAAAGTCGAAGCCCATTTCGATGAATGATTTTGCACCTGCTTCATTCGCATAAAGAATACCAGCGGCTTTACCATGCGCTTTAATTGTTTTAAGTGCCGATTGAATTGCTTCTTGTACATCTGGATGTGTCGGATTTCCTCTATGACCCATCGAAGCACTTAAGTCAGCAGGGCCAATGAAAATACCATCAACGCCATCGAGAGCAACAATTTCTTTCAAATTTGCAAGACCAGCTAGATTTTCGACTTGTAAAAGTAGACACATCTCATCATCTGCTTGGTTTAAATAGTCATCGAGTTGATTCCAGCGAGATGCGCGTGCTAGCGCACTGCCTACACCTCGAATGCCTTTTGGAGGATACCACATGGATTTAACAAGTTCTTCAGCTTGTTCTTTGCTTTCTACCATAGGAATTAGCAGTGTTTGAGCTCCAAGATCAAGAAGTTGTTTAATAATTTCAGGACGCCCAACAGCGGGTCTAATAATAGGATGTGATATGCCAAAATTCTCATAAGGCGCGATAGCCTGAAGTTGACCTAAGAGGGACTGTAAGTCATTTGGTGCATGCTCTCCATCAATGAGCAACCAATCATAACCAATTGTTGCGAGAATTTCAGTGCTATATGGGCTTGCTAAGCCTGCCCATAATCCAATCTGTGTTTGGCCGGCTTGGATAGCGGCTTTGAATCTATTTTTTTTCAGCTTCATGATTAATTGTGTCCTTTATCCGAAGAAGCATGTTACAGCGCCAAGTTCACCATAATCTACATGGAATGTATCGCCTTTACGCGCGGCTACAGGTCTTGTGAATGATCCTCCTAAAATTACCTGGCCTGGTTGAAGCGTTACGCCATGAGGTGCAAGTTTATTTGCAAGCCAAGCCACTCCTTTGGCGGGATGGTTTAAAACTGCAGCTGCAACGCCACTTTCTTCGATCACACCATTACGGTAGAGAACACCACTCACACGGCGAAGATCAAGATCTAATGGGCGAATTGCACGGCCTCCTAAAATAACGCCGGCATTAGCCGCGTTATCTGAAATAGTATCAAACACCTTGCGGGTGATTTTCGTTTCAGGGTCAATATGATGTAGTCTAGCATCAATAATTTCGAGGGCCGGGATTACCCATTCAGTGGCATCAAGTACATCAAAAATAGTGCAGTTAGGTCCGGTTAATGGTTTACCCAGGATAAATGCAAGTTCAACCTCGACACGAGGAACAATGAAGCGATCCGTTGGAATGGTTGTTCCTTCTTCAAAGAACATATCATCTAATAATGCACCATAATCTGGTTCTTCAATATTGGATGAAATTTGCATTGCTCTCGAAGTGAGCCCGATTTTATGTCCACGAAGTTCACGTCCTTCAGCGATTTTTTGTTCGACCCACGCTTTCTGGATAGCATAGGCATCATCAATGGTCATTTCAGGATGCTCAATTGAAAATTGGCGGAGTTGTGTACCGCTTTTTTCTGCTTCATTTAAGTCATTCGCTAATTTTTTTACAACTTCGGGTGATAACATAAAAATTCCTTTGTAACTTGCACTTAAGCATTATTTTTTGCTAAAAATGCATGAATATTATTTTTCTTATACGTTAATACAGGATCAATCTCTTGCATTTCGAAAGTAATCGCTAGTAAACGCTTTGCATGGATCGGCTCAAAAAAGCCCTCGATCACTTTAAAAAGTTTGTCTGCTTCCACTCTACGGACTTCAAGTGAACGTCCAGAGCCAACCTTTAGAAGCATGTGGACAAAGCCATAGTCATGTTTTCCATCGGCTACGCGATAATGATCCATACGAATCGCGCGACTGCGTATCCCTCCGAGAGGGAATACGCCGCTTTTGCCAAGAGTTTCATGCACTTTTTCAAAGAGTTGATCAAAATCGATGTCGTTCTCTAGATTTGCTGAATATTCAACAATAAAATGTGGCATTGAAGTTCCTTTTATTATTCGTCAAATGGTAAAATTGCGTTGATTTGACCAGTGCCTGAACTGGCAAAGAGTTCTGTAATTACTTCCGCCTTACCTTTATACTTATCCCAGCCCATAACGCCTAGAAGCATTGCAGTATCGTGCATCATGCCTTCGCCGAAGCAATATTCTGCATATTCCGGCAACATTTTTACGAAATCAGCCCAAAGACCTTGTTGCCACATATCTACAACCCGAAGGTCAACTTGTCGATCGAACTCACGAGTGTAACTATCCATCCCTTCTTCTGCTTTTACATCCCAGATGAATCTGTGTGATAATGAGCCACTTGCGAGCACGGCAACTGTTCCATCATATTCTTTAATTGCCTCAACAAGTGCCTCGCCGAGTTTTCGGCTATTTTCAAGATCATGAGAAGTACAGAATGCTGAAATTGAGAGAACTTTAAATGCATTGTCCTCGTTCATATAGCGCATAGGAACAAGCGTACCGTATTCCATTTGAAGGCTTGGAATTTCATGGGACATCGCACGAACGCCTTTTTCACGCGCTTTCTCTGCAATAAGGTGCCCTAATGCGGGGTTTCCTTCGTAGCGATACTCCATATCTTTGATGAAGTGTGGGAGCTCATTACTAGTATAAATACCTTCATAATGATCATTACAGTTAATGTGGTAGCCACTGTTAACGAGCCAATGCGTATCAAAAACAATAATAGTATCGACGCCAAGCTCGCGGCAACGACGACTGATTTCTTTGTGTCCATCAATTGCAGATTGTCTGCAACCATAGTTTTTTCCAGGCATCTCTGAAAGATACATTGATGGAACGTGTGTGATTTTTGCTGCTAATGCAATTTTACCCATGATAAACTCCTTCCAATGGTATTGTAATGCTCCCTGCTGTCATACTGAGAAATGTAGGTATTTAGGAGGGCTCAATATGACAACAGTTACGCAATTTTTTATTGTCTGTGTTTAGGTTTACATGCCCCATTTTGGGATGTGGTGATTGCCGAGTGAAATACAGACATTTTTCACTTCACTAAATACTTCTAAGCTATAATCTCCACCTTCACGGCCGGTTCCTGATTGTTTAACACCACCAAAAGGTTGACGTAAGTCGCGGACGTTTTGTGAGTTGATAAAGACCATTCCTGCTTCGATTTGCGCTGCAACACGATGTGCTCTTGTAAGATCTGAAGTCCAGAGATACGATGCTAAACCATATTCAACATCATTTGCTAAACGTACAGCTTCTGCTTCATCTTTGAATTTCATTAAGCAGACAACGGGCCCAAAGATCTCTTCTTGAGCAATACGCATATTGTTATCAACATCCGCAAATACTGTAGGTTGGATAAAGTTGCCATTTTTAAGGTGGTCAGGAAGGTTTGCTGGGCGCTCAAGTCCACCCGCTAAGAGTGTTGCACCTTCTTCCATACCAATTTTGATATAGCCAGTGACTTTGTTGTAGTGATCAACTGTAATCATCGCGCCGACTTGTGTGTCGAAATCTTGAGGATCGCCTACTTTGATTCGTCTTGCACGCTCTGCGAATTGTGCAACAAATTCATCATAGATACTTTCTTGGATGAAAATACGTGAGCCTGCTGTACAACGCTCACCGTTAAGGGAGAAGATCGTGAAGAGTGCTGCATCAAGAGCACGTTGCCAATCGGCGTCATCAAAAATTAAGACGGGTGATTTACCACCGAGTTCCATTGAGTACTTTTTAATGCCGGCATTTGACATAATTGCACGGCCCGTTGATGTGCCACCGGTGAATGAAACAGCCCTGACGTCCGGGTGTTGTACAAGCGCTGAACCAGCGGTTCTACCGTAGCCTTGCACAACGTTTAAAACACCCTCTGGAACACCTGCTTCAAGAGCAAGTCTACCAAGTTCATTTGCTGTTAACGGTGACAGCTCAGACATCTTAAGCACCGCTGTATTACCTAAAGCTAAGCAAGGTGCTGTTTTCCAGGTGGCTGTCATAAATGGCACGTTCCATGGTGAAACGAGTGCACATACACCAACTGGTTGATAGAGAGTGTAGTTGAGCATTTGATCATCAACAGGGTAGGTGTGACCATTTACGCGTGTACATACTTCTGCAAAGAAGTCGAAGTTATGTGATGCGCGTGGGATTAATACATTTTGTGTTTGATGAATAGGAAGGCCTGTATCGAGAGTTTCAAGTTGTGCAATTTTTTCAACATTCTGATCAATCAGCTCCCCTAAGCGACGCATGATTTTTGCGCGTTCTTTTGCGGGGGTTTTTGACCATTTAGGAAATGCTTTTTTAGCTGCAGCAACCGCCATATCAATCTCTTTTTGCCCACCGCTAGCAACTTCACCAATTTTTTCCATAGTTGCTGGGTTGATATTGTCAAAGGTTTCTTCGCTTGCAACTTCTTTGCCATCGATCCAATGTTTAATCATAATTCATATCCTCTATCGTAGTTGTGTATTTTTATGGGCCAGATAAGGAGCTTGTGGTTAATCAATTGGAGGAGGTCCACAAGCCCCTCTCTGTTTATTGACCGCGTGTTTTATAATATTCTTCTTCAGTTAAAACGTAGTTAACAAGTTGACCTACGCCTTCGACTTCGATAACGACTTTATCCCCAGCTTTTACATCTGAAGTCCCTTTCGGACAACCTGTTGCGATCATATCGCCTGGGTTAAGAGTCATGAAACTACTGAGATATTCGATTAAAAATGGTACGTCAAAGATCATATCTTTAGTGTTACCTGATTGACGAAGCTCACCATTTACCCAAGTTTTAAGACCTAGATTCATTGGGTCTTTAATCGCTTCCTTTGAGAGGATATAAGGGCCTACAGGTGTCATTCCATCACGGTTTTTAACGCGCAAATTAGGGCGATAGTAGTTCTCTAAGTAATCGCGGATCGCATAATCATTACAGAGGGTATAGCCTTCAACATAGTTCCACGCATCTTCACGGCTAACATTTCTGGCAGTTTTGCCTATGACTACAGCAAGTTCACATTCATAGTGCATGTAATCAATATTATCAGGACGCCAGCTATTAGCATTATGACCAACGTAAGTGCCGGCTGTTTTAATAAAGATGAGTGGCTCCTTAGGTGGTTCAAATGCAAGTTCAGTTGCGTGGTCGGCATAGTTAAGCCCAAGAGCAATCATGATGCCATTGGCTGGAGGAAGCCATTTCACATCATTTTCAGGAACAACGTCACCATTTGGGAGATTCACAGACATATCATCATTGACTGTCACATTGAATTGTTCGTTTTTGTATTCAATAATTGCCTTTTTCATTATGCTTTTCCTCCAACAATCGTGTCTTCTAACGTGAGAAGGTTATCTAATTTTACAGTGACCTTATCACCCTCTTTTGCAAAGTGGAAACCAGAAGGAGTGCCGAGTAAGAGTATATCTCCTTCACGAAGTGTCATGAACTCGGTGATTGTTTCAAGAAGCAGGGGAATATTACGAACCCAGTTTTTACTATTGTCGCGTTGGACTTCTGTTCCGTTGACTTCAAGTGAGAGCTCTAGATTATTAAGATCTTTAATATCGGAAATAGGGATCGCATTTGGGCTAATTGAGAAATAGCCATCACGGCATTTGGCAACAACCGCAGGACGGTAGTAGCTTTCAGATGGTGCTGAATAATCATTTGCAATCGTGACACCTTTTACATACTCAAGCGCATTTTCCTGAGTAACGCGCGTTGCATCTTTACCGATGACAAGCGCAATATTCGCGCCTAATTGAACCTTCTCACCCGCTTTAATTTGATGTGTATCATTATAGGTGTTAGGTGGCTTAATAAATAAGACAGGTCTTTTAGGAGGTGCTACATAAGGTTTTTCGTGAAATGAAGCATCGTTCATTTCAAGCAAGGATTTATAGTTTAGGGCAACGCCAAAGACATTTTTGTCTTTTATTTCAAATTGAAACATTTCCTATCCTCTCTTTTGGGCTGATTTATATGTTTTATATTTTTATAGGCTTAAAACCTATTGCTAATATATTAGTGATATATAAATAAGAGAGTCTTGTCAAGAGATTCAAATAGGAAATTTAATAAAGGTGAAGGAGTATCAAGAGAATTGAGCTTAGTTTTTTTGCTCTTTACCTTCAGCTACTCGTTGTAAAACAAGGACAAGGCTTTCTTCTATGTCTGTTAATAGTTGCTCACCAACCTTTTTTGCAAATAGGTCGTAGGCTTTCATATTTGCCTCTAAGATCTTTTTCACCATTACCTCAACACCTGGTGCCATTTCAACAAGAACGCGACGTTTATCAGTTTTTGAGGGTACTTTGATAATGAGATCGAGTTCTTCCATTCTTTTTAAAATACCGGCCATACTTGGACTTAAGATACAGCAGATTTCGCAGAGCTCGCGTGGCTCTAAAGTTTGTTCTTCATATAATGCTCGTAAGATACGCCATTGCTGTTCTGTTAGATTCCATTCAGTGAGAATAGGTCTAAAGTTACTCATCATTAATTCTCTAACACGCATGAGAAGTAGAGGAATATTTTTTTGGGTAGCTTTCATGAGAAAAGGGCCTTTAGGGATAGGGAAAGAAATAGTGGTATGAATCTTTAATAGATTAATTAATGGTCAATTAGGAACAATAGAAAACGCTAAAAGCAGGTTATTCTATGCTTTTAGCGTTTATAAATCACTAACTAGTTCGTGAAAATGACCTTTTAAGTTCTACTTCACCCAAGCAATCGGCAGATCATAATTAGGAAAGTTCTCCGCAACGTAGGTTTTAAAGCCATCTGAGTTGATGATCTCGATGAGTGTATTAGCCCATGGTGCATTTTTATTAGGTTCATTCACCACAATCCAATTCACAAAATGTTTGCTTGATTCAATATGAAGCGCTTCATTGAAATGGAGTTTCGCATCGATGATGAAGTTACCGTTGACGATAGCATAATCAAGGTCAGGGCGGGCTCTTAACATTTGTGCGCCGTTGACTTCAATAATCTCAAGATTATAAGGGTTCTCAACGATATCGCTTGAAACAGCTCTAAAACGATTCGGAATATCATCTCGAAGTTTAATCCAACCTAGTTGTTCTAATATCCAAAGTCCACGGGCATAGTTAGTGACGTTTGATGGAATCCCAACGGTTGCGCCTTCTTTCACTTCATCAAGCGTCTTTAGCTTGCCGGAATAGAGACCATAAGGCGCAGTCGGGACTTGTACGAGTGGAATGAGGTCGGTTTGATGGCTCTCATTAAACTCGTCTAAATATGGCTTATGTTGCACAATATTAAAGTCCATTGACCCTTCGGCAACGCTGATATTTTGTAGTTTAGTATCAGAGGCTTCTGTGAGATTGACTTTATAGCCTGATTTTTCTAATTCAGGGCCGATATACTCTTTCACAAAGTCCGCAAAGTCGCCAGCAGAGGTTGTGACATTGAGCGTTTGCGTCTTGTTGTGAGTACTATTTGTCGTTTGGGAGTCTTTTGTATTATCGCCACATGCCACTAAAGCGAAAGCAGCTATGAGTGTGGCAAATGCTTTGAGGAGCGTTCGAGGTTGTTGAAGCGCTTTGTGATAGTATTTCTGCGTCATGATCTATTCCTGTTTTTTTAAATGTAGTGAGCGAGGGTTAGAGTGATTCAATATCGACATCCGCATAGAAGCGAGCGGCGACATCAGGATGTGAACGTAAGCGACCTTTTAACAGGTTCTTCCCTACATTCGAGTAGATAGGATTGTTCGGGTCTTGTGTAATGCCGGCAACATGCTGTTGTAGCGCCTCAGGAAGGGTTAAATTGGGCACTTCACTATCTAAATCAGAATTGAGGAAGTAGGCAAGAGAGTAGCGACTTTCTCCCACTTTTGTCGGTGTCACACGATGAAGCGTGGCTTTTAAGAAGCCATTAGTCGCAGCCTCTAAGAGTTCGCCAATATTGACGACAAATGTGCCTTCGATCGGCGTTGCGACAACCCATTCATCTTCTTTGAGCACTTCAAGGCCAGCAACATCGCCCTGTTGCACGAATGTAAGTACACCAAAGTCTTTATGTGCTCCCACGCCTTGTTCGCTATTTTCAACGCCAGGGTAATGAATCGCACGAAGTACGACTGAGGGTTTATCACGATAGATATTGGCAAAAGCATCTTCATCTTGTCCTAAGGCTAATGCAAAGGCTTTAAGGAGTGAGATCGCAAGCGCTGTCTGCTCTTTTTGAAGCGTTTCAAAAACGGTTTTAATGCTAGGCAGTTGCGCCGGCCATTGATTAGGACCATAGATACGAAGCCAAGGTTTATTCGTAGGAATCTCATTGATTGGCAATGCCGGATACTCAAGCATCGTATCGAATTGTTCACGCGTATCAGGTTTCTTGCGCGTGATTTCACCATTAACACGGGTATAACCTCTAAAGTGCGGAGAGTTTACTTCAGCAACTTCGAGCTTCTCTTCTAAAGAGAGATTAAAGAAGGCTTTTGAGAGTGATTGCGCTTCTTGTAAGAGTGCTTGTGAAACGCCATGGTTTTTAATATAGAAGAAACCTATCTCATGCGCAGAGTAGAGTAGTTCTTTTAAAAACTGCTCTCTCGCCTCGCCACCTTGTTCAAAGAGGCTAAAGTCGAGAATAGGGAGGTTTGCTTGTTCTAGTGATTGTGTGCTGTTTGTCATGATTATGCCTTCTTAAATCTCAGTCGGATTCATTGATTTATTGGTGGATTTATTCATCAAGCCATTTATTGTGTGATGTTATTTATTGCGGAAGATTACTTTTCCGGTGACCTTTCAGTGGATTCTGTCCAAGCAAGGGGTAAGTCATAGCCTTTAAATTTCTCTTTGGAATACGCTTTAAAGCCATCTGAATTGATAATCTCAACGACTTTATTTGCCCAAGGTGTATCGACATTCTTTTTATTAATCACAATCCAATTCACAAAGTAACGGCTCGGTTCGATGTAGATTGCATCGGTGTAGTGAAGATCAGCATCTAATGCATACTTGCCATTAATCACGGCATAATCTAAGTCCGGCACAGCGCGGAGCATTTGTGCTGCTTCAATCTCTTTAATGTCGATGTTATAAGGATTCGTTGCGATATCATTTTTGCTTAAGTGGAAGCGATCTGGCGCATCTTCTTTGATGGTAATCCAACCTAAACCTTCCAAAATCCATAAGCCACGAGAATAGTTGGTAATATTTGAGGGGATTCCGATCACAGCGCCATCTTTAATCTGATCTGCGCGTTCAAGACGGCCAGGGTAAATTCCATAAGGCGCTGTCGGCACTTGCACTAAAGGATGGAGATTCCCGCCTTTATTGCGATTAAACTCATCCATGTACGGTTTATGTTGAAAAAGATTGAGATCAATCGATCCTTCATCAACTGCGACATTCGGTACAACGCTATCGGTCACGATGAGGAGTTCAACCTCATAACCCTCTTTAGTGAGTTCAGGTGCAACATATTCGCTGATAAGATCGTGAAAATCGCCGGAGGCGGTACTAATCTTGATAAGTTTTTTATCATTGATAGCGATGTCATTACTGTCGGTTTCTTTGTCTGAGCAAGCCGCAAGTGTTGTGGCAGCTAACAAAACAAGAGAAATCCCAACGCGACGTTTAATTGTTTGAAGTGACTGATGATTGAGTTTCGCAGATGTTTTAACGGTTAGCTGTCTTTTGTATGAGCTCATAATAATTCTCCTGAAATAGAGGCCATGGAGAATGATCATCGCTTAGCTGTTGTGCCCGCAAGCTTCTCCAAATCGGCATGTTATTCATAATTGTTTGTGTTTAGTTGTGTGTTTCGGAAATAGAAGTAATGAGGGTGATACTAGATTTAAAATTAAGAGGAGGTTGGAAGAGAGAAGCTTTGGGTTAGTCGATGACAACATCTGAGTAGAACCGCTTCGCGACATCCGTATGAGAGCGAAGACGACCTTTTAGGAAGTTCTTCCCAATTTGTGTGAAAAGTGGATTTTTAGGATCGCGTGTAACGCCAGCAACGCCATCTTGGAGTGCTGCCGGAAGTGTTAATTGCGGCACGATGGCATCGAGTTGTGAGGTAAGGAAATAGGCAAGTGAAAAGCGAGAAGAGCCTTTTTTAGAAGGAGCGACACGATGAAGTGTTGCCTTGAGGTAGCCTTGCGATGCAATCTCAAGTAGCTCGCCCATATTTACGACAAAAGTACCCTCGATAGGTTCGGCAACCACCCATTCATCATCTTTAAGCACTTCAAGCCCTGCCTCTTCTTGTTGAACGAATGTGATATAGCCTGAATCTTTATGAGGGCCGACACCTTGTTCGCCATCAACGCCAGGATAATGAATCGCCTTTGAGAGCACCGATGGCTTATGCGCATAAGTGTGGGCAAAAGCATTTTCATCCTGTCCAAGAGCAAGCGCAAATGCCGAGAGCATGGATTTCGCGAGTGCTGTTTGACGCTCTTGAAGTTCAACAAATGTGGGGCGAAGCTCAGGGATTGAAGTCGGCCATTGATTCGGTCCTTGTAAACGAAGCCAAGGCTGATCCGCCGGGATTTGATCTAAAGGAATCGCTTCATACTCCGGCATGTAGTCAAATTGCTCGCGGCTATCCGGTTTTTCGCGGGTAATCTCATCATGAACGGTTGTGTAGCCTCTGAAGTGCGGAGAATTTGACATGTGAATCGCTTTTCTCTCTTCTAATGGTAGATTGAAGAAGTCTTTTGAAAGAGCTTGTGCTTTCGTGATGAGATCTTGGGGAATACCGTGATTTTTCAGATAGAAGAAGCCAATTTCGTGGGCAGCATAGCGAAGGTTCTTTAAGAACTGTTCACGTTCAGCGCCGCCGGCAACGAATTGTGCGTAATCGAGTATGGGTAAGTTTGGATTTACTTCAGTTGTCATGTTTGATTCTCCTCGAGCAAACAGCAGTTACAGATTTCAAATCTGCCGGGCTTGCTCTCCGCCCATTCCGCTTTAAGTGGTTAGGGGGAGAATCTCAACTATTTATTGAGATGGACGCTTTAGCTAGTTATGCCCGCAAGCTGTTTTCAAATCGGCATTGCATATATGTATAGCTGGTATTGAGTGTGGCTGTCAAACTATTTATCAAATAATCGCGATTATGATAAATTTCAGAGGCGGAATATATGGCTATAAGCATGAAGCTATCGAGCGTTAGGGGTTTATTTCAGATGTAAGCTATCTTTTGGAAAAAGATTAAAGATTGTCACTGTCTTACCTTGGCAGTATAGTAGAAAGAGACCACAATCATGGTTATTCATATCGTTTTAGTATGATATAAATTATAAATTAAATGATAAAAAATAAATGATAAAAAATTAATTTATGAAAACTCTAACTTTCTGTTTGAACATTTAAGCCATTATTGATTCTTTGAATGTTCAAACACTTATCAAAACGACTTTTTCAGCTCTCTTTTACAAGCCACAGCAATTATGACAGTTATTACCAATATCGAAGATCTCCGCGTGATCGCGCAAAAGCGTGTTCCTAAAATGTTTTATGACTATGTCGATTCAGGTTCATGGACCGAATCAACGTATCGTGCGAATGAGTCTGATTTTCAGAAAATTAAGCTCGTACAAAAAGTGGCGCGTAATATGGAGAATCGTAGCTTAAAGCGTGAGATGCTTGGCATTGAGATGTCGATGCCACTCTCGATTGCACCAACAGGGTTAGTTGGAATGGTGCATCCTGATGGGGAGATTTTAGCGGCGCGTGCGGCTTCGAAATTTGGTATTCGCTATACGCTGTCAACGATGAGTATCGCTTCACTGGAGGATATTAAAAAAGAGGTCAATAAGCCTTTTTGGTTCCAACTCTATGTGATGCGTGATCGTGAATTTATGCGTCGATTGATCGATAGGGCGAAAGCTGCGGGCTGTGATGCGCTCGTGATTACGCTTGACCTTCAGATGATTGGCCAACGTC
The DNA here is from genome assembly GCA_964586665.1 of uncultured Ignatzschineria sp. Taxonomy (GTDB): domain Bacteria; phylum Pseudomonadota; class Gammaproteobacteria; order Cardiobacteriales; family Wohlfahrtiimonadaceae; genus Ignatzschineria. The sequence continues at coordinate 25,370 of CAZPIQ010000003.1, read as the reverse complement.
ATAAAGATCTTAAAAATGGTTTATCTGTGCCACCGAAACCGACAATTAAAAACTGGGTGAATCTTCTCACGAAACAGCGTTGGTGCTGGAATATGCTGAAAACAAAACGCCGTCAGTTTGGCAATATTGTGGGGCATGTTGATGGCATTGATGATCCGAGCTCGCTCGCTTCCTGGACGAATCAACAGTTCGACCCAACGCTGAATTGGGATGATATTGAGTGGATCAAAGAGATGTGGGGCGGGAAGATTATCCTAAAAGGGATCTTAGATGCCGAAGATGCCAAGCTTGCCAATAGTGTTGGTGCAGATGCCATTGTGGTGAGTAATCATGGTGGCCGTCAGCTTGATGGCGCGCTCTCAACGGTAGAAGTGTTGCCATCCATTGTGGATGCGCTTTCAGGATCTTCAACGGAAGTCTTTATTGATAGTGGGATTCGCTCAGGACAGGATCTGTTAAAGGCGGTTGCATTAGGGGCTAAAGGTGGCATGATTGGCCGCGCTTATCTTTATGGGCTTGGCGCAATGGGTGAAGCGGGCGTGACGAAAGCCCTTGAGCTCATGCGTAATGAATTTGAGACGAGCATGGCATTTTGCGGTGAAACGCATGTGGATAATGTTGGGCGACATATTCTTGTACCATCGACGATTCCAGATCCATTTAGAGGTCGATAATGATTGTTTGGTGTTCCACATGAAACAAATCACAATATACAAAAATAGCGCACCCATTTTGAGTGCGCTATTTTCGATTTTGTTTGGATGAAACTCCATTATTTCACTCTTATATCTAACACTTATATCTAGTTTCTATATCTAATACTTAATATTGATATCTACTCTAATTATCATCCTCTACTCAACAATAATCTCCGGCTTATCTGGGCGAAGCCCTAATGTATGGCAGATTGCATAGGTCAGTTCTGAGCGGTTGAGCGTATAGAAGTGGAAGTCTTTAATCCCTTCTTTACGAAGTACTCGTACCATATCGATCGCAATACTTGCGCCGACGAGGTTACGTGTTTCAGGGTCATTTTCTAAACCTTCATAGCGCTTGTGTAACCATGTGGGAATTTTTACGTTAAGTGGGCCTGCGAATTTGACCAATGATTCATAGTTCGATACCGGCAATAATCCCGGCACGATTTCCGCATCAATGCCGACAGCAACACAACGATCTCTAAAACGTAAGAAAGCATCAATATCAAAGAAGAACTGGCTGATCGCAAGATTAGCGCCGGCATCGATTTTTCGTTTCAGTGCGATGAGATCAGCTTGTGCATTTTTTGCATCAGGATGCACTTCAGGATAGGCCGCAACAGAGATATCAAAATCCTGACGTTTTTTGAGAAGCTTCACTAAATCTTCAGCATAAATGCCGGGATTTTCCGCACCTTTGGGCAGATCGCCTCGTAGTGCTAAAATATGACGAATCCCTAACTCCCAGTAGTTATCTGCGATTTCATTGAGCTCATTTTCGCTTGTATCAATACAGGTTAAATGAGGAACAGCAGTGAGATCCGTCTTCTCGACAATATCTTGAATAACCTTGTGAGTTCTATCGCGAGTGGAAGCATTGGCGCCATAAGTTACGGAGACAAACTCAGGCTTTAAAACCTTTAGACGCTCGATGGAGTTCCAGAGTGTTTTCATCATCTGTTCGCTATTTGGTGGAAAGAATTCAAATGAGACATTCACATCGGGCTGAAGCTCTAAAAGACTCTGATTTAAAAGTTCTACATACTGCGCGCTCATACTGTCATCCTTCTATTGATTATGAGAATTGATCATGATTTCTAGCCGGCACAAAAAAAGCCAGCACTTCGTTCTCATCAAGTGTTGGCTCTACGCAAACTTATCTTTCGAATGATTCATTACATGAAAATCATGGAATCATCCGAAGGAATTAGCACCTTAATTAGCATCAGGTTGCCGGACATCATAGGGCCTTTCCCTCAGTCGCTCTTGATAAGATAGGAGATTAAACAATTGCTTAACTCCAGATTCTTTCAATATATGGGAGGTTAGTCATAAAAAGCAAGGATATAGATCAAATAAAGATAATATAGTGAGTTAATCATCGAGATAATGAAGATTGTTTGCATTTATCAATTTTTGAATGTTATAGTAAATACTATATTCTTATTAAGAGAGATGGAGGGATTTGGCCCGTTGAAGTCTCAGCACCGAATGATTCGTGCTAAATCCAACAGACGTATTAATCTGACAGATAAGAAGGGTGAAAATTTATAGAGCTCTTCTTATTTGTAAGAAGAGCTTTTTTGTGTAAAAACTTGAACTGATAAAGGAATCAATCATGAAAAAAACACTATTAATGGCAGCACTTTCAGCACTTGTTATCGCAGGGTGTCAATCAGCTGGATCACAACCGGAGACAGTTACAGCGACGCCAAAATTGGCAGCTGCGATTAAAGACTTCACGAAAGATAATGCAGATTATACAGTTGCATATGCAGACCTTAATAATGATGGAATTCAGGATAGTATCGTACTTTTAGACGGTCCTAACTGGTGTGGTTCAGGTGGCTGTACGATGTTAGTATTTGAAGGTTTACAAGGCGGTGATTTCAAGCTTAAATCAAAATCAACCGTTGCAAGTGCGCCAGTTTATGTTTTAGAAGCAACTTCAAATGGGTGGTCTGATCTATCTGTATATAGCAAAGGGAAAGGTCAAGTGATGATGAAATGGGGCGGCTCAAACTACCCAGCAAACCCATCGCTTCAGCCAACCTTAATTATTGATAGTAAAGCTGTTACACCAGCAATCCCAGCTATTAATATTCCTTAGTCGTTAAAGTACGATTTAAGAAGATGGATTGTATTGATTCTTACAATTTATTAAATTGTAAATAAGTTAATAGAATCAATCTATCATGGTAAATATCAAGGCTAATGATGCGCATGAGGCTATACTCGTGTAAGTCATTAGCTTTTTTTAACGCAACATTTAACCTAACTCTTTGAAAAAATCACTAATCATAAAATAGTATAAGTAATATAAGCAATATAAGTAAGATTGAAATAAGTGTTCAACACGACTCCAATCAAAACATAAAAATAAAACCCATAGATAGTGATAGAGACCAACAACACAAAGCGCATCAATAAGAGGATAAAACATGAATACCGAACAGAAGCTTCAGGAAATCGCCAAACAACGCATTTTAATCTTAGATGGCGCGATGGGTACGATGATCCAAAAGCGTCAATTGGAAGAAGTTGACTTTCGAGGCGAGCGTTTCAAGGACTGGCATAAAGATCTCAAGGGCAATAATGATCTCCTTGTCTTAACGCAACCTGAAGTGATTCAAGATATTCATGAACAGTATTTAGAAGCTGGCGCAGATTTACTCGAGACTAATACCTTTAATGCCACCAAGATGTCGATGGCTGATTATGGCATGGAAGCGTTTGTCTATGAGATAAATTTCGAAGCCGCAAAATTGGCGAAACAAGCTTGTGAGAAATACTCAATGCCGGAAAAACCGCGTTTTGTTGTCGGGGTGCTAGGTCCTACGAGTAAAACTGCCTCGATTTCGCCGGATGTCAATGACCCTGGATTTCGTAATACATCGTATGATGCGCTAGTGGATGGGTATTTAGAAGCGCTTGCCGGATTGATCGATGGTGGATCAGATATCATCATGGTTGAAACGATCTTCGATACGCTCAATGCTAAAGCAGCGCTCTTTGCCATTGAAACGATCTTTGAGACACGAGATATCCGCCTTCCGATTATGATCTCCGGCACGATTACGGATGCTTCAGGGCGTACGCTCTCAGGGCAGACGACCGAAGCGTTCTATAATTCTCTTCGTCATGCGCGTCCATTTTCGATGGGGCTGAACTGTGCGCTTGGGCCAGATCTCCTTCGTAACTATGTGGCTGAACTTTCAAAAGTTTCAGAATTTTATCTCTCAGCACATGCCAATGCCGGGCTTCCTAATGCCTTTGGTGAATACGATTTAGGTGGCGCGGAGATGGCGAAAGAGATGGAAGAGTGGGCAAGCTCAGGATTTCTCAATATTGTTGGGGGATGTTGCGGGACGACGCCGGATCATATCCGTAAAATTGCTGAAATAGTGGCCAATATTGCCCCAAGGGTGCCGGAAGAGAAACCGAAATCTCTGCGCCTTTCAGGCTTAGAAGCCTGTAATTTAACGATTGGCGAATCGCTCTTTGCGAACGTGGGCGAACGGACGAATATCACAGGATCACTTCGTTTCAAGCGACTTATTAAAGAGAAAAACTATGCAGAAGCGCTAGAAATCGCCCGAGATCAGGTTGAAAATGGAGCGCAGATTATCGATATCAACATGGATGAGGGAATGCTCGATTCAAAAGCTGAGATGGTCACTTTCCTCAATCTCATTGCATCCGAGCCAGATATCTCAAAAGTCCCAATTATGATTGACTCGTCAAAATGGGATATTTTAGAAGCAGGGCTGAAGTGTATTCAAGGCAAGGGAATCGTTAACTCGATTTCGATGAAAGAGGGCGTTGATGAGTTTATCGCTCATGCCAAACTTGCGAAAAAGTATGGTGCCGCAGCCGTTGTAATGGCTTTTGATGAAGATGGGCAGGCAGATAACTTTGAACGCCGTGTAGAGATCTGTTCACGAGCTTACGATATTTTAGTCAATGAAGTGAACTTCCCGCCGGAAGATATTATCTTTGACCCGAACGTCTTCGCGGTTGCCACAGGAATTCCTGAGCATAATCGTTATGGTTTAGATTTCTTAGATGCGACGGAATGGATTCGCAAAAATCTCCCGCATGTACATATCTCCGGCGGTATCTCAAATGTTTCTTTCTCTTTTAGAGGCAATAACTTAGTTCGTGAAGCGATTCATGCCGTCTTCCTCTATCATGCGATTTCGCGCGGATTATCAATGGGGATTGTGAATGCCGGACAGCTTGCGATCTATCAAGATATTCCCGAAGAGCTCAAAGTAGGCATTGAAGATGTGATGTTCAATCGTGATCCTGATGCCGGCGAAAGGTTGCTCGAGATTGCGCAGAAGTATCAAGGGGAAGGTGCACAGCGTAAAGAAGAGAATCTCGAATGGCGAGAACTGCCGATCGGCGAGCGTTTAACTTATGCGTTGGTTCATGGAATTGATGCTTATATCGTTGAAGATACAGAACTTGCAAGACAGAGCTTTGATCGCCCGATTGAGGTCATTGAAGGGCCCTTGATGACGGGCATGAATGTTGTCGGCGATCTATTTGGCGAAGGAAAGATGTTCCTGCCACAAGTGGTAAAATCTGCGCGCGTGATGAAACGTGCGGTCGCTTATTTAGTGCCTTTTATTGAAGAAGAGAAGGCAAAGCATGGCGATGAGAGTACTTCAAACGGGAAAATCCTCATGGCGACCGTGAAGGGTGATGTGCATGATATCGGTAAGAATATCGTGGGTGTTGTGCTTCAATGTAATAACTTTGAAGTAATCGATATGGGTGTAATGGTGCCCACGCCGAATATTATCGAAAAAGCATTGGCAGAAAAGGTTGATGTCATCGGGCTCTCTGGGCTTATTACACCATCGCTAGAAGAGATGGTCGGTTTTGCAAAAGAGATGCAACGCCGAGGGCTTGATATCCCGATTATGATTGGCGGTGCAACGACATCGCTTGCGCATACCGCTGTGAGAATTGCCCCGCAATATGATCATACGGTGGTGCATGTGCGCGATGCTTCTCGTTCTGTGGGAGTTGCACAGTCGCTCATTAGTCCCGAGCTACGAGATGAATTTAAGAAAAATGTTAAAGAGGATTACGAAAAGCGCCGACTCGCTTATCTTGAGCGTCAGCGGGATATTAAGCTCATTCCTTTTGCAGAAGCCACAGAAAATAAACTGAGCTTAGCATTTAACAATATCGTGAAACCCGCCAAAATGGGGATTCATGAGTTTGAGATTCCGCTTGAAGATTTAGTGGATACGATCGATTGGACGCCATTTTTTGCATCATGGCAACTACGTGGAAAATTCCCCGGCATTTTAGAAGATGAGATCATCGGCGAGGAGTGCCGGAAGGTTTATGCAGATGCGAAAAAGATGTTAGCGAAAATTTTAGCGGAGAAATGGCTCACAGCGAAAGCCGTCATCGGCTTCTTCCCAGCACAAAATGCCGGCGAAAGCACAATTCTCTTTACAGATGAAACTCGTACCAAAGAGCTTGCAAGGCTTCATCATCTTCGCCAGCAGACAGAGCGCCCCAATGAAATGCCGAATCGCTCGCTTGCAGATTTTATCGGCGGTAGCGATGTGGAAGACTATATCGGCGCATTTGCATGTACTGCCGGCATTGGCATCGAACCCTATATCGAGCAGTTTGAAGCAGATAATGATGATTACAGTGCTATTATGCTTAAAGCGCTGGCAGATCGCTTTGCTGAGAGCACCGCAGAATATCTCCATAAGTTAGTGCGCCGAGAATATTGGGGTTACGCATCCAGCGAAGATCTCGATAATGAAGCCTTAATCCGAGAGGAATACAAAGGCATCCGCCCGGCACCCGGTTATCCGGCATGTCCAGAACACACGGAAAAAGCTACTTTATGGGAACTCTTAACTCCCGATAAACGCATCGGTCTAGAAATTACAGACAATTACGCAATGTACCCACAAGCCGCCGTATCAGGCTGGTACTTCGCGCACCCAGAATCCAATTACTTCGGCGTTGGAAAAATCGGCAGAGACCAAGTGAAAGACTACGCAAAACGCAAAGGTTGGAGTTTAGAAGAAGCCGAAAAGTGGTTAGCGCCGAATTTGGGGTATGAGCCTGAGGAGTAGTTTAAAGTGATTAGAGCGCTATATTATTTGCAAAATATGAGGTAACTCCATGCCCCAACTAAAAACCAAATGCACCATCTACCGCGGTGGTACAAGTCGCGGATTATTCTTTCTTGAGCAAGACTTGCCGGAAGATCTTTCGCTTCGTGAGAAGATTTTTCTGAAAGGGATTGGGGCGGAGGATGTTTCTCATATTAATGGGCTAGGCTCGGGGACTTCTCATACTAGTAAAGTGGTGATTATGGAGAAGAGCGCTGATCCTGCGGTTGATGTGAATTATACCTTTGTGCAGTTAGGGATTGGAGATACGACCGTGGATTATGCCGGCACTTGTGGCAATTTGATGGCGGCGGTGGGGGCTTTTGCGGTGGATGAAGGGTTTGTTATCGCGGATGTCGAGGCTTCTTCAGTGCTTGTGAAGGTTTGGAGTACGAATATTCAGAAGCTGATTGAGATCGAGGTGCCGTTAATCAATGGTGCCGTTCGAACAACTGGTGATTTTCAGGTTTCCGGCATTTTAGATCCTGGTGCAAAATATGTTGTTGATATTATGCATCCCGGCGGTGGGAAAACAGGTTCGACCTTGCCTTTAGGTGTAAAAGGGCAGTTTCAGCTAGAAAGTGGTGAGGCGATTGACTACTCTTTTGCGGATATTGTGAATCCGGTGGTGTTCGTTGCCGGCGAGTGTTTGGGGCTTGATGGCACTGAATTAAATAGTGAAGTCTCGCAGAATGCGCCAGTTATGAAAACGCTTGAAGAGGTTCGTGAGCTTGCGGCAGTTGCAAGTGGGCTTTGTAAAACGCGAGAAATGGCGCGTCTTGAATATCGCGCGATTCCTAAAGTCGCTTATGTGGCAAAACCACAGGATTATATGACTTCTACCGGCAAGCTGATTCGAAAAGAGGATTATCATATTTTAGCGAGAATGGTTTCGATGGAGAAAATGCATCGAACCTTTGCGATGAGCGCACTTTTAAACTTAGCAGCGATGTGCTTATTGGAAGGTACCATTCCTTATGCTTTAACGAGCGCAGATTCCGGAAAACGAGAACAGATCATTCGCATTGGTCATCCTGAAGGAATCGCCGAGATTCGAATCGGGAAAATGCCGGAGAAAGAAGATATTCTCTATGTCGGTTTAGAGCGAACGGTGCGGAAGATTATGTCTGGGGATCTCTATACTCCGCTTTGAGAGTATGACTGCTAAATCACTATTGATCGCACTATTGATCGATTTTTTGAGCATACAGAGTGATGATTTTGCAGATTGTAAATCATACAAAGAATGATTGATGCTGGGTGGAATGAACACACCCAACAGATAAAAGCTTAACGGTTTGATTATTTGATTTCAAACGTTGGAACCTTTGTAGCCATCATTATAGTCCGCTGATAGAGTTCTCTGCATTTTCACGAACATAGTTTTCATGATATTCATTAACGGCTTTGACAAAAAGATCGCCACGCGCGACATCTTTTAATATGATTTCTGAGCTTTTGGTAAATCGATGTGTAAGATAGATTTTATAAGAGCGACAAACCCAGCTGAGAAGACCTGTTGTATAGAGTGCAGTATCAAGATCTCTCCATTTAATGCCATTGATCCCCTTATTCCAAGGGAATATTCCTGAATACATCCAAACACCATCTTCATCTAAATATAGTTTGATACTACGGGTTCCCAAGAATCCTAAAATATAAAAAAGAAGGGTCATAAAGATGAACAGAGCCAAGAAAATATAAAACACGAGCATTTTATCGCTAACGCCATATTTAATAGGAAGAGAATCAAGATATTCGATAGTGGATGGTTCAAAGTAGAATGATGAAAGTAGTGCCGTAATAATTGAGAATACGACCATCAAAATTCCTGAAATAATGAGTGAACCGATAGGAATAAAAATAAGATCTTTTAGGTAGGCAATCCATGATAGGCGCCATATTGTTTCATTTTGCATTGATTAATCTCTCAATCTGAATTGGTTAAAAGGAATAGTTGGTAATCATAAATTGATAAGAGATTTTAGATCTATTTGTAAAGAATATCTATGGTAGCTTTGGCCTATTGCATAATAGAATGATTTCCAGGAAGGTAGCACAAAAAGAAATCCCGCTGTAAGCATAAGGCTACAGCGGGGTTTAATATTAATCGGTATTCGTTTTTTCTTAATCTATGCTGTTAGGGTACGGGATCATAGAGTATGAATTGATAACGAATCCTTATTTGCTATCGATGTTGAATGGGAAGTTTACAGAACCCGCTGTTTGGCGTGGACCATCTTTTAAATCGTTATATTGCTTTGCTTGTGCAGGCGTTAAGATTTGTGAAAGGTGGAAGTCGTATGCTGGTGAAGTCACGTCTTCGTTAGAGATACGGCCAAGACCATTGATCGCTGTTACTTGCTCAGCAGTAAGATCTGTTAACACTTGTTGTGGTGCATATTGCTGTGCAGATGCAATGCTTGCTACTGAGAGAACTGCGAATGATACGAGTGTTGCTTTCATTAAGTTTTTCATGATGATTTCCTTCATTTATTAAAATTAAAATTTTATGTTTCCTAATTGGATGTGAGTAATTTACGGGAAAAAGGATGTCACTGAAACAGCTGAAAGGAAAATCATTAATTCCATTTTGGAATCAATTAATCATTTTTGAAGATTGATGATAAAGTTGAATAAAAATCTTCCAATAAAGATAAATGTCTATCTTGTATTGATATATCTAGAATGTTCATTGGTTTTATAAGTGGTTTGTGACAAGTAGGCAAAGCAGAAATGAAACTCCGGCAAAGATGATTGTTTCTATAAAGGCGATAATTGGTGTGATTTTATGCAAGTTTGAGAATAATCGTGCTATCAGCGCCTCATTTGGCTCACACAACAAAAAAACGCCAGTGAATATTCCACTGGCGCTACTATCTATTTGATGATTATCGAGCACTTCTTGTTAGAAGTTGCTCGTTCAATGAATCATTGAATGGGGATTAACCAAAAGTTTTGAAACGTGCTGCTGTTTCGATAAATGCTTTTGGATCTGCTGGCGTTTCGATTGAACCAAATGGCATTTGCGCTTTAAGAGACCATTTTGCAGGTACATCCCACTCTTTTCTCACAGCTTCTTCGATTAACTCGTTGTAGTGTTGAAGTGATGCACCGATATTGACTTCAGCAAGTGCAAGCCATACGCCATAAGCTGTAATACCATGTGCTTGTTCTGACCATTTCGGGAAGTTTGCCGCATATGGTGGGAATTTTGCCTGAAGATCTTCAACTACTTGCTCATCTTCAAAATAGAGCACTGTGCCAAAACCTGCTGCGAAAGAATCAATTTTCGCTTTTGTACCTTCAAAAGCATCTGCCGGCATAATTGCTTTTAATGCATTAGCAGTGATATCCCAAAGTTTTTGATGCGCTTCGCCATAGAGAACAAATACACGTGAACTTTGTGAGTTAAATGATGAGGGCGCTTGCTTTGAAACATCATGTATGATCTTTGTGATCTCATCTTTTGATTGCGTTACTTTGTTACCAAGATGATAGATTGTACGGCGTTTTTCAGCGAGTGAGATAAACTGGCTCATGAATAAGCTCCTTAATTGAATGAGTGTAATAAATTGTTGATGAGGCATCATCAGATCGTTTGATGAATACCTAGAAATTATGGGTGACAAATCTGTCATCACAAGATGAGATTGATCACGTTACGGTATTCATCATAAACATTTACTGTGTTGTTTGCTATATTAGAGCAGAATTTCTTTAATGCCTATGAGGCACAGATGGAGCACTATAATGCAATTGATGCAAGACATGGATTTAAACGATATTCAGATTTTCTGTAAAGCCGCTGAGAGCAAAAATTTTACAGAAGCTTCGATTAATATTGGTATGACGCCATCTGCTGTCAGTAAAGCTGTATCAAGGCTTGAGCAGAAGCTCAATATTAAACTTTTTGAACGTTCTACAAGATCAATGCGCCTCACGGAAGAGGGAAAAAGTTATTATAGTGTTTGTAAGGAAGCTGTCGAGAATATCCGCGATATAGAACGCCAAATCACTAATAGCATCGAGCCTTGTGGTATCTTGCGAATTAGTATGCCAGATAGTTACGGCATTAAGAAGTTTTTACCCTTGATTAATGAATTTTTGGAAGAGCATAGTGATTCTTTACATATCGAAATCTCTCTCAGTAATACCTATATTAACTTTACGAAAGATGAATTTGATCTCGCGATTCGTATTGGCGAGCTGAAAGATGATCGATTGGTCGCAAAACGATTACATTCCGGCACAATGAAGCTCGTTGCTTCTAAAAGTTATATCGATCGCTATGGAATGCCGGCAACACTAGAGGCACTTCGCGAGCATAAGTGTATCGCCCTTCGCTTTCCCAATACAGGGCAGATTATGCCGTGGGAGTTTGGGGAAGATTCAACGCCATTTCATTTTAAGCCCAATATGATTCACAGTGATTCGCTAGGCGCATTTGAAACGGTTAAAAATGGCTTCGGTATTATGCAATTTTTCGATTATGCAGTAGATGCGAATATTCAGTCAGGCCATGTCATTGAGCTTTTTCCTGAGCATCGCCCTGCGAAGAAAGATATTCATTTGGTATATCCAAGTAGTCGATATGTGCCGGCGAAAGTGCGTCTTTTTATGGATTACCTCTTCAGCGTCTTAAAGTAATCGAACGTTATTTGGAGTTTTTCGTTCGTCATATTGATTGTTGAATGCTAGGCCTATATTTTTCTACCATTGATTTAGCTTAAATTTTGCATAAAAAGAGTAGACAAAATAAGCAACTACATTTATAGTTAAATTTGACTACAAATATAGATGTTGGAGATTGAGATGAAATCGATAGAAATAACCCCCTCAGAATGGGAAGTGATGCGAGTCCTCTGGGCAAATGGGGATCTTGGCAGTAGTGATATTGTGCAAGTACTTCAGAAGAAGAAAGAGTGGAAACCCACAACGACTAAAACGCTACTTTCAAGATTAGTCGGTAAAGAGTTAGTAGAGACTAAAGGTTCCGGCAATCGTTACATCTATCGTGCAAAAATTGCAGAGAGTGATGCTTGGGATTCTGCCGCTAGAGATCTTTTTGGGTTTGTCTGTTCACAAGATCGAGCTAAAAAAATCGCACGACTGATTGGTGCAAGAGAGCTCTCTCATGAAGATATTACGCTTTTAGAAGTGGCGCTTTCAGAGGCTAAAAAAGCGAGTGTCGATGAGATTGCGTGTGACTGCTTTAAAGGTCAATGTAGCTGCCATTTACAAGAGCCTCAATAGCGCCTTTAAAAATCAATTACCAAAAAATGAATTATTAAGTTTATCTGAGAAATACACAGAGAAATAAACATAAATATAATCATAAGGAAATTAATCATGGAACTAAAAAAGAGTGAAGGCGCCAATAGTCCGCCACAAAGAGAGTTTGCAAGGCTTGCTATTACCGGCATGACTTGTGCGAACTGTTCAGGTCGTATCGAACGCGTTCTTGGAAAAAAACCCGGCGTTTTTCGTGCGAATGTGAACTTAGCGAGTAAAAAAGGGATGTTCGAGTATGATCCGGCGATGATTAGCGAGCAAGGGATCATCGAAGCCATTGAGAAAACGGGCTTTGGTGCGGTGAGGGATGATGAAGATCATCAGGGAGAACTCATCGCTCGCGAAGAGCGAGCCGCAAAGCGCATGAAGATCGCGCTGATTATTAGTGCGGTGCTCAGTGCGCCGATGCTGATAGGCATGATCGCGATGATGATCGGCATTGATGCGCCTTGGGTTCATTTCGTGCATCAGCCTTGGGTACAACTCGTGCTCACAACACCGGTACAGTTTGGCGTCGGTTTACGATTCTATAAAGCAGGTTGGGCATCGCTTAAAGCAAAAGCGCCCAGCATGGATGTATTAGTCGCGCTCGGTACAACAGCGGCTTTCTTCTATAGTGTTTACAATGGTTTCTTAGGTGGCGATCCGACTCATCTCTACTTTGAGAGTAGTGCGGTCATCATTACCTTGATTCTCTTGGGTAAATATATGGAAGAGCGCGCGAAGAATCGTACAGGGGCGGCAATTCGTAGTCTCATGGCACTTCAAGCAAAAACAGCACTTCGTATTGATGAAGTGACAAAAGAAGATGGCACGATCAGCGAAGTCTATACAGAAGTACCAATTGGTGCAGTTGTGGTCGGTGATAAGCTCCTTGTGCATCCTGGAAAAACCATTCCGGTGGATGGCGACGTGGTTTCAGGGAATTCTACGATCGATGAGAGCATGTTAACGGGGGAGAGCCTGCCGATTGATAAAGGCGAGGGCGATGAGCTCTTCAGCGGCACGATCAACCAATCAGGTGCCCTTGTGATGAAGGCGACGAAGCTTGATAGTGATAGTACGCTCGCAAAAATCATTGAGATGGTCAATGATGCACAAGGTAGTAAAGCGCCGATTCAGAAGATTGCAGACCAAGTATCATCGATCTTCGTGCCGGCAGTGATTGTGATTGCAATTATCACACTCTTTGTGACTCAATGGGTAACCGCAGATTGGGGAACAGCGATTATGCATAGTGTTGCCGTTCTTGTTATTGCGTGTCCATGTGCGCTAGGTTTAGCAACGCCAACGGCAATCATGGTTGGAACCGGCGTTGGGGCGCGTAATGGGATTCTGATTAAAAATGGCGAATCATTAGAGCGTGCTGCGAAGATCAACACGATCGTGCTAGATAAAACAGGCACAATCACAGAAGGTTCACCGGTTGTGATGCACTTTGAAGCAAGAAAGAGTGACTCAGCAGAGATGAATTTTGCAGATGAAAAGACGCTTCTCGGCATTCTTGTAGGGCTTGAATCACATTCTGAGCATCCGCTTGCGAAGGCGATTGTGGATTATGGGCATGCACATGCTTATGAGAACGCGCCGATTGAAAACTTCCAAGCCTTAGTGGGTGCAGGTCTTCAAGGCGAAGTTGCCGGAGAACGTTACTTTGTTGGCTCGCCACGCTTAATGGGTGAGATGAAGATTGACTATACGCCGTTTGCAGATCTCGTGCCTTATCGTGAATCGATGGGGGAAACCGTTGTAATGCTGAGTGATGAAACCCATGCATTGGCAGTTGTGACAATGGCTGACCCTGTAAAGGCAAGCTCGAAAGAGGCGATTGCGAACCTGAAAGCCATCGGGATTAATGTCTTAATGCTAACTGGGGATAATGCACGTACAGCCGCGAAAATTGGTGCAGATATTGGATTAACGCCGGAGGAAATTGTTGCAGAACTTAAGCCAGAAGATAAAGCGACAGTTGTAAAAGATCTTCAAGCGAAAGGAAAAGTCGTTGCAATGGTGGGTGACGGTATGAACGATGCGCCGGCACTTGCACAGGCTGATGCCGGCATTGCGATGGGAACCGGAACGGATATCGCGATGGAATCCGCAGATGTGACCATTATGAATGGAGATTTGCTGAATCTCTCAAAAATGATTCTCCTTTCAGAGATGACGATGAGAAAGATCAAGCAGAACCTCTTCTGGGCATTTATCTACAATACAGTGGGTATTCCGTTTGCAGCCTTTGGTTTCTTAAGCCCGATCCTTGCAGGTGGCGCAATGGCGTTCAGTTCAGTCAGCGTTCTTGTGAACTCACTGAGTTTGAATCGTGCAAAGCTCACCAAGAAATAGAAATAGAAATAGAAAAAGGGTGAAATATTCGGGAATTGTCCGAGTAATCATCAATTAGGTGATTGAATCATCGCTAGAGATAAAGGTGCTTCCTATGTGAAGCGCCTTTTTTATCGGCCTTTATTTATGGATCGAAAACTAGTTAGCTGCGTGGCTAGGGCGAAAGAGTGTATGTTATCAATCATTGCGTGTCAGCTGTGGGTACCACAGTGCCCTGCGTGAGCAATTTGATAGAAGATAAAACTTTGTATCCGGCACCATGCAAACATTCGATCCTGCCATGCATTTATCTATAAAATACCGGCAATAAAAAAGCACTGCTAATTATTAATAGCAGTGCCTTTTAGACTTTTTGCCGATCACGATATTGTCGTGATCATCTCTATTTTCATTTAAATAAATGAGAACCCGAAGATAATGAGGATTAATGCCGGGATCACGAATTTAATGTGATAGAAGAGAATCGGTGCGATTTTCGTGTTCACAGTACCGCCATTTGTAATCTCATCAAGGGATACTTTCATCTTTAATACAAAACCGATGAAGATCGCTGATAAGAGGCTTGTGCCGATAAAGAGAATGTTCGCACTGATATAATCAAATGCATCGAAGATGTTCATGCCAAAGATCGTGACATTGCTCCAAACGCTCTCCGCTAAGATACTTGGTACGTTCCCTAATACGAAGATAGTTGCGAGTGTAATAAAAGTTGCAACAGGGCGCTTCATGTTGAACTTCTCAATGAGCGTTGTAATTGCTACTTCGTAGATTGTGAGCGAAGTTGTAAGTGCTGCAAGCAGAAGTAGTAAGAAGAAGAGCACCGCAAAGAATGCACCAAATGGGATGGTTGAGAATACTGCCGGTAATGCTTGGAATACAAGTGATGGACCAGATGTTGGCGCAATGCCTGCTGAGAAGAGCGCTGGGAAGATAATAAACCCAATCGCAAGTGGAATAAGGGTATTGATAATGCCGGCACTCACACTGATGCTGACGATATTCTCTTTCTTATTCAGATAAGAGGAGAGCGTCACCATTACACCAAAACCGATACTAAGCGCGAAGAATACTTGTCCAAGCGCTGTTAATATTACTTGTGAGTTAATTTTGCTAAAGTCAGGAATAATGTAGAACTTCACGCCTTCCATCGCACCTGGTAAGAAGAGTGCTCTAATCATGAGAGCAAAGACAAGCACTAAGAAGAGTGGCATGACCCAGCGAATGACGCGCTCAATACCATCGATAATCCCTTTAACGAGAATATAGTAGTTCACAGCAACGAAGATAAAGGTATAGATGATCATCTTCCATGGATTACTGGTAGATGTTTCAAAGAAACTTTTAGCAACTTCGGCGCTAAGTGGCGTGGAGAGATCAATCTCCCCCATAGAAATCCCACCAATATAGCTCATGACCCAACCGCCGAGCACCATATAGTAAGCCAAGATCCCAAAGGCGCCCAGAATCGCAATAATTCCAACGCCTTTCCACCATTTCGAGATTTTATGGTCAAGACCCTTACCACTGAACGAATCGACAACGTTGGTATGTAAACGGCGCCCAATTAAGTGTTCCGCAATCAACATCGGGATCCCCAATACGATCATCGCAATAAAGAAGACAAAGAGATAAGCACCGCCACCATTTTCTCCGACTAAATAAGGGAAACGCCAGGTGGCACCAAAACCAATCGTCGCTCCCGCAACTGTGGAGATATAAATCAGTTTATTACTCCAATTCTCACGAGCCATAATTCCTCCTCAGGAATAGTCAATAATCCCTTCCCCATTTATTAGAGAGAGGCTGATTCATGGTCGAAGCGCTCTAGGTATGTTGGGTAACAGTGATAATTGACTAATGAAAGTTAAATAAAAAAGTTTGATCCATTATTAGCATAGATTACTATTTTATGACTTATTATTGATTAGCTTGTGCTATTTGGAATCAAATAAATCCTAAAATATATACAATTTTATATACAGCTTTTATATACATCTTATATATGCAACTTTAAACATTAGGGTGTATTGAGCGTTAATGAGCGTTATTCAAAATAAAAAAACCGATCGCTATGATCGGTTTTAAATATTTTGTATTGCCCATCTCCAGAGATTATTCTATGAGATAGCTAAAGTGCCTTTGACTTATTCTTCATCTAAAAGCATCGTGCCTTTTTCAGCAAGGTTTGTATGCCATGAGAAAGCACGGTCAAGAAGATGTGGCGTGTTACCACCGCGTTGTGCTTTTGCATCTTCGAAGTATTTACGTGCTTGCGCTTTGTATTTCGGATGCATACAGTTTTCAATGATCTTCTCAGCTGCTTCTTTTGCGCTAAGACCACGAATATCCGCATAACCTTGTTCAGTGACGATCACATCTACTTCATGGTTCGTATGGTCAACGTGTGTTACAAATGGCACGATTGTTGAGATATTGCCATCTTTAGCAGTTGATTGGGTGACGAAGATCGTGATGCGCGCGTTACGAGCGAAGTCCGCAGATCCGCCGATACCGTTCATTACATGAGTACCACTGACGTGTGTTGAGTTAACGTTACCGTAGATATCAACTTCAAGCGCTGTGTTGAATGCGATAACGCCGATACGACGAATCACTTCAGGGTGGTTTGTGATCTCTTGTGGGCGGAAAAGAATCTTCCCTTTGTATTTTTCAAGATCTGATGCTAATTGATCCACGCGTTTTTTCGAAAGTGAGAATGCCGTTGCCACCGCAAAATCAACAACGCCGGCATCGATAAGGTCAAAGATGCCATCTTGAAGAACTTCAGAAGCAACTGTTAAGTTTTTAAACTTATCAGATTTCGCCATGCCACTTAGAACTGCGTTTGCAACTGAACCAACACCTGATTGAAGCGGTGCAAGATTAGGACCTAAGCGACCTTCTTCTACTTCTTTACCTAAGAAGTCTAAGAGATTATCCGCAATTGCTTGTGTCTCTTCGTTAGGTTCGAAAAGAGGTGATGGTGTATCTGGGCGATCTGAAAGGATAATTCCGCGAACTTTAGCAGGATCCACTTTAATACCGATAGTACCAATACGCTTGCTAAGGTCGTCATAAACAGGAATCGCTTCACGGTTATCGCCTTGATCTTTAGGGATATAAATATCGTGAATGCCTTCATAGCTTGAAGGTGTGCTGGTATTAAGTTCGATAATCACGTTTTCTGCTCTATCGATGAAGATAGGTGAGTTACCAACTGATCCTGTTGGGATAATTAAACCATCTTCAGTAATCGCAGCTGCTTCAATTACCGCATAATCAATCTTGCCGAGGTTACCTTGACGAAGTGTTTCAGCTGTATGAGATAAATGCTGGTCGATATATTTGATGTCACCGGCATTAATTTTCTTACGCATGACCGCATTCCCTTGATATGGGAGGCGAAGATTTAAAATGTCTGCTTCAGCCATTGCTTGGTCAGCGTCAGGGCCAAGCGATGCACCTGTGAAGAGATTGACTTTGAATTTCTCATTTTTGCCGCGTTCTGCGAGTGCTTTAGGGAATACTTTAGGCTCACCAAAAAGAGTGAAACCACTCATTCCTAGGGTCATGCCATTCTCAATCCATGAAGCTGCTTCCTCAGCCGAGACGATCTTGTCTAGAAAAGCTTCATTACGAATTTTCTTACTTAAATCTGTGCTCATATTATGATCCTCTTAAGTTATATTATTATTTTCTTCTTAAAATACTTGTCATTGCTAGAAGATCCCTCTATTTTGAAGGGTATTTTTGATAGTTCTAGATGATAAAATTACATTCTTCTTAATATAGGCAGATAAACCTTAATTATTCAAGTTATAAAACTTTGAGTGCTTTTTTCATTAAAATAGCTATCTATTTTAAGGTGAATAAACCCCATGTTATTAGCTGTTTGCAATGATCTTCAATAATTAAGAATAAATTCATATGTAGAGATGATATATTTGCGAGAGGCTCTATGGAATTGTAAATTTCGATATATTGAGATGTTAATATATGTTGTATTTTATTTTTTATAGTATACTTCGATGATTATACGGATAAATCCGGCGTCATATCAAAGTATGTGATGAATTAAATACTTTATCATTTAGAATTACACAGAATAAGTTTGTAATTACTAAATAATAATTAGAGAGAATGTATGTCAAAATTTTATGTAACCTGTGCCCAAGGGCTCGCCCCCTATGTAAAAGAAGAACTTTTAGCAGAGGGAATTAATGCGGTTGAGTCGGGAACTGGTGTTACTTTCGAAGGAGAACTTAAAGATGCTTATAATGCATGTCTTTGGGTTCGCTGTGGTTCGCGAGTACTCCTCGAGTTAAAAAATGGGAAATTTAGTTCGCTTGATCAGCTCCATGAAGAGTTAACACTCTTTCCTTGGTCGACGCATATGCGTGAAACATCCACATTTTCAACGAAAGTAACAGTAAGACGTGCGGGCAATATTCATACACATTTTGCGGCACTTCGTATTAAAGATGCGATTGTCGATTACTTTAATGAATTAATGGGTACACGCCCTAATGTTGATTTAGATGATCCTGATGTTCGTTTTTATGTGCATATCTTTGAAAATAGCTATACGCTCTATTTAGATTTAAGCGGGGAACCACTTCATAAACGTGGCTTTAGAACAGAGCAAGGGGCGGCGCCGATTAAGGAGAACTTAGCGGCTGCGCTTTTATATCGTTCAAAATGGCCGGAGAAAGCGGCAAATCATGAAAATTTTATCGATCCACTTTGTGGTGCTGGTACGATCTTAATCGAGGCTGCACTCATGGCGCGTGATATTGCGCCAGGTTTATATCGTAATGACTTTGGATTTATGCGCTGGAGACTTTATAAAGAAGCAGAGTGGAATGCTTGTTATCAAGAAGCGAAAAGACGTGCAGCTGAAGGTGAAGCACGCTATCAGGGTAGATTGGTAGGGATTGAACGTAGTTCGATGATGATCGGGATTACGAAAGCGAATGCTGACCGTGCAAGCGTATTGAAAAATATGGAATTCAAACATATGAATTTCCAAGATTATGCACGTGATGAATCGATGACATCAGGGCTTATCGTGACAAATCCCCCTTATGGTGAGCGTTTAGGCGATAAGTCTCAGCTTGTTTCAACCTATATGGATCTTGGGGATTTCCTTCGTAATTATGAAGGATTCACGGGTGGCGTGATTACATCTGATCCAGATTTAGGACGAGTCATGGGGCTTCGTGCTGAGCGTGTGAATAAATTCTGGAATGGTGCATTAGACTGTGTTTACTTACAGTTCAATATTATGCCTGAATTTTTTGTCGACCGTGATAAAGCTGATCGCAATGAGAAGCGTATGGTTCGCGAAGAATTGATGCAAGATGGGGGCGATGCATTTATGAATCGTCTTACCAAAAACTATAAGCATCTTGCAAAATGGGCAGCGCGAGAGAATATCGAAGCATATCGTGTATATGATGCCGATCTTCCTGAGTTTAATGTTGCAATTGATCTTTATAAAAATCAGATCGTGATTTATGAATATGCAGCGCCTTCAACGATCAAACGAGATGTTGCTGAAATGCGTTTTAATAAAGTTGTACAGATTTTGCCTCTCGTATTTGACGATATTTCGCTTGAAGATATTCATGTAAAACAGCGTTCAAGACAGCGCGGTAAGACTCAGTATGAGCGTCAAACGGATACTGATGGTAATCTCTTTGAGATAAAAGAAGGGAGCGCGAAATTATTGGTGAATTTGACAGATTATCTTGATACTGGATTATTCTTAGATCACCGTGATGTGCGATTCAAAATTGGAAAAGAAGCAAGACGCAAGCGTTTCTTAAATCTTTTCTGTTATACCGGTAGTGCGAGCGTACATGCTGCTAACGGTGGTGCAAGTGAAACTTTATCAGTGGATCTTTCACGAACTTATTTAAGTTGGGCTGATAAAAACTTAGCCCTTAATGGACATTTTGCTGGACATGAACTTGTTCAAGCAGATGTGTTTGAGTGGTTACAAGGTCGTATTGATAGAATGCGCCAAAAACCACTTATGGCACGTAATGAAGATAAGTTTGATCTTATTTTCATGGATCCTCCGACATTTTCTAACTCAAAGAAAATGGAGGGCGTGTTAGATATTCAACGAGATCATGTACAGCTTATTTCAGATGCTATGAGATTGTTAGCAAATGATGGGCAGTTAATATTCTCGACGAATTTAAGAGGATTTAAAATAGATCCTGAGTTAAAAGAACTATTTATTATAGAAGATGTATCTAGTTCAACATTACCTCAAGATTTTAAAAGAAATCCTAAAATTAGGCAGTGTTTTACAATTAAACATAAAATAAATATTTAATATTATCTCAGTGCGTATATAATAAGGCACTTATTGGGACACTTGTAATTAATCTCAGACTATAAAATTCAACTTTTGATTGATATATATTTTTACATTTTTTTTAAAATTATATAAATGTGATTAATATAATAACTAAAGCGGCCCGCATTAATGAGTAATGTGGTTTGTTTAATTAATAAAGTCAATTAGTGAAAAATATAGATTCTTGTGAGGAATTACAATAATCATTTTCTGAATGGAGACAAAAGGTGATGAAAAATTTAGATTTAAATGGACTTACAATCGATAAGATGGAAAATCTTATTACAGAATTAAGTCATGAGATAGAGACACGTCGTGCAGCAGAAGCTGAGCAAGTGAGAAAAGAGATTGAGAAAATGCTTGATCATTCAGGTCTCTCTTTCCATGATGTGTTCAAAGATAAAGTAGGACGTAAAGGCCGTAAAGTACCGATGAAATACGGTAACCCAGACAATCCAGAGCAACAATGGAGTGGTCGCGGTAAAATGCCTTTATGGATGAAAGATAAGGTAGAAGCGGGCGCAACGAAAGAAGACTTCTTATTAAAAGAAGAATAAGAATCATTGCGTTATAGCATTATGCGACTTTAAGCTGAAAAATTTTAGTGGCTAGTATCTTGCATGATCACTTGCCAAGTCGCATGATGATTTTGAAAACATACCTCTTGGTCTCTGATTAAGAGGTATTTTATTGTCTGTAACTTTTCATTCGTTGTCGGGATATAGACCGCGAAAGAGCTTAACTGATCGCTATGTTGAGAAGGAAGCACTGTGGCTAATAGTGTGCCATTAGCAAGATCTCCTGTCATAGTTGCTCTTTCTGGTGAAAATAAAACGCTATGTAATCCCTGTATTCCTCGCCCATCTGCTTTAAGATAAGCTTCTTTAGCAGACCATAGAAGAAAGAATCTCTCCATCGCTTTTTGTGGAAGATGATCCATTATCTCAGAAGAAATATTTAGAGGATAGACTTTATCGATGGTCTTTAAGACCCATGATATTTCAGATTCATGAAAAGTACGCTTGAGTAGTCCCTCAAAGTTTCGACGATGCTGAATAGTTTCAATATCAATTCCAATAGGCAAATCACCTTCCGCGATGACAAGCCCGATAAAATCTGCAGAATGTGTGAGATTAAAAGCAATCGGATAATGCTTAAAATAGGGTTTTTGATGTTCAGTGTAGGCAAGTTCAGGTAGTGCTGATAGCGTATTATCATAGTAGTGATAAAGTACATGATGCAAAAGCGCACGGCTTAAGAGAAAGCTCGTGCGTTTTTTTTCACCGAGGTCTTCGCGCCAGTATTGTGGATATTGTTGTTGTGCCCAAGCAGTAATTTCGGGATTGATATCAACAGCAAAGACGCGAGTAGGTTTTAGATTATCGTTCATGATTCCAGAAAATTTCTTGCGTGTCTGTTAGTTTTGCTAAAGTTCTTGCTGTCACGAAGAAATAATCAGAGAGACGATTTAAGAATTTAAGCGAATGAGGATTCACCGGATCATTACTGTTAAGCGCCCACAGTGCGCGCTCTACTTTTCGGCTAATTGCTCTAATGTAGTGTGTTTTAGCAACCACTTGAGAACCGCCCGGAAGGATGAATTCCTTTAAAGGCGTGAGTTCATCGTTATAAGCTGTTAGCCACTCTTCTAAACTAATAACCGCCTTTTCATGAACCAATTCGGTTCCCGGCATAGAGAGTTCTCCGCCAAGATTAAAGAGCTCATGTTGAATAAAAGCCCACTCTTCGCTGAGTTTCTTCAGTGAGCTGACAGTTGCTTCATCATAGGGAATTGTTGAAATTTTGACTTGGAGATCAGCAATACCAATCCCGATGAGCGAATTCAGCTCATCAATCAAGCCAATAGTTTCAATACGGGGATGATATTTAGCAAGACGAACATTGCCGGCAATGCCAGTGGTACCACTATCACCCGTTTTAGTCACAATTTTTGATAAACGATTTCCCATGATAATTTCCTTTTTAGTAAAAATTAAAATATATAGTTAAGAAAACATTAACAATCAGTAGAAATAATAATTTTAGGCCTGTATTATCTTACTAGTAAGATTTATGAAGGCAGATAGTTTAAGAAAAGACCGACAAAGAGCGCTAAGCCGACCCAATTATTATGAAGGAAAGCTTTAAAGCAATTCATTCGATCATGATCTTTGATCAGTGTAATCTGATAATAAAACAGGGCAATGACAATAAAGATCGAGAGAAGGAAGTAAGGCGTTAGTCCTTCAATCGAAGTAATAATGAGAAGAAGTAGTGTCATAAAGGCTTGTAAGCCGATAATAATATAGTAATCTTTTTTTCCGAGCCAAGATTCAAAGAGAAGTGCTGAGGATTTAATGTTAATCGATTTATCATCTTCCCGATCGCTCATAGCATATTCCGTATCGTAGATCAGTGTCCATGCGATATTGGTAAAGAAGAGCAGATAAGCAGTAAGTGGCAGTGAGCCTTGAATCTCCATAAATGCCATCGGAATGCCAAAGGCAAAGGCAACGCCGAGATGAGCTTGGGGTAGAGAATGAAAGCGCTTCATAAAAGGATATGATAGCGCGATTAATAGTGCTGGAATCGAGAGTAGAATCGTTTTCGCCGATAGAAAGAGCGCTAAAATGCCGGCAATCATTACAAGTAGAAACAGGAGTGATGCGGCTTCTTTAGTGGTGACTTTGCCGGAGGTAAGCGGTCGATCTTTGGTTCGTTCTACAAATTTATCAATATCACGGTCAGCAATATCGTTAATTACGCAACCCGCTGAACGCATCACAAATACGCCGAGCATGAAGATTATCAATATCTTTGCTGAAGGCATACCATTACTCGCAATCCAAACGCCCCATAAAGTTGGCCACATTAAGAGGTAACTGCCAATGGGCTTTTCAACACGCATGAGCTGAAGGTAGTAGGGAATATTTTGGATTTTTAACATGATGGGCTCTTTTATCCTGATATTGTGATGTTGATTCTAAAAAATGGATGATGATGGGCTATATTTTACCTGTTTTAAATGAAGTCTGAGTTTTAAAGCATAAAGACCCAAATAATGATATTTACTTTAGCGGTTTCTGGGAAAAATTGACATGTTTTTGACTGTTCGATGAAGGCGACCATTTGCTGGTAATCGTAGTTTTAAGGGGAATATGGTAAAGTATCATGACCTTTTCATATTTGAGAATTAGACAAATGATCGATACCGCTCATCTTGGCATTCCTGCCTCTTTCGAACCATTTTTGATTAGTGGCGCAACGTTAGCACGTTTAGTGGATCGTTCTGCTTTTCATCTAAAGGGGAAAAGAATTCTCTTTGGTATTCGTGCCGGGAAGTTGGTGGAAGGGCGTTATGGGGAATGGATGAAGGAAGCACTCATTTGTGAGAACGAGGTCGATGGTGAGAATTTAAGATGCCTGCTCGGTATCTGGAATTTAGAAACCCATGAAATCGCACTCTTTCCGGCATCTACGATTCCGCATCTCTCATGGCAAGAGAAACAGGCGATGTCGCCGGATAAACGCATCTCGAACTGCTTAGGTAGTGGTGCTTACAATTATATTGTAGGGGCACATGAGCCAGAAGGACGTGCTTTTGAGGAAGGCGCATTTAGATTGAGTCGACTTCAGCCGGCATTTGCATGGCGTTTTTATGAATCGGCTCATGAATTCTCGCTTGAGAAAGGAGAGCCGACATTATCTGTTGTGAATGATCATATCCATAGTGCGCAGACCACTAATAAGCCTGGTAACATTAGTTTCTCATCAGCAGGTTGCCAAGTGATTGAAGGTGATCACACACCGCCGGCGATGCCCACAGGGCCTTATCAGCGTTTTCGTATTTTAGCAGAGCAATCGGCAATGCCATCGCCACTTGAGGTGGGGAATGAATATCTCTATCTTTTAACGCACGTAAGACAGTTAGAGGCGCTCACTGCCGGCGATGAATCGATCCGTTTAATGCAAGGATCATTCGGAATGACGGTGCGTCTATTGCAAGAAGCACTTATGAGAGAAGGTACCTTAGATGAAAACAATATCGATAAAGGTTACTTCAATGGCTTTACGGCTAAAGCACTCTACGATTATCAAAAAAGAGAAGGTTTAAGAGCAGATGGTATCGCTACAGAGCGAGATCTGAAAAAACTGGGTGTTGTGCCGGTTTATTAATGATGGAATCAATCTTGTTTTATTCGATACGATATAATTTGAGTATTGAGTATTGAGTATTGAGTATTGAGTATTGAGTATTGAGTATTGAGAAGCAGAAAGTAAGAAGTAAGAAAATTTATTCGGTTGTCGATGGAATATTTGAACTTCTTTCAAAGCTGAACCGCGACAACTTGAGGGGCTTTAACTTGCTCAAAGTTTTAAGTATTGTGTGCTGAAAACTCCTAATCCAAATTTGTAAAAGCCATCAAGCTTTTACACCGCTGGCGCGCAATTTATAAAAGTGTGCAAGCATTCGCTCCAGGCATGTCAATTTCTGAAAAAGCA
>CAZPIQ010000002.1:24757-51096 GCA_964586665.1 uncultured Ignatzschineria sp. | reverse complement strand
ATCTGATCTGATATTGCATATTTTAAAATATGCTTATTTCAACATATAAAAAAAGCACTCAGAGCCAATCAATATTCATTGATAGGACTCATAAGTGCTTTCTTATCGATCTTAGCGAATAATACCGCGATCTTCTGTCTCTTCTAAGAACTTCACCATCTTCTCAAGATGAGGCGCTTCAACAGCAAGCTCTTTAATACGAGCAATCGCATCTGCAAGCGAGAGATCTTGACGATAAAGTGCTTTATAAGCATCTTTAGTCGCTTTAATGGCTTCTGCTGAATAGTGGCGACGACGTAAACCTTCAGAGTTAATCCCCGCAGGCTCAGCACGATAACCCGCTGCCGTCACAAATGGGGGTACATTACGATGAATCCCCGATGAGAATCCTGTAATAGCACCTTCACCAACGCGGCAACGCTGATAAATCATCGAATATCCGCCTAAGATAACATCATCTTCAATAATTGCATGTCCTGCAAGCGATGCGCCATTTGCAAAGATAGTACGGCTACCGACAATACAGTCATGGGCAATATGACACGTTGCCATAATCCAGTTATCATCCCCAATTTTCGTAATCGAGTTATCTTGAACTGTACCACGACTCACACTAACATATTCGCGAATCGTATTACGATCACCAATCGTTAAGAAGACTTCATCACCCTCTTTAAACTTCTTATCTTGCGGTACTTCTCCAATTGATGAGAATTGGTAGAAAGTATTGTCCTCACCAATTGTGGTAGGACCTTGAATCACAACATGAGACGTTAAAACTGTTCCCTTGCCGATTGTAACATTTGGACCAATCACACAAAACGGACCAACCTTCACACTCTCATGAAGCTCTGCCGTAGGATCGATCACTGCACTTGGGTGAATTAAAGGAGTTGTCATTATTCAAAAGCCTCACGACGTGTACACATAAGCTCCGCTTGGCACACTAAATTTCCATCAACATAAGCCTTACCTTCAAACGCCCAAATACCGCGTTTAGCACGAAGGAAAGTCACTTTAAGATCGAGGACATCACCCGGTTCAACAGGGCGACGGAAGCGCGCTTTATCGATTCCTACGAAATAGTAGATTGACTGATCTGTTGAATCATAATCTTCCACAGATTTAAAGCTTAAAATACCTGTCGCTTGTGCAAGTGCTTCAAGAATCATCACTCCCGGCATAATTGGCTTTACTGGGAAATGTCCTAAAAAATAAGGTTCATTATAAGTCACATTTTTACGAGCATGAAGCGTCTCATTTGGGGTGTAGTCTAATACACGATCAATCATTAAAAATGGATATCTATGTGGTAAATACTTCATGATCTCATTGATATCAATGATTTTATTATCGCTCATAATTATTATTCTCTATTCTCTTATGTTTAATCTATTAAGTAATGATACTAAGTTTATCTATTTAACTAAACCTTATAAATCCGACATTGGTTTTATAAGGAATTTAATCATTATCTTTATCCTCTTTTAGTTGCACTTCAATCGCTTTAACACGATCAAAAAGGTCACCTAAACGTTTAATTCTTGCACTGTTATAGCGCCATTCCTTATTCTCTAATACAGGTGGAATTGATGAATAGATTTTACCCGCTTTCAGTGGCTGACTCACTTGTGTGCCACCTGTAACAATGACATTATCTTCAATCTTCATGTGACCATTCATACCAACACCACCACCGATCACAACATTATTACCAATATCTGTTGATCCGGCAATGCCTGTATAACCGGCAATTACAGTATTTTCACCCACGATACAGTTGTGCCCAAGCTGTACGTGATTATCAATTTTTGTTCCACGCCCTACGATCGTATCTTCTATCGCGCCGCGGTCAATACAGCTTCCCGCACCGATATCAACATCATCTGCAAGCACTACGCGCCCTAATTGTGCAACTTTAATATAACCCGCTTTTGTGCGCGCAAAACCAAAGCCTTCAGCACCAATCACAGCATTAGGATGCAATACAACACGATCCCCAAGCTCACACTCATAACGAACCGTAACGCCAGAGAAGAGATAACAATCTTTCCCCATAACAACATCACGCTCAATCACACATTGTGCATCGATATAAGAACCATCGCCAATAACTGTATTATCGCCAATCACACTATAAGCACCTATCGTCACATTCTCGCCAATCTTTGCACTTGATGCGATCACCGCTGTCGGATGAATACCCGCTTCAAAATTACGATAATCTTTTTGAAAGAGTTGTGTTACATAAGCCCAAGCAGCATGCGTATTCCCACAAACAATCGCAGGTTGTGTGACATGCTCAAAGTTACGTTCATCCACTAAGATCGCAGACGCTTCAGTTGTCTCTAAATATTGACGATAGCGAGGATTATGAAAGAAAGAGAGAGTCTTAGGCTTGCCATGTTGAATCGTTGATAATCCTTCGATTTCAATCTCTTTAGGGCCATGAAGCTCAACTTTTTCACCTTTATCAATAAGATAATTGAAAATTTCTAATAATGTCATTGATTACTTCTCCTCACTTATTGATTCAACTTCCGATTCAACTTCAATAATCGATTCTTCATTCGTTGCTTTCACTTCTCCTACAAGCGATTCAAAAATCGGCTCTGTAAGATAAAGCGCTTCTTTAGCAAAAAGAAGCCCTGACTCTAAAATCAGATCATAATCATAATCTTGCGCATATTGCAAAATGGCCGTATTAATCTCTCGTTGAAGCTTATAAAGCTCTTCATTTTTACGAAGATTAAATTCTTGTCGAGTGTCATTGCTCACTCGGACAAACTCACGCTCAAGATTTACAATATCTCGCTCAAGCTCTCGCATTGATGATGAATCGCTCGCCCCACTGACAAGCTCCCTGCGCAAACCTTCAATTTGATCTCGCTTTTTAAGTAAATATTGATCTCTTGCAAAAAACTCTTCATTTAAGAGCGAGTAGATATCCTTCTCTTCAATGTATTTCTCAAGAAGCAAATTAATATCGACAACGCCCACCTTTAAAATGTCGGCTGTTGCAAGCGGGCTAGAAAAAATGAAAGCAGCAGTTAAAAACACTGCTGCTCCCTTCTGTAAAATATATTTAAACATTACTGTCTCTATGAAAGATTAGTAAGGGATACCAATCGAGAATTGGAACTTCTGCTCACGATCCCCTACTTTTGTTCTAAATGGTTGAGCATATGAGAATGCAAGAGGTCCAAGTGGTGATAGCCATACAAAACTAACCCCGCCAGAATAACTAATATCACCAAATTCTGGTCTCTTAGGCTTATCTGTGACGTTACCTGCATCTAAGAATACACTCCAACGAACATCATTATTATCTTGGAAACCAGGCACTTTCATGATCACTTCTGCTGATGCATTATAGCGCAATGCCCCACCCTTTGAATCACCATTACTAAACTTAGGACCAATCGAACTTGATCGATATCCTCGAACTGAACCTAAACCACCTGCATAGAAGTTTTCGAAGAATGGAAGATTCTTATTACCGCCATAACCCCAACCTGCCATTGCATCTGCACGAAGAGAGAATACGTAATCTTCAGTGTCTGTTAATGGGTAGTAACTCTGATGTTTTAAAATCACTTTATAGAATTTAGAATCTGAACCCGGTAATGTACCCGCTAATGTCGCGCTATTGAGCGCTCCATCTGAAGCAAATATACTTCTATTTCTCGTATCATGATAGATGCCGATATTTGCTCTGTAGAGATTTAAATTCGCCTTATAAATGCGATCTCTACTGAGTGGGCCACAATGAGAACCACAGCTTAACTCAGCGATATCTTGAATAACTTCATCAGGCGAACTATGGGTCGTCTTAAGTGTTAAACGCTCATAACCAATACCTGCTCGGATCGTTGAATATTCAGTAACTGGATAACCAAAGTTAAACATTAATGAAAGACCATCTGCAATATAGTTACCCGTATCATCATAGTCATGCTTTTGTTTGCTATAACTTAAAGATACACCAGCACTCAAACCGTCTTTTGTGAAATATGGGTTTACATAGTCAATATTGTAATAACTACCACTTTTATTCGTCTCAGCAGCAACATTCAATTCGTGGCCGGTTCCCATAAAGTTAGGCTGATTAAATCCGGCATTAATCCCGAACTTACTATCCATACCATAACTTAAACCAAATGTAATAGATCCTGCGCTACGCTCTTTAACCTTATAGGTTAAGTCCACAACACCATCTTCAACCTGCTCTGTTGAAACTTGTACATCTTCAACGTGCGCAAGTCTTTGAATTCTCACTCTCGAGCGCTCAATATCGCTTGCAACAAAACGACCACCTTCCATCTGACGAAGTTCACGACGGAATACTTCATCACGGGTACGTTCATTACCTTCGATATTAATTCGGTTTACATAAACACGTTCACCTTGGTCAACTGCAAACGAATAGCTAACTGTATCTGTTTCTTCATCAATTTTAGGAATCGCATTTACTTTAGCTTGTGCATAGCCTTCATCCCCTAAACGGTCCTGAATAGCTTTAATAGAACTATTAACTGTCTTTTGTCGATAAAGTGTATCTGGCTCTATCGTAATTAAAGACATCAATTCCTCTTTATCAACACTTGGGTAATTACCAACAATGTTGAAATCACCAAAGTCATAAGTTTTTCCCTCGCTAATATCAATATCTAAATAGATAGTATCTTGGTTTGGACTTATCGTCGCACTAGAATGATTAACTTCTGCTTTTAGATAACCATTATTACGATAGAACTCTTGAACTTGCGCAAGCTCATCTTGAATCGTGTAAGGATCATAACGGTCCCCTGATGAAAAAATCGTTCTAAAGCTCGATTCTCTCACACGCATTTGTCTCAAAAGCTTACTATCTGATACCGAATCATTACCTGTAAAGTTAATCTTCTTAATTTGACCTGTACGCCCTTCTGAGATTTCAAATTGTATCTCAGCACGGTTTCTAGGTAATTCAATAACTTTTGGCTCAATGTTAATTGCATACTTACCGCGTGTTTCATATGCTTTTAGCAAATTGTTTTTCGCATTTTCAACAGATGATCCTCTTAAAGTTTCACCTGGCTTAAGATTCGCGGCACCTATAATCTCATTAAGTTGCTTATCTTTAAGATCTTTATTCCCTTTAAATGATACTCGAGATAAAACAGGATACTCTTCAAGCTGAATCACTAAATCATTTCGAACTGTTGATTCAATCGGCTGACACCCAGGATGCCCCATCGCCATTGAACAAGGAATTTCTTGATAGACATATTCAATCTCTGGCTCATGACTTTCAGTACGTATATTACCAAAAGCTCCACCACCTCTCACAGAAGAAGGTTCTTTTTCAACTGCAACTTCAACCGTGACTGACTGAGGAACAATACGTCCTAAAATACGGCCATTTTGGGTTTTAACAACAATATCTTTAAATAGCCCTGTCGAATAAAGTTTTTCAACCAATTCCTTTACATTTCCTCGTTGAACTGGTGAATTAGGATCTAGCCCTAATGTCGCGAATACAGTTCCAGGATTAATTTGCTCTAATCCTTCGATTCGAATATCTTTTACTTCATACTTTTGAGCAAACGTTACTGACCCCAAGATCAAACTTGTAGCCAAAAAAACTTTCTTTATATCGACAATTGCCATTTTTAATTTCTCTATCATTAGGGCATAAAAGCACATGTATAATCTGCGTTAATATACCGAATTACTGACAAAATTCCAATTATTATCAGTCTAAAACCATTTCATAATATCGTAAAATATCACAAAAGCCATAAACAAGAACAAGCATAGTGCTCCTATTTGCATTACCCTCATTGATAAACTCGCTGGAATCCGATTTTTTCCTGCCACAGCTTCAATCCCTAGCCCCACTAACCTTCCACCATCTAATACGGGGATAGGGAGGAGATTTAAAATCCCCAAGTTAACACTAAATATCGCCATTAATTGAATAAAGTAGATCCAACCCTCATCCAGTTTTTTACCTGCTGTATCTGCAATTGTTACAGGTCCTGCCATCATATTAGGATGGACATCTCCCGTAAACATTCTCCCTAAGAACTTAAAAATTAATAGAGAGTTTTGATACGCTTCTTTCACAGCATACTTCAAGGAATCTACAACTGAATATTTTTGTAACGTTTGTAGCGACTCAAATTCAGCCATTACTTCTGGCGAAGCCTGAGAAACACCAACCCCTAACATAAATCGAGCATTTACCTCACGGCTTAAAGTTAAAGGATATTCCAAATTTTGACCATTACGTAATACTTCGACCGGGATTATTAGCGTATTCTCAACACCTTGATTGAGCTTATTCATAACCTCTAATAACATGACCCAATTATCAATTGCCTCGCCATTGATCGAGATGATCTCATCATTGATCATAAGGCCGGCATTTGCAGCTACGCCTTCTGCCGGCAATACGCTAACGATTGCCGGAATATGAGGAATATAAGGCCTAATGCCTAATTCATTATTAAAGTTTTCATTGGCATTGAGCCTAAGGGGTTCCATCTCAATATCTAAAACCTTCACTCGACCATCTCTTAAAACTTCAACCTCAGCATGACCATCATTAAGATATTCTACGAAGCGCATCACCATATCATCAAAAGTGCGGACCTCTTGCCCTTCTACCGAGATAATTTGATCCCCTCTCTCAAACCCGGCTCTTGCCATTGCTGAGTTTTCAATCGGCGTATCCACAATCGATTTAAATGCCGGCATTCCATAAAGATAGAGCCCGAATAATAAAATAACCGCAAAGACGAGATTCACAACAGGGCCTGCCGCAATGACAATTGCCCGCTTCCACACAGGTTTTGCATTAAATGTCTGATCTAATTCATCAGGTTTTACATCGTGCGCTCTCTCATCTAAAAAGCCGACATAGCCACCTAATGGAATCATGCCAATACGATATTCAACACCATCTTTACCTATTCTGCTCCACAGTTTTTTACCAAAACCGATGCTGAACGTATTCACTTTAAAACCAAGTTTCTTAGCAGCATAAAAATGCCCAAATTCATGAAGCGTTACTAAAACGCCCATCAATATTAAAAAACCAAAAAAGGAATTAAAAAGTGTTGATATCATCGATTGATTCTTACCTAAGTGAGTTTATATAAAAATATGAATACAAATATGACTGCATCTAAAGAAGTGCCATCGCCTTTATTCGAATTTCAGCATCATAGGCTAGCAAGGCATCCTCTGTTTGAAGCTTGTCATTCGATATCGTCACACCTTCAAGCACAGTTTCTACTTTATCTGCGATATCTACAAATTGAATTTTTTTCTCTAAAAATGCTGCGACAAAGACTTCATTGGCCGCATTCAAGGCAACTAAATGTGAGGCCCCTTTTACTAATGATTCTTTAGCTAAACGAAGTGCCGGGAAAGCTTCTAAGTCGGGCGCTTCGAATGTAAGCGGTTTCATACTTGTTAAATCTAAATAAGATGCGCCTGATACAACCCTCTGTGGATATGCAAGCGCGTGAGCGATCGGAATCGACATATCTGCAGCGCCCATTTGAGAGATCATAGAACCGTCGATATATTCAACCAGTGAATGGATCATACTTTGAGGATGAACGACAACGCTGATCTTATCAACCGGCATATTAAACAAAAAATGCGCCTCAATAAACTCAAGCCCTTTATTCATCAGGGTTGCTGAGTCGATCGTGACTTTAGCACCCATTGACCAATTGGGATGATTCAGGGCTTCTGCTAAGGTCACTTTTTCAAGCTCCGTGCGAGATAGCCCTCTAAAAGGCCCACCCGAAGCTGTTAGTATTAAACGTTTTACGCCGTCATAAACGGCTTGCCCAGATGAGTCTTTCGATAAGGATTGGAAGAGAGCATTATGTTCGCTATCAATCGGTAAAATCGTAGCGCCATTTTTTCTAGCCTCTCTCATAAAGAGCTCACCGCCTACAACGAGTGTCTCTTTATTCGCCAGCAGAATCGTCTTTCCTGCTCGCGCTGCTGATAAGCTTGATAAAAAGCCCTTTGCGCCAACAATTGCAGCCACAACAATATCAATTTCAGGGACTTTTACTAACTCAATAACCGCAGCTTCACCAGATAAAACTTCCGTTTTAATCTCGGCATTTTTGATGAGCATCGCCAGTTCTTGCCCTGCCTTATGATCTTCCAAAATCACATATTGAGGCTTAAATTCGTTGCACAGTGCAAACATCTTCTGCACATTTTGATTTGCAACCAATGAGTGAATCTCATAACGATCAAGATTTTCACGAATTACTTTAAGGGTTGAATCCCCGATTGAACCCGTTGCTCCCAAAATCGATACTTGCTGTTTCATATAAAGGTTAACCCTACAAAGAAGAGGGGAGCTGCTGCCGTTAACGCATCAATACGATCTAACACACCGCCATGCCCAGGGAGTATCTTACCGCTATCTTTCATACCAGCATGTCTTTTAACAACACTTTCAAAGAGATCCCCTGAGATAGATACAATCACAACCAATGCACTTAAGGAAACAAAATTAAGAATAAGAACCGTTCTATCAGCACCACCCAAAAGTGCTTGCTCACCCGCTGACAGATAATAGATAGATCCTAATGCAAAGAGAATCCCTATCACAAGCCCCCCTAGTGCGCCTTCAATCGTTTTCCCAGGACTAATTGTCGGTGCTAGCTTACGTTTACCAAGTTTACGACCCACAAAATAAGCTGAACTATCCGCAATAATTATCAGCAGAATTAAATAGAGCAAAAGCACAAGCCCCTGCTGAAGCGCAGTGAGTGTAATAATAAGCGCGGCTAGCGTTAAGATACTTGCAATAAAGAGAAACTCACGATTCGTTAAGATAGCAACAGGCTTGCGTGAATGAATTGAAAGCACAAATGGCATAAAGAGCCAGAATATCGCCATCACAATCAGCAATCCATATAAAATAGGATTCCCCAAAACATAGGTTGAAAGACCTGTATTAAACAAATTTGCACTATCACGCGCACCGATAATGAGCGTAGCTGTCACCAGTAGAAGTGTTACGCCACCCACACCGATATATACAGCTTTTGCAATGGAGTCGAGTTTTAATAAATTACTCCACTCAACAAGACCAATCATTGCCACTAAAAAGAGGATTAATGCAAAAACAGTAGTCGATGAAAAAAGTATGGCAAGAAGTGCCATAATGCCTAAAATAATGCCCGTAATAATTCGTTGCTTCATTTACAACCTTCCTCCAAATCGACGTTCACGCCCATTAAATTCCGCGAGTGCAGCCTCAAATTCAGCTTCACCGAAATCTGGCCAATGACAGTTTGTAAAGTATAGCTCTGCATATGCTAACTGCCACAGCAAAAAGTTACTGACACGTTGCTCACCACTTGTTCTAATCAAAAGATCAACAGGCGGTAAGTTTTGCAAAGAGAGTGCTGACTCAAATCGAGCCTCATCAATATCTGAAACTTCTAACTCACCTGATGCCACCTCTAAAGCCAAGGTTTTACAAGCATTCACAATCTCTTGTCGGCCACCGTAATTTAATGCAACTACAAGATCAATCACTTCATTGTGACTGGTCAGCTCAACCGCTGCGAAAAGTTTCTCTTTTAAGCGATCAGAAAGGGGGGATAAATCACCAATAAAGGAGAGTCTAACCCCTGCCTTATTCAGTGCTTTAAGTTGCCCCTCTAATGTTTGATAAAAAAGATCCATAAGGAAAGAGACCTCTTCAACAGGTCTCTTCCAGTTTTCTGTTGAGAAAGCATAAACCGTCAATACTTTGACATGGTTTTTAATCGCACACTCAATACTTCGTCTCAGAGCCTTCACACCGGCTCTGTGCCCTAAAGCACGTGTTAGACGATTTCGCTCTGCCCATCTGCCATTACCATCCATAATAATGGCAACATGTTCACAGTTTATTCTGCTTTCACTCACATTTGATCCTTACATACCAAGAACTAAGATGAACTAAGATGATCTTAGATTTCCATTAACTCTTCTTCTTTCGCTGCAAGAACTTCTTCAATTTTCTTCGTTGTTGCATCTGTTAATTTTTGAATTTCATCTTCAGTACGTCTTTGGATATCTTCAGAGATTTCACCCTCTTTTTCGAGCGCTGAAATTTGGTTATTTGCATCACGGCGAATATTACGTACAGCAATTTTTGCCTGCTCAGCTTCACCACCGACAAGTTTAACGAGATCTTTACGACGCTCTTCTGTTAATGGTGGTAATGGAATACGAATAAGTGTTCCTGTGGTTGCTGGGTTTAAACCCAAATCGCTATTGATAATCGCTTTTTCAATCGGTCCTACCATCTGTTTTTCCCATGGTGCAACGCCTAAAGTACGTGAATCTTGTACTGTTAAGTTTGCAACTTGGCTTAATGGCACCATTGAACCGTAATACTCAACTTCAATATGATCTAAAATTGAGATATGTGCACGTCCTGTACGGATTTTACCAAGCGCTGTTGCAAGTGCTTCTACTGATTTGTCCATACGTTGATGTGCATCTTTAATAATATTTTGTGTCATTTGTTTGTTCTCCAATTTCTGTAAACAAGGAGACGCTCACATGAATAAATCACGAGAGCGTCTCTTACTAAATACGGGTTTAAGGATTACCTTTATCGGTCATATTTTTTCTAAGGCCTTTAAGCACTTTAAATTCTTCTAAATAATATTATCACACATATTATTCAGGTGCTGTTTCAGACACAAGCGTTCCAACCGGCTCACCTCTGACAACCTTCATTAAATCACCTTCATTAAAGATGTTGAATACTTTAATCGGGAGATTATTTTCACGGCACATAACAAGCGCTGTTGCATCCATAACACCTAAGTTTTGCGTTAAAGCATCCGTGAATGAGATGTGATCATAACGCGTCGCGCTAGGATCTTTCATCGGATCGGCAGTATATACGCCATCGACTTTTGTCGCTTTTAACATGATATCTGCGTTGATTTCAATCGCACGAAGCGCTGCTGCTGAGTCCGTTGTAAAGAATGGATTACCCGTTCCTGCCGCAAAAATCGTCACACGTTTTTTCTCAAGATGACGAACAGCACGGCGACGAAGATAATCTTCACATACTTCGTTAATACGAATCGCACTCATCACTCGAACATACACATCACGAGACTCAAGCGCATCTTGAAGTGCAAGTGAGTTCATCACGGTTGCAAGCATCCCCATATGGTCACCTGCAACGCGGTCCATTCCAGCTTCAGCTAAACCGGCACCTCTAAAGATG
This sequence comes from uncultured Ignatzschineria sp., assembly GCA_964586665.1. Taxonomy (GTDB): domain Bacteria; phylum Pseudomonadota; class Gammaproteobacteria; order Cardiobacteriales; family Wohlfahrtiimonadaceae; genus Ignatzschineria. Next base: position 39,827 of record CAZPIQ010000002.1, on the reverse strand, counting down.
TTACCGCCACCGATCACAACACCGACTTCGATGCCAATACGGTTCAATGCTTTAATTTCATCAGCAATTCGGCCAATCGTTATAGGGTCAATACCATAGTCCCCATCACCCATTAATGCTTCACCACTGAGTTTTAATAAAATTCGTTTATATTGAGGGGCTTGACTCATAACAATACACTTCCTTTAGTTTAGATTTGAGACACGATAAATTGGGGATATATTACTCTATTTCTCAAGCATTGGGTAGCACTCAAGTCAGCCCGATAAGCTTTTGATCAAATAAATTATATCGAGGATTTATTCCCACTATTTTTATTCATGAACTACTCAGTAATGACTTTCAAGGTTTAGACAAAGCAATCATTTCTATAAAGCCATAGACTAAAATTCCTGCGACTTAAACGATTCTTGCAAGCTAAGCGACTATCGCTCGTGTTTTTCATCCTCTTCAGTTTCAATCACATCAATTTCAGCAATGGTCTTCGCATCAACTTCAGTGAATGCCAGCTTTGCCTCTAATTCTTCGACACGCTTGACTAAAAGCTCAAGCTTCTCTCTTGTTTTTAATAAAATTTTCTGTTGAATCTCAAACTCTTCATAACGTACAAATTTAAAATTAGAAAGTGCTGAATCAACTCCTTCCTTCACGAAGCGCTCTGCCTCACCTTGTACATTTTTAACACCTTCCGGCAATGCTTCTTGAATTTTACCGGCGATATCTTGAATAAAGTTTTTAGGCATGAAATCCTCTCTCTCAGCAAAAATTGCTATAATCTCTCAATTTCCCACAAATGAATTGTGGCACAATCTACTTCGTTAAATTCTAGACACAAATATACCACAAAGAGAGCTTGATTATGCAGCACGAAACTCCACTTAATGCCATCCGTATCGTTATGGTCAATACTACTCACCCCGGCAATATTGGCGCTGCTGCAAGAGCAATGAGAGTGATGGGGCTTTATAACCTCACACTCGTCAATCCTAAAAAATTTCCAAGTAGCGAAGCAACTGCACTTGCAAGTGGTGCGCTAGATGTTTTAGAAAACGCGGTTGTCACTGAAACCCTTTCTGAAGCTGTGAAAGATTGCCAATACATTTTCGGTACTAGTGCGAGAAGTCGCCATATCGGTAAACCAGAATTACCGATTGAAACTGGCGCGATCAATATCAACAAAATCATTGAAGAACAACCTAATGCAAAAATTGCCATTTTATTTGGTACAGAGCGCACAGGGCTCACTAATGAAGAAGTCGATATTTGCCAAGAACTCTTCTATATCCCCACTGAAAACAACTATAACTCTCTCAATATTGCGCAAGCGATTCAGATTATCACTTACGAACTTAGAAGAAACACGACGAAAGATGATAGACTCGATAAACGCCGTGAACCGCAATATCCAGGAGAATTACCTGCAACGCATGATTCCCTAGAAGGTTTTTTTGATCACATGGAACGTTTCATGATTGAGAGCGACTTCCTTGACCCTGAAAACCCAAAACATTTAATGCGTAAACTTCGTCTTTTATACAAAAAAGCGGAGCTTACCCAAGAAGAGATCAATATCCTTAGAGGTGCGCTTGGCGCTGCTGAAAAGAAATTTTCAAGATAGACCACTTTAAGAAAATGACTCACACCTTATCTGTCAATAACAAAACATGAACAGCATAAATAATACGAATGGAGTCATTCAATTTAGTTTAAAAGTGTAAGAAACTTCAGAAACTTCAGAAGCTTAAGAATAAAACTATGATAAAAACCATTAAAGATGATATTCAAAATATCAAAAAATTTGACCCCGCTGCGAGAACTTCTATTGAGATTCTATTGGCGTACCCTGGACTTTGGGCCGTATGGATTCATCGAGTTTCCCATAAGCTATGGCATAAAAACTTTAAAACGCTAGCAAGATGGATCTCCACTTGGAATCGTTTTTTTACCGGCATCGAAATTCACCCCGGCGCACAAATCGGAAAACGCCTCTTTATTGATCATGGTATGGGCGTTGTGATTGGAGAGACTGCCATTATCGGCGATGATTGTACGCTCTACCATAGCGTCACTTTAGGTGGAACAAGTCTCGAGAAGGGAAAACGTCACCCGACACTCGGCAATAATGTTGTCATTGGCGCCGGCGCTAAAGTGCTTGGTCCTGTTGTTCTCGGCAATAATTCAAGTGTCGGTGCAAACTCTGTTGTCATTAAAGATGTACCCGATAATGCGACAGCCGTGGGGATCCCCGCACGTTTTTCAAAACCTGATAAACCCAATCTTAAGAAAGAGATCGCCAATAAGCTCTTTAATGCTTATGGCATGAGCCACGATATCGAAGATCCTGAAGCTAATGCCATTAATCTTCTCTTAAATCATATTGAAAAGCTCGATAAGGCACTTTGCCAGATGCAAACTGAGCTTAAAGCACAAGACATCAAGCTCAATGTAGAGTGGCCGACCATTCAAGATTGCTCTTTTGACGAAGCAGGGCTTCATATCCACGATACCGATCTAGCAGATGCTCATAAAAAGCAAGAAATGGATAAGGACGATAATGGCGATAAAAATGGTGGCTATGATGACAATGAAGGTAATGAAGGTAATGAGGATATAAGAGATAAGAAGTAAATATCGACATACTTTAACTTAACCCCACCATCAAAAAATGGCAAAAAGAGCGTTTCTCATCATGGAAAACGCTCTTTTTTTACAATCACTTTGATTAAATCTTAAAGATAAGCTTCTAACCACTGAATACCAAAAGCCCCGGGCGCTAAAACCCCGAAAGCCCAAATCATTGCCGAGAAGAAATTTGCCCACTGAAAATAGCGCTTAGGCATCATACAAATGCCGGCAATAAGTGGCACAGTTGCCCTGAAAGGCCCAAGAAAACGTCCAAAGAATACACTCCAAATCCCCCATTTATCAAAAAATCCCTGCCCTTTTCGCAACAGCTCAGGCTTTTTAGTAAACGGCCACATGTTATAAACCCGAAGTTTGTAACGAAAGCCGATCCAATAAGAAACCCAATCCCCTAAAAAAGCCCCCAAACTTGCCGCTAACCAGACAAGCCAAAATGAGAGCCCCGCTTCTCCTATTAATACGCTCAAACCAACAAGAATCACTGTTGCTGGAATTAAGAGCGAGACCAAGGCAAGCGATTCTCCAAAAGCGAGCAGAAAAATAATCACCGGCGCCCAGTATTGATGCGCTCTTGTAAACTCTGTGATCGCGGTTATGACGGTATCTAATGTCACTCGAATCTCCTTATGATGATCGTTGCTTGCATTTTACCGCGTTAGCAAATGCCGGCAAACAAAAAAGGCTTTCCCTTTTATGAGAAAGCCCTTCAATGATCCATTATTAGCTGTCAAAAGATGTGAATGAATAGCAAATATTGCGACTCGATAATGCGTTAATCAACAATATATTATTCAATCATCCCTTTTTCAGAATCATTTTCATGATCCGATAATTGACTAGAACTGTTTTACTTCAAAACCCGCTTCTTCAAGCTTCGCCTTTGGTCCTAATACTGCTGTATGCGTATCGGGATTAGAGAGATATTCACGTCCAACACGTTTAAGATCATCAATTGTCACCTTCAATACTGCTGCACGGTAACTCTCAAGATCTTCTGGCGTACGATCATATTTCTTCATGAAGTAACGATCACCATACTCACTCGCCGGTGCTTTAGGTCTATCAATACCACTAATCACACCTAAAATCGCTTCTTCAAGCTGCTGTTCTTCATGCTCATTTTCTAATAACCACTGAATTGAAGCATCGAAATCAGCAAGAGTCTCTTTTAAGCGAGGATCACGATAGCTAAAGAACGTGAATGCACCAGAGGCTGCATTGTAGTTTGCACCGCCACCATAAGCCCCGCCTTGCTCACGAATCGCACGATGTAAATAACCATTACGCAGGAAACCTGTGAGTACTTGGAATGCCGGTGAATCTTCATGATCACGCGTGACTGTTTTATAGCTTTTAGCACAGTAGAAGACAGGTGCATTAATCGCCCAACCAAGATTGATCTTCTCATCTGAATGAGAAGCAAATGGTACTTTGAAAGAACCAACTTCCACATCAACTGTATGCGCCATCACAGCTGCAAAATCTTGACCAATTTTCTCGATCTCTTCTGAGTCATTGAGAACAATCACTTCATAAGGACTCTTTTGAAGCTTCACAAGAAGCGCTGAAAGCTTTTCACCAAACTCACGGCAATTTTCGTCATCTTTCATCGTGTTTTCAATCACACGGAAATCTTTAATCGACTGCATTCCTGAAAGACGTTGATCTAGCTGTGAAATCAAACCAATATTTTGACTTGCAACACCCATCGCGTACGTATGACCATTACTCACAATACCTTGCTCACGACCGAGCTTGATCTGCGCCATAATCTCTTGCATACGCTTCACTTCATCGAAACGCGCACCAAATAGGATATCGCGAAGAAGCGCACCTAATGCATCGCTATTTCTTAAGAGCGCTTTACCTGAAAGTACCCAGAAACCACGAATATCACCATCATGTGGCTGATACATCGTTCTAGCACTTACCCCACCTGTAATTGCGGAGATTCTTGCTTGTTGCTCAAGGTATGAGAGCTCTTTTGTACCCATTTCGGTAATAAATGCATCTAAGAAAGGAAGAATTTCCATCTCTTCTTCCGTGAGCGCAGGGAGATCTACCACGATTGATTGATAGGTCATGCCATTTGTTGTAGGCGTTCCTAACACTAATCCCTCAAGATCATAGTTTAGCTCTGGGAATGTGAGTTTTTCGGGAATATCTTCACGTGTGACCATCGGTAAAATTGAATCATCATCAATTTGTGATTGTCTTGCTTGAAGCGCTTTTGCATCTGCGATAATTTTCGCAGTCTCTTCTTCTGTAAGATTCGCCTGAATTTCTGCCAATCTCGCTTTCTCGTTCGCGACCAACTCATCTGCTAATGTGTGACTTGGGTTCACTGTTAACATCACATGATGTGGGTTATTCAGTAATAAGCGATCAACTAAGTTTGGAATAAAATCACGATCTTGAATCTCTTCACGCATCTGCTTTAATGATTCATCAAACGAGAGGGTATCAAATGCTTCCCCACCATGAAGTACCGGCGTTAAAGTATCGACGATCAAACGCAGTCCATATGGATAGCGATCCCCTGAAATCTCGCGTGATGCAAGCTCTAATTGATGAAGCGCAGATTCAATGCTCTCTTGTGGAACACCGTTATCACGTACGCTGATTAAGGTGTCAGTGATGAGCTGATTAATTTTATCTGTATCTTCTGCATTAGCCCCTTCTAAACCACATGAGAAGAACGATTCTCGTGTTCCCTCTTCAAGACCACAGAACATCGATGGCGCCGTTCCTAAATCTGTAGATTCAAGTGCAAGGCGAAGAGGTGAACTAGCATTATCAACCAATACACTACTTAAAATTCGCGCACGCATTAACTCATCGGCATCCATAATAGGATTGAGTAACCATGAGTTAATCACATGACTCTGCTTTTCAAGTGGCTCATCCACCGGAAGCGGGTACGTCGCTGTAAAGCTTTGTGGTGCTGTGTAACGTTTTTCATCTTGAACGCTGAAATCAAAATCTTGATAATCAAATTTCGATAACACTTTCTCTTCAAATACTTTTTGATGATCAAGCGGATCCATATTTCCATAAGTCATGAAAACACTATTTGATGGATGATAATGTTTTTTATGGAAATTCACTAACTGTTCATGAGTCAGATCCGGAATATCTTTTGGATCTCCCCCTGAGTTATTGTGATAAGTGATCGTTGGGAAGAGTGCTTTTGTGAGCTCTTGATAGAGCACTGAGCCAATTGAGCTCATCGCACCTTTCATCTCATTGAACACAACGCCTTTATAAACGAGTTCACTCTCTGGATTTTCCATCTCTGTAAACTCAAGACGATGTCCTTCTTGCAAGAAATCTAAATATTCAAGTTGTGGGAAGAAAGCTGCATCTAAATAGACATCTAATAAGTTATTGAAGTCTTTCTGATTCTGACTTGCAAATGGATACGCTGTCCAATCTGATGACGTAAATGCGTTCATAAAGGTATTGAGTGAACGACGAATCATCATAAAGAATGGGTCACGAACAGGGTAGTTCTCAGATCCACAGAGCGCTGTATGCTCTAAAATATGTGCAACACCCGTTGAATCATCTGGTACCGTTAAAAAACCCACTAAAAATACGTTATTGGTATCTTCATTTGCTAAATGGATATGTTTTGCTTTTGTCTTATTATGCTCATATTCTTGGAGCGTAATATTGAGTGAAGGAATAAAGGTCTCTTTCACCTTCGTAAATGTCTGCTGAGTCATTAATCCTCTCTTCTTTGCATAAATGCTGTTTTCACTATTGATCACTAATCTCACACTCGAGATCGTGACAATGACCAACTCTCAATCAACCCTATCTCCCAATCATGCATATTGATACTGCACCATTGGCAATGATTGATCTCTCAATCGGCACCTTAAAATTAACTTGATCTATCATAACAATATTCGATCTCACAAGGTAGTCACAACCTTACCATTTGTGAAACATTCTCATAAGATTCTCATAAAAACTTTCATAAAAATTTGCTGTTAATGCACTTTTCATATTTAAAATAAGAAGCAACCTCCGGCATTAAATCACTTATCACCATCCTTCAATTAAGATACGCACATGATATCAATGTGACATTCTCAATCATTTAATCAATGATCCTTTCTATCATGCGGATGCTTTCCAAAATCTCAAGCGATGCTATTTAGCGCTTTCATTTAGTCTTTTGCCGGCATTATAGGGATGCACTATAATCCTCTACCCTTTTTCGGTATAATCCTATGAGAAATAGATAAACGATATAAATATATGTCTTAGCACTTTATTTGCTAAGATAGATCTCCTTTGAAACACCCATTATTCACCTTTTTATATAGATAGAATCGATGAAGAACATTAGAAACTTTTCCATTATTGCCCATATTGACCATGGCAAATCCTCTTTAGCTGACCAGTTCATTCGCATTTGTGAAGGACTCTCTGAGCGTGAAATGGAGGATCGTGTCCTTGACTCAATGGACCTTGAAAAAGAGCGCGGAATTACCATCAAGGCGCACTGTGTGTCTCTCGATTATAAAGCTGATAATGGCGAAACCTATCATCTTAACTTCATCGACACACCAGGGCATGTTGACTTCTCCTATGAAGTATCTCGTTCACTCTATGCTTGTGAAGGCGCACTCTTAGTTGTTGATGCGGCGCAAGGTGTTGAAGCGCAATCTGTTGCAAACTGCTACACAGCGCTCGACCAAGGCCTTGAAGTCATTCCGGTATTAAACAAGATCGACTTGCCGGCAGCTGAACCTGATCGTGTTGCGATGGAAATTGAAGACATTATCGCAATTGAAGCGATGGATGCTGTTCGATGCTCTGCTAAATCAGGTATTGGTGTTCGCGATGTACTTGAAGATATGATTAAAAAGATTCCAGCGCCAGTTGGGAATGTCGATGCGCCGTTAAAGGCACTCATCATCGACTCATGGTATGACAAATATGTAGGCGTTGTCTCATTAGTGCGTATCTTTGATGGCGTCCTTCATAAAAATGACAAAATCAAAATCATGAGCACCAAAGAAGTCCATGAAGCAACACATGTGGGAGTATTTACACCAAATCGTGTTGATAAAGCGAAGCTCTCAGCTGGAGAAGTAGGCTTTATCATTGCCGGCATTAAAGATATTGATGGCGCACCAGTTGGGGATACGATCACGCTTGAGAAAAATTCAGCAACAGAAGCAGTCCCAGGATTTGAGCACGTTCAACCACGCGTATTTGCGGGGCTCTTCCCTGTTGATTCTGAAGAGTATGAAGATCTTCGTGAAGCGCTTAAAAAACTTCGTTTAAATGATGCATCCCTTCACTTTGAACCAGAAACATCACAAGCGCTTGGTTTTGGTTTCCGTTGTGGCTTCCTTGGAATGCTACATATGGAAATTATTCAAGAACGCTTAGAGCGTGAATATGATCTTGATCTGATCACCACTGCCCCAACGGTTATTTATGAAGTTGAAAAAAACAATGATGAAGTCATCTATGTTGATAATCCAGATGGCCTCCCTAAAGTTACCCAAATTAAAGAGATCCGTGAGCCGATTATCGAAGCGAATATCTTAACGCCACAAGATTATATTGGTAGCATCATGAAACTCTGTATCGATAAACGCGGTGTACAGAAAGACATGGTTTATGCCGGAAATCAGGTACAGCTTCGTTATGAGTTACCAATGAGTGAAGTTGTTTTAGACTTCTTCGACCGCCTTAAATCAATCTCTCGTGGATATGCTTCATTCGATTATAAATTCCTTCGCTTCCAAGCGGCCGATCTTGTAAAGGTTGATGTCCTTATCAATGGCGAACGTGTTGATGCACTCTCACTCATTACCCATAAAGACAATGCACAATATCAAGGGCGCAAACTTGTTGAAAAGATGCGTGAACTCATCCCAAGACAACAATTTGAGATCGCGATTCAGGCTGCTATTGGTGCGAACATCATCGCTCGAACTAACGTTCGCGCACTTCGTAAAGACGTAACTGCAAAATGTTATGGCGGAGATGTGAGTCGTAAGCGTAAACTATTAGAGAAACAGAAAGAAGGTAAGAAGCGCATGAAAAACGTGGGGAATGTTGAAATCCCACAAGAAGCGTTCCTTGCGGTCCTTAAAGTTAACGAAGAGTAATCACTATGTCAGTATTTGCAAACCTCACCCATTACCTCGCAATTATCATCATTCTTGCGATCCCTGTGACAGGCCTTATCTGGCTTGCGGACTCGCTCTACTATAAAAAGCGTCGCCGTGCTGATAAAAAAGAGCCGAAAATTGTGGATTGGGCGAAGTTTCTCTTCCCTGTTGTGCTCTTTGTGGGTGTACTTCGTTCGTTCATCATTGAGCCTTATGTGATTCCTTCTGGCTCAATGCAACCAACGCTCTATGCCGGCGATATGATTGTTGCGGATAAATGGTCATATGGTGTTCGTGTACCAATTTTAAATACTCGTCTCTTCTCCAAACCAGGAGAAGGGATTGAACGCGGTGATGTAGCGATCTTTAAATTTCCTAAAGATGAGAAAGTGAACTACATCAAACGCGTTGTCGCGATTCCCGGCGATGTGATTGATTACCAAAACAAACAATTCACAATCAACGGCGAACCGCTTGATTACACGGTTGTAGGTCCTGCACAAGCGCCTGAAGAGGAAGACCTCTTTGTGATTGAACGCTTCCCTGTTGGCCCCGCTGGCTCAAATGAGTATAAAGAGCACATGATCCAAACATCAAAAATGATCACGCAAGCAGATAGAGGCGTTGGTCTCTACCATAGATTCCCACTGACAATTCCTGAGGGGAAATTCCTAATGATGGGCGATAACCGTGACAATAGTTACGATGGTCGTTTCTGGGAACTTGTTGATGATCAAAAGATCCTAGGTAAAGCACGCTTTATCTGGATGAACTATAACTGTGTCACTTCTTTTGAAGATTGTGATCACATCTTTACAACAATAGAATAGCCATGCACCAACTCGAGCAGAAACTCAATTACACCTTTATGGACAAAAGACTCTTAAAAAGAGCCTTCGTTCATAGATCCTACTCACAAGATAACAATGAGCGCCTTGAATATTTAGGTGATGGTTGTTTAAACTTCATTATCGCTGAAGCACTCTATCATAGATTGCCAGATGCCAATGAAGGCGAACTCAGCCAACTTCGCGCCCATCTTGTTAAAGAAGATACCTTAGCAGAGATTGCTATGAGACTTGAACTGAACAAGTTCCTTGTTTTAAGTCTTGGCGAGAAGAATAACGAAGGTGAGTTTAGACCGAGCATTCTCTCTGACTGCTTAGAGGCCGTTTTTGGTGCGCTCTTTTTAGATTCAGACTTTGAGACAACCCGATTAGTAATCCTCTCACTCTACGAGCCTTACTTTAAATCGATTATCGCAAAAGCCAAGAATGATCTTGGTGAAATTTTTAAAAGCCCCAAAAGCCGATTACAAGAAAAACTTCAAGCGCTCAACCGTGAAATTCCGACTTATGATGTCATTGATATCTCTGGTCGCGATCATGAAAAAGTCTTTAAAGTCCTTTGCACTTTTGAAAACCATAAAACAATTGCACAAGGCACTACAAAAAAACGCGCAGAACAACGCGCAGCTGAATTAATGTTGGAGAAAATTTAAGATGACTAAAGCAGGATTTGCATCCATTATCGGCCGCCCTAACGTCGGTAAATCAACCCTTATGAATGGGATTCTTGGGCAAAAGATTAGTATTACCTCCAATAAACCACAAACGACCCGTCATGCGATCACAGGGATCTACACAGATAGCGATACACAGATTATCTTCTTAGATACGCCAGGTATCCATACCAATATGCAATCAGCACTCAATAAGCAGCTCAACAGAACGGCAATGAGTACGATTACAACAGGCGATGTGATTGTTTTTATCGTGGAAGCGCTTCGCTTTAACAAAGATGATGAAAAAGTATTAAGCAAGCTCAAAGGTGTTGAAACACCGGTGATTCTTGTTATCAACAAGATTGATAAGATTGAAAATAAGGAAACTCTCTTCCCATTCATCGCAGAGATGAGTGAGCGCTTTGAATTCTCAGATATCGTGCCTTTATCAGCTAAACAAGAGAAATCGGGTGAAAGACTTGTAGAGGTTATTCGTCAGTACCTTCCTGAGCAACCTTTCCCATATAGTGAAGATGAGATCACAACCGTTTCAAGCTCATTCTTAGCAGCTGAAGTTTTACGTGAGAAACTCACTCGTAGACTCAACCAAGAGCTCCCTTATACAATTGCTGTTGAGATTGAAGAATTCAAAATCGAAGGCAATCTCTATCGAATCCTTGCGGCTATTTCTGTTGAAAGAGAGAGCCAAAAAGGCATCGTTATTGGTAAAGGGGGCGCAACCCTGAAAGATGCAAGTATGCAAGCACGTATCGATCTTGAGAAACTCTTTGGCGCTAAAGTCTTCCTTCGTGCCTTTGTGAAGGTGCGTGAAGGTTGGTCTGATGATGAAAGAGCGCTGAACGCACTTGGCTACAAAGATCTTCAATAAAGACTTTCTATCAGAATCTTAACCGAAGGTCTTCTATAGAGATCGAGTCACTCTAAAAAGATCTTCCTTTGGAAGATCTTTTTTCCTTCAATCTATAAAATTGATACGCATTGATATGCATTGATACGCACAATTGTGATGTTCAAAATTAAAGAAAATGCCGGCAACTTATGAATAAATTTCAATATCTTCTAAAGCGTTATACTGAAAGTAAACACTACTCAATGCATGGAGCGCTCTGGATGGTGATCGCCGGAATGGCTTTTGCCGGCATTAACGTTATGACACCGCTCATCACTGAGCATTATGTCATTAGCTCAAGTTGGATTGCATTTTATCAATATCTCTTTGCACTTCTCTTTATGGCGCCCTTCTTTATGAAGCTTGGCGTGAAGAAGATTCTCTATACACGCCACTTTATGACCCATTTTTGGCGCATTATTGTGGCCGTTATCGGGATTCAATTTTGGGTACATGCACTCGCGATTCAATTTCCCATTGGTGAAGGCGTTGCACTTTTAATGACCTCCCCACTCTTTGCAAGCCTTGGTGCTTTTCTCTTTCTGCGTGAACGCTTTACCGTGATCCGTGTTTTAGCAACATTGCTCGGATTTGTCGGAGCAATCATTATTTTAGCCCCTAACAGCGAAAACTTTAATAGTGCGGCAATTTTCCCACTGTTAGCTGCCTTCTTCTGGGCAATGCATGCACTCTTAATGAAGCACCTCTCTGATAAAGATCATCCTCTGACGATGGTGAGTTATCTCTATATTTTAATGGTTCCAATTAACCTTGTAGTTGCCCTTACAGATAACTTTAGCCATACGCCGGATCAGGTTTTCATGCCAGAAATTGAACTCCTCATGGCACTGCTCATTCTTGGATTTTTAACCGCTATCGCGCAATATGCCGTTGCGAAAGCGTATATGCATGCGGATGTGATCTTTATCCAACCGTTTGATTATTTAAAGCTTCCCCTAAATACCTTCCTCGGTTTTATCGTCTTCGGCTGGGCTGTGACGATGCAATTCTGGATTGGTGCGATTATTATGGTGAGCTCACTTCTTGCCATTAGTTATTTTGAAATTAAAAAGAATAGACGCCAACTCGCAATAGATGCGTCTTTAAGAGCTGAAACTAACCTCTCTGAAGGAGCACAATCTGATAGAGAAAAAAACGAACACTCGCACGATTCTAGGAAGTAACAGCATCAGTCGTGATCTTCGCAAGTTTTCAAACTCATTGATGTGATCTCTTAAAAGCGTTTCTCATAAAGTGCCATTTTGAATCATATCAAGCCGACTATCACGCCTGAATAATGGAGCTTCTCCTACCCACCCTATTTTGACAAGGTCAAATTAAGATGAATTATTTAGATAGATTAAGTGCCATTAAAACCATCAACCAACTCGCAACAGAGAAGATCCCTTTTCTCTTTATCGCTAGTTTTGATACTGCCAAAAATATCGTAATTCCGCTTAATGAGATCAATCCTCTTGAAATCGCGTATGATTTTAATGGGCGTGTTATTCAATCAAACAATAGTAATGTCTCGGCATTTGAAACAAGCTACCAAGTTGATAAGATGGAAGCTCTTCAACCCACATGGATAAAAAAACCTGTGAGCTTTGAGCGTTATGATGCTTCGTTTTCGAAACTCATGAGCCATCTTCAAAGCGGGGAAATTAAGCTCGCAAATCTGACCTTTCCAACCGAAATCCAATGCAATCTCACATTGCCGGAGATTTTCGCTCGTACAAAGGCGAAGTATCGTATTTTCTTAAAAGATCATTTCTGCTCTTTCTCGCCGGAAACTTTTGTGACCATTCAAAATGGCACCATCAAAACCTTCCCAATGAAGGGGACAATTAATGCCGGCATTCCCAATGCCGAGCAAGTGTTACTCGAAAATCCCAAAGAGATAGATGAGCATGAGACAGTTGCAAAAGAAGGTGTTTCAGATATTGCGCTTATTGCTAGTAATGCGCATATTAGTCAATTTCGTTATGTCGATCGCATCACACGAGGCGATGGTGAAATTCTCCAAACGAGCTCTATTATTGAAGGCACATTGCCGGTCAATTTCCATGAAAATTTAGGCGATCTGCTCTATACCATTTTACCAGCAGGCTCTATCACAGGCTCTCCTCGCGAACGCGCAACGGAGATTCTCTCAGAATTAGAAGCCTATGATCGCGGATTTTATTCTGGCGTTGCCGGCATTTTTGATGGCGAGAATCTTGATAGTACGGTTCTCATTCGTTATCTTGAGAGAGATACAGATATCGCTTCACGTGAAACCTCTGAGACAAATGCTAGTATCGATTCTCAATCTCACATTGAAACCCACCAAGATTTAACCTTAAACGCGCTCGAAGAGGGCGAGATCTTATTCCGCTACACTTTTAAAAGTGGTGGCGGCATTACTGCTATGAGTACCGCAAAGAGTGAATATGACGAACTTATCGAAAAAATCTATCTCCCCATTTCTTGAAACGATCAAGCTTGAAGGGGGATTCTTCTCATCTCTTGCTTATCATCAAACTCGAATGGATGAAACAAGAGCGGCATTCTTAGATAACCCTGAACCGCTTTCACTCCCTCTTGCCCTCATGAAAGCAGGATCAATTCCCCCTAAAGGACTTTATCGCACACGAGTAATTTATAGCGATACAATCGAAGCAATTGAGTTTATTCCCTACGAGAAGCGTGAGGTTTCAAGCTTAAGGCTCATTGAATCAGATGTTGATTACAGCTTTAAATTTGAAAAGCGTCCTGTGCTAAACACACTATTTCAGCAAAAAGGTAAGTGCGATGATGTTCTCATTACTCAAAATGGGCTCATTACCGACACAACGATCGCCAATATTGCGCTCTTAAAAGAGGGGATTTGGTATACACCTAAGTCACCACTCTTAAAAGGCACTAAACGCGCAGCGCTTTTGCATCATGGTTTAATTGTTGAAGCAGATATTCATGAAGATGATCTCTCTTCGTATGAAAAGGTACGTCTCTTTAATGCGATGATTGAATTTGGAGAGGTTGAATTCCCGGCAAAAAATATCGTCAAAGGATAATCGATTCGTCAATTTTAAAAGATAGCTTTAAAAGATAGCAGTATAGAGAACAACAAAGAGAGCCGAACATCAGAATGCCGGCTCTCTTTTTTTATTGAAAGTATTGATGAACACTTTTCTTTTAAAGAATAATGCATCGTTAGAAAGAATATTTACCTAATATGACAATCATGATTCTTAAACAGAAATGACAATACGGTTTAAAAAGCTACTCAGGTCTCAACATTTCAAAAAGATCTTTATTACGAGAATACCAGCCTCGTCCATGCATTCTACTCACGAGATCTAATTTAGAGGCATCAATATAACCTGACTCTACATCTGTAAAAGCAGAATCATCGATATGAAAGACTTTGACTTCTCCCAAAATGACATATTGATTTTCTCCTGTTGGAATAGCAGTATGCAAAATACACTCCATTTTAACAGGTGCATCTTGGATCAGTGGTAAATCCATACTGCTTGCGGGCGTCGTTAAAATATTATTCTCCGCCAATTCATCAATGCTCATCTCATAAGCACGACTGGTCTCATTCATCACTATCGCCTGGCTAAAACTTACTAGATTAATGGCGAAACCCGCCGTTTCTAAAATATTGCGTGTCGTATCTTTCAATTCATCTGCTTGCGCTTGAAGCCCGATTGCGATGATCGGCGGATTACTTCCCATCATATTAAAGAAACTAAAAGGAGCGGCATTAGCAATCCCAGCTCGACTCTTTGTCGTGACCCAGGCAATCGGCCTTGGCGTTATGGTTGAAGCCATCAACTTATAAATAAGCTGTGGATCTGTTTGGCTAAAATCGTACTGCAT
>CAZPIQ010000002.1:8797-24657 GCA_964586665.1 uncultured Ignatzschineria sp. | reverse complement strand
TTTAGGCTCTATTCATTTTACCCTAACCTCAGTTAAATAGAGCGCAGAACAGATATTCAATATCATCAAAAACACAAAGAGCTCAGAAGGGTGCTTATAATCACAATTATTAAAAATATAGATTATAATCTAGTCTTTCAAAACAATTGTTATCCCTTAAAAGGCCCTTTATGTTGAATAAAAAACTGATATTTACCGGCATTGTTTCTGCCACTCTTCTTTCTGGCTGCGTTACTGTTGATGAAGCTGTTAATGCTGTCTTTTCTCCTGGAAAAAAAGATACCTCCCCCGAAGCGATTGCTAAGCAAGTCGCTAAAATTGAAGTTGCGCAGGGCGGACAATATAAAATTAACACTTATATGCGTTATGCGATGGGCAATAATTTTACTGTCAAAGATTACACCCAAGTTTGGGGTAAACCTACCGTCATCACTAAGAATCAGAATGATTACTTACTGCAATGGACCCCTTATGATAACAACTGCACGATTTATGTGAATTTCGATCCTGCGACCCAAGTTGCTAAAACACTCGAATACCACTTAAGTGATGATTGTGCGGCTGTTACCATGAATGGTCCTGCAATTAGCGTTCCGGCTAATGAAGTATTCTCCCCAGGCTATATGTCCATGAGGGAACGTACTCGCTCTGATGCGATGGAATCTTGGATGGGCAGAAATGTGGATGAAGCGCTTCTCGACTGGGGTTCGCCTGAAAGCACAGTACCGCTAAACTCAGGCGGCAAAGTTTATACTTGGAAAACTTCATGGCAAACACGACCGAATGTTTGGTCTGGAGAATATACCTACGGCACCTGTGAGCTAACACTTGTAACGAATAATAAAGGGACGATTAACAACTGGAATTTCAGTGGCTGTAATCCAGAAATTACTTTCGGAAAAATGCCGGCAGCAGTACCAGTACCTAAGCCACGTCGATTATAGGCAGCTATCCGACATTAAACATTTTTCAACATATTGAATATATTCAATATTTTAAACATCATATTAAAACCCTACCGAAATTCGATAGGGTTTTCTTTTTAAATCATTTGAATCATTTGAATCACAATTCATAGGGGCGATTCTATTGGCTAAAATCATCCTAGAAAATAACGGTTGTATTGCCCTGCACTATCACACGATCCTCTAAGTGATAGCGAAGCCCACGGGAGAGGACGATCTTCTCGATATCCTTCCCTAAACGAACCATCTCTTTCACAGAATCTTCGTGGGAAATACGAATGACATCTTGCTCGATAATCGGACCGGCATCGAGATCTTCAGTGACATAATGACAGGTTGCCCCTATTAGCTTCACACCGCGTTTAGCCGCCTGATGATAGGGTTTTGCCCCGATAAATGATGGCAAGAAGCTATGATGAATATTAATAATTCGGTGTTTATACTTCTCGCAAAGATTCGGCGGAATGATCTGCATATAACGCGCCAATACAATCGTATCTGCTTTCGAAACTTCAATCAGTTCATTCACTTTCTCAAAACTTGGGGTTTTATCATTTGGGTCAACCGGTACATGATGAAAGGGAATCCCATACCACTCAACCATACTCCGTAAATCATTATGATTAGAGATCACACCGACTATCTCACAATCAAGCTCATCTGCATGCCAACGAGAAAGAATATCTACCAAACAGTGCGCTTCCTTACTCGCCATCAACATCACTTTATGCTTCTTCGACGTATCAACAATCCGCCAATTCAGTTTGAATTTTTCAGCAATCGGGGTGAAGCGTTCTTTGAACTCTTCGATACCAAAAGGTAAGCTCTCAGCCTTGATCACATGACGCATAAAGAAGAGCCCTGTTTCAAGATCCGAATGGTGATTTGCTTCCATAATCCAGCCGCCATTTTCTGCTAAAAAACTACTTACAGCAGAAACAATTCCCACTCCATCAGGGCATGACATTACTAGGCGATACGTTTTCATAAATGAACTACATCCTCTTATCGTTATTTTTATTGGTTATTGGGTTGTTTGATTGATTGATATTAAAGAACACAAGACAAACTATCTCAAAAAATGATTAAGATGACAACTATTTGTGATGGGTAAATTAACCCTATGATGAATCTTCTCTACTTTCTCTTTTATAAGATGGCCTTACAACTTGTAATACTTCAACAAAATGAGTCATCAATTTCAAAACCGACTAGACTCATCGAACGATATCATGAATGATGTCATAAACAATAACATTGAAGAATATAGATCACGATCCATCATGTTAGTCATGCAATCAGTGAATAACCTGATATAATTCCGAAAGCAAAATTTTCCCCTTCTCTTCCCATTTAACCCTAGAGGTACTTTCATGCAAGTTCTTCATAATGCCGTCGCGGGTCTGCAAATTCTCTTTGTAGCCTTCGGTGCGATGGTGCTTGTTCCGCTTTTAACGGGACTTAACCCTTCAATGGCACTTTTAGGTGCTGGTATTGGTACTATTCTTTTCCAAATCGTTACCGGTTGGAAAGTGCCAATCTTCCTAGGTTCATCATTCGCCTTTATCGCCCCGATCATCTTCTCGATGCAAACTTGGGGTCCTGGTGCTACATTCTTCGGACTCTTTGCCGCAGGTTTCATGTACTTTGTCTTCGCTTTTGCAATTAAAGTGAAAGGCATTGATGCGGTTCATCGTTTAATTCCGCCTGTTGTAATTGGCCCTGTCATTATCGTGATTGGTCTCTCGGTTGCGGTGACTGCAACGCAGATGGCAATGGGTAAATCAGGCGGTGAGCAAGTAGTTGACTACAAGCTTTCAATCATTGTTTCAACAATCACATTTGCGGTAACGGTTCTCGTCACGATGTTCGGTAAACGTTTCCTTCGTCTTGTACCGATCTTAATGGGTATTGCAATTGGTTATGCGGTTGCTGCGAGCCTTGGACTTGTGGACTTTGCAAAAGTCGCAGATGCACCTTGGTTTAAAATGCCGGACTTTGTTGCCCCTGAAGTGAACTGGATGGCGGCACTCTTTATGTTACCTGTGGCAATTGCACCGGCAATCGAACATATCGGTGGCATCATGGCAATTGGTAAAGTGACTGGAAAAGATTATGCTTCAAACCCAGGTCTTCATAAAACCTTAGCCGGTGATGGACTTGGCGTATGTGTTGCCGGCCTTATCGGAGGTCCTCCTGTAACAACTTATGGCGAAGTAACAGGTGCAGTCATGCTCACTAAAAATGATAAGCCGCTCATCATGACCTATGCGGCTGTATTTGCAATCTTCATGGCTTTCTTCGGTAAGTTCAACGCATTCTTAAACTCAATTCCGCTTCCGGTGATGGGCGGTATTATGATTCTTCTCTTCGGAACGATCGCAAGCCTTGGTCTTAAAGCGTTAATCGACGCGAAAGTTGATATCACTATTCCGCGTAACCTTGTGATCGTAAGTGCGACGCTTATTACTGGTGTAGGTGGTTATACAATCGAAATCGGAAGCTTCCCATTTGCGGGCGTAGGTCTTGCTTCTGTACTTGCAATTGTTTTAAATCTTGTGCTTCCTCATCCTAAGGATGAGCAGAGCGAAGACATTGAGGCTGATCTCTAATTTATCATCAAGATAATAAGATCAAATGTTCAGATGTTCAGATGTTCAGACAATATAATGAAAGCCCTCCTTGTGAGGGCTTTTTACTGTACACTAGCACCTTGTTTACTCACTGTAATCTCCTAATCCTTTTAAAATGTCCCGTATTAAAATGACCCATCAAATTCCACAAGACGATACACTTCTCGCACTGATCACTCAATCACAGATCGATTACTTTCAAACCCACCTTCTAGAGTGGTTTGAGCGTGAAGGTCGTCATGATCTACCGTGGAAACCCCAATCACAATTTAGCGAAAAGATTAATCTCTATCGGATTTGGATTTCTGAAATTATGCTTCAGCAAACCCAAGTGGTAACGGTTATTCCCTATTTCGAGAGATTTATGACGGCTTTTCCAGCGCCGGAAGATTTGGCATCAGCCTCTGAAGATGAAGTATTAAAGCTTTGGCAAGGACTTGGCTATTATTCCCGTGCTCGTAATCTGCATACGGCAAGCAAACAATTAGTGAGTGAGTTTAATGGTACTATTCCCCCCGATTTTGAGGCAATTAGAAGTTTAAAAGGCATTGGGGATACAACTGCGAATGCGATTCTCGCTCAAGGATTTAATCTACCCTTTGCTATATTAGATGGCAATGTTCGAAGAGTTTTATCACGCCTTACCGGCATGACCGCGCCTCGCAAAGAGCTCGATAAGCGTTTAACTCCCATTAGCCATGCTTTTCTCTGTAAACAGAATCCTGCGGATTACACGCAGGCAATTATGGATTTTGGTGCAACCCTCTGTAAGCTCAAAGCAGAATGTGAAAGATGCTTTATGAAATCACATTGCACCGCGTTTCAAAAAGAACAAGTTAACGAGATTCCGGCAAAAGCCCCTAAGAAAACGAATCCGACTGAATCAGTTGCCCTTTTTATCTTTGAAAATGAGTTTGGAGAAATTCTATTAGAAAAACGCCCTGAGTCCGGCATTTGGGGAAGCCTCTATTCACTGCCTGAACTAGTAATTAAGGGTCGCAATAAAAAGAGTATCAGCAGCCCGGTCCTACAAAATCATGCACTGGCGGACTTTAAAGCGCGCATTCATATTACAAACTTCAGACATCAATTTACCCATTACACACTTGAAGCATCGGTGTTCCATGTCATATTACCAAAAGCATCACTTCAGAAAATGCTCGCTCAAGAAATTGCTGAAAATCAATATTACTTCATCCCTAAATCAACGATCTTAACACTCCCAAAACCCAAACCTATTGCGGAAGTATTAAGTGTATTTATAAATCGCAATTAATCATTTTTCAGCATTATTGATGATATTTATTCTTTAATTTCAAAGTTAAATCCTAACGTAAACCCTAACGTTTAACATCAATATATAGAATTAGAATTTTAGCGCTATAATCAATATCAGCATTTAAATTACAAGCTTCCTAAAAAAACAGATCAATGAGATAGGGTAATCCTTCAATCCATTCAAAAACAAATTAAAACAATTCTCTCATAACAATGACTCTCATTAATAATCAACAGACTTTCCAAAACATTAAAAAATATTTTTATTGAGATCTTGTTATTTTATTGCCCTTTAATTTTATAGTATACTGTTTCCCTTAATGCCGGATACTTTTCCTTTTGGCACCTTGCCATGCCGGTATCATTGGTGAAGTTATAGCGTAAATGAAGATATCTCTGTCACATCGTTTTTTGCAATTTGCATCTCTTACCCGATACTATCTTTTAGTGATCGGTTTTGTGCTAGTTTTTATTATTCTCTCATCGATCGCTCGCGCCTTTCAAAACGCCGATCAAAAATCACCACTAATCTTAAGTGTTGTTCTAGAAACTTATAAAAAAATTACTGAAAAATCACCAACACCACCTTTTTTATCAGGCACGGTAGCCTCAGCGCTTAACAATCTTAATAATGGTGCTATCGCCCTTAAAATCACAACGCTTAATGATTCGGATGAACCGAACACAAAACAGCCTCCAATAGAGAAAATATCTGAGAACACTCAAAAATCAGATCCTGATGAGGAAAGTATTGACGAAAGTCTGATCATCACGCTTTTCCCTCATCGTAAATCTGCCTACCTTGATGAGCCGATTACAAGCCCTTACCTCCATGACCGCCATCAAGATGAGCTGGCAATGATTCGTATTGCTGACCGAATTGACCATAGTTTAAGCATCGAGAGAAATAACTATTTTAGTAATGAGCTTGGATCTGAAGAGGACTTTGATGATCTTCATGATTTCTCTGATGAAGATCTTAATAATGAAGATTTCGATGAAGCGATGGCCTACCCTTATCTGCCAGATCCGCTTGAAGTTTTAGAAGAGAAAGTTTTATTAGCAGACTTTAGAGATCTTCCCATTACCCAACAAATTGATCAGCTTATTACAACTGGTGATTATTTCTTACTTGCTGATGATCCGATTAAAGCCCGTCAATACTATATTCAAGCTGTGAAAAAAGGGGCTCGCGATAAATCATCACCCTTTTATGCGAAAGGGCTTGTGAAGCTTGCTGATCTTGAAGAAAATCCTTATCTTGCCCGTTTCCAATATACTAATGCACTCGATATTTACGAGAAAGAGCAAGGATATGACCTTGAGATTGCGGATATTTTAGTGAAGCTTGTTTGGACCTTTGATATGGCAACAGAACGTATTGTCATTTTAGAGCTCCTAACTCGCGCGAAGCAGATTCATGAAAACCATCCCTACTCGCCTCAATATACAGAGGTGCTACGTAATCTTGGCGTTTACTACGAAACTGTCAATAACTTTGAAAAAGCTGAAGCAAACTATAAAGCAGCCCTCGCCCTTGATCTTGAACATCTCACGACTAATGATATTCGTACTATCTTAGCCCTTGAGAATTACGCAGCTTTTTATCTGAAATACAAGCAATACCAAAAAGCGAAAGAAGTGTTGCTATTTAAGCTTGATGCACATGAAAAAGCGGAATCTCCTGATTATTATAATCTCGGTAGAACACAATCAATGCTAGGCTGGGCGAACCTACAACAACGTGAGTTCGATGAAGCACTTCACAACTATAATAGTGCTCTTGGCAATATCAACTTTAGTATTACTAAAAATCGATTTATGCCACACTACTACTCACTACCCGCGATCTTTGACATCATCTATTTCTTTATTAATAGTCATGAACCTGAACGAGCAGAGCCCTATTTCACTGTCGTCGTCACGCTTTTAGAGAGTGAAAATGAAGGCTATATACTCAATTATCTAAAAGAAGCAGAGCGTAGTGATATTTCTCCTGAAGATATTATTCACTACCCTTGGGCTGCTGAAGCTGAGATCGATGGACTCATCGCTATGATGCAATATTTAGATCAGAAAGATGAGTAACCTTCACTATCTATAATGGTTTGTCTAATTCACAAACCTTTTTACCTACCTTCCATTTAATAAGAGTTCCACCCACAATAGAGGCACCTATGGCTACATATGTAATGAGTGATATTCACGGATGCTATGATGAATTCATCAAACTCCTCAAGAAAATCAACTTCTCACATAGCACAGATAAACTCTATCTTGTCGGTGATCTTATCAATCGTGGACCCAAATCTCTCGCCGTGATGAAATATCTTATGGCGCATGAGTCATCAATACTCCCTGTATTAGGCAATCATGATCTCTCTTATCTTGTCTATGCCGAGGGTATGACGCGACTTCGCCGTGGCGATACTTATCATGAGCTTGTTGAGAGTGATATCGCAGAGGAAATTAAAGCATATCTTCGAAAACAACCGCTTATGCGCTATCTTCCTGAATTTGACGTTGCAATTGCCCATGCCGGCATTCCGCCAATGTGGACAATTACAGAAGCTTTAGGCCTTAGTGCTGAGATTCAAAAGCATATGAAAAAAGCACCCGAGGATGAATACCATACCTTAATGGCCGAGATGTTTGGCAATACACCAAGCGCTTGGGAAGCATCCCTTTCAGGCATGGATCGTCGCCGGGCGATTATCAATTACTTTACGCGCATGCGTTATCTTCATCTTGACCACTCGCTTGATTTTGATAATAAAACTGAAGAATACGATCGTAATGTGATGAAACCTTGGTTTCAGTTTGAGCGACCACTTCATCATGGTACCAAAATCATCTTTGGTCATTGGGCAAGCCTTGGTGTTCATATTGAAAATGAGACCTACTGTATTGATTCAGGCTGTGTGTGGGAAGGTTCTTTAACAGCCATTCGTATTGATAAAGTGCCTTTTAAGCTCACTAGCTTCTCTTTCTAACAAGCTTAATTGCGCTTGCTTTATCAACCCCGAAAAAACCCTATCAACCAGAAGCCTCTGTTCGTGCAATTTTTCGTAAAAAAGGGTAGAATGCACGGTTATACAAACTATAACGATCAAGAGGTTGATGCATGCAAGATATCCGCACTTTACTACGAAAAACGACTTTTAAAACAAGTGCTAATGGTCTTAACCAACTTCCTGACGATAGCCGAGGTGAAATCGCTTTCGCAGGTCGTTCTAATGCCGGAAAATCAAGTGCATTAAACCTTATCACAGGCCAAAAAACCTTAGCGCGTACAAGTAAAACTCCCGGAAGAACACAGCTCATTAACTACTTTGAAGTACTAGATGGTCTTTATCTTGTGGATTTACCAGGTTATGGTTACGCAAAGGTTCCACTTCCGATGCGTGAACATTGGCAAAAGATCCTCCAAGGGTACTTTGAAAAACGAGATCAACTCGATGCCTTGATTATGATGATGGATTCACGTCATCCATTAACAGAGCTTGATAAGCAGATGTTGCATTGGTGCGAACATCAAAATCTTCCGACTCATATCCTCTTAACAAAAGCGGATAAGCTTAGTAAAAATGAGGCAAGTAGCTCCCTTCTTAAAGTGAGAAAAGCACTTGCTGAAGAATTCACAATTCCAATTACTGTGCAACTTTTCTCATCTACCAAACCTGACATTGGCTTAAACGAAGCATTGAGTTACCTAGGAGAATGGATTAGACACCATGAAGCGTAAACATCCTCTCATTATTGTCGCAGATATGGGTGCAACCTACTCTAGGGTTGCATTTATTGATGAATACTATGCTATTCGTCATATTGAGACATATCTTTCGGCGAATTTTGCATCACCGAAAGAGGTTATATCAACCTATCTAAACGATATTAATGAAGAGATGCCGGACCATGTATTTATTGCGGTTGCAACGCCTATTTCAAATGATCATCTTGTTTTAACGAATAACCATTGGGATTTTAGTCAAAATGAGACGGCGCAAGCGCTCAATACCAAAGTCACTTTTGTCAATGATTTTGAAGCACTCTCGCTCTCTTTAAATCATCTCTCACAAACAGAGACGATCGAAATTGGTACGCATACACCAAAAGCATCACAACTACTCAATTCCCTTCCTAAAATTGTCATTGGCACAGGAACAGGCTTTGGGACAGCGATGATTATAGAGGGCACTCAAGGCGCTTCGCCTATTAGCCTTCCTTCTGAAGGAGGTCATGCTCTCTATGCGCCTCAAGATTCCGAAGAGATAAAAATCATCGAGCTTGCGATCAATGCCTTAGATAGACCGATCATTGTTGAAGATTTTTTAGGATGCAAGTCAGGGATTCCAAGACTCATCACCATCATGGCTGAAATTGAAAACATCAGACCCAATTTCCCAATCGATGCTATCGGTCTTCTTAGCGCAGCACTTGAGTATAAAAATGACTTTGCAATCAAAGTTCTCAATCGTTATTGCTCGATGCTAGGAAATGTTGCAAGTAATATTGCGCTCACGGCAGGCGCCTTTGGTGGCATCTATATCGGCGGTGGATTTGCCCCGCGCTTTAGCGAATTTTTACAAAATTCAGGTTTTAGAGAGGCTTTTTTAAATAAAGCTTCCGTAAACAATCTACTAGAAGAGACGCCGACCTACCTTATTATTCACCCTTATGCCACGCTTGTAGGATTACAACAGATCCTCACTCGTTACCTTTAAAAGGAAGAGGCACTTATGTTATCGCATATTCAAAACAACTATCATCAACTTCGCAAATCAGAAGCAAAAGTCGCAGATTGGGTATTAGCACACCCTAACGAGGCCGTTGATCTCTCTATTAGCGCACTTGCTGAAAAAGCCGGCGTCTCTGAGCCGACGATTATGCGATTCTGCCATGCGCTTAATTATGAGGGTTTCCATACCTTCAAACAGCTCCTTGCAAAAAGTCTACGATCAGGCGTACCATTTGTTCATGGTTCGATCTCCCCACATGATTCAACAGGTAGCATCATTACTAAACTGATTGATCAATCGAGTGCTGCGCTTTTACATATGAAGCAATATCTCAAAGAAGATGATCTTGACCAAGCGATTAGCCTTTTAGAGCATGCAAACCAAGTGGTTTGTATTGGGCATGGGGTTTCGGGCGTTGTTGCTAATGATATTCAACAAAAGCTTCTTCGCGTTGGAATTCCTGTCTCAGCTTATACCGATCATCATGTTCATAGTTTGGCCGCGAGCCTTTTAACCTCGAAAGATGTATTAATTGCTGTTTCTCATACGGGAAAAAGCCATGATGTCATTGACTCAGCTGATCTTGCGCTCTCAAATGGCGCAAAAGTCATCGCATTTGCACCAAAAGGCTCACCGCTAAGTGCTCATGCCACAGTTGTTTTAGAATCAGGCACAAAAGAAGATACTTCAGAATATATGCCAATGATCTCACGCTTAGCAGATCTTGCCATTGTGGATATCCTTCTTGTGACGCTTGCCCTTAAAAAAGGTCCTGAGTTTAGAATCGCCATGGAAAACTCTCTTAAAATTATCGATTCCAAACGATTTAAAGAGTAGTCATTTTCTTGAAAATGACTACCTCCCTGCCCCAATATTTCAATATTTATGACTGATCTAACAACTGCTCACGAAAACATGGCAACCGCTCAGGATGCCGAGAACTCCCTGCAAAAATATGCGCTCTTAATTGAGTATGATGGAAAGGATTTTAAAGGCTGGCAAAAACAGCTCAATCCTCCTGTTCGCTCTATTGAAGAAGCCGTTGAAACAGCTGTGAGTTTTATCGCAAATGAAGAGATTAAACTCATCTGCGCAGGTCGTACAGATGCCGGCGTTCACGCTTATAGTCAAGTCGTACATTTTGAAACTGCGGCAATCAGGCCCAAACGTGCTTGGATGCTCGGCATCAATTCCAATCTACCGCCTGATTGTGCGGCTAAAGATATCGTCAAGGTCACACCTGAGTTTCATGCTCGCTTTAGCGCTATTAGCCGGACCTATCGTTATCGTATTTGGAATCATCCTTTCAGAAGCCCATTATTAAGGCATCATGCCCTTTGGAACTATCATCCGTTGAATGTCGAAGCAATGGAAACAGCAGCACAAGCGCTTATAGGCGAGCAAGATTTCTCGGCATTTAGATCATCGGAATGTCAGGCAAATACGCCTTTTCGAAATATGTATTACATCACCTTTAAAAAAGAGGGCGATATGATCGAAATCGAACTAAAAGCCAATGCTTTTTTACACAATATGGTCCGTAATATCGTCGGCACGTTACTTGAAGTCGGTCTTGGTAAAGAGCCGATCTCCTACGTCAAAACCGTTCTCGATAGCAAGGATCGCACAAAGGGTGGAATAACAGCTCCTCCTCAAGGATTATATCTATATAATGTAGAATACACTGAAGCGCTCACACCGCAGTTTGCAATTGGTGCGCCTTCATTTGAAGAAGAACACTCAAAATAGTATTTTTTTGAATATATATTTTATATAAAATATATGTCAAACATATGTAAAATCACTCCGGATTATTGCAATTAAAGGAATCACAATGAAACAGAAGACGGTTTTAACAGGAATTAGTACGACAGGTACACCCCACTTAGGGAACTACGCAGGTGCGATTCGCCCGGCAATTGAGCTCAGTCAATCTCACGATAGTGCTTTCTTCTTCCTAGCAGACCTCCACTCACTCATTAAATGCCAAGACCCTGAGCTTGTGAATCAATCTCGCCTTGAGATTGCCGCAACGTGGATGGCACTTGGCTTAGATACAGATAAAGCAGTTTTCTATCGCCAATCTGATATCGAAGAGATTCCCCAAATCACATGGCTTCTTAACTGCGTGACGGCAAAAGGCACGATGAACCGCGCACATGCTTATAAAGCATCTGTTGATGAAAACCTTGCGGCAGAGAATGATCCTGATCGTGGTGTGACGATGGGGCTTTTCTCATATCCTGTATTAATGGCGGCAGATATTCTTACCTTTAACGCAGATTTAGTGCCGGTAGGTAGTGATCAGCGTCAGCACGTTGAGATCGCAAGAGAGATCGCGCAGCGCTTTAACCATATCTACAAATCAGAATTCTTTGTGATGCCACAAGAAGTGATTGACGATGAAACAGCGATCCTTCCTGGTCTTGATGGCCGTAAAATGAGTAAGTCTTACCATAATACGATTCCGCTCTTCCTACCTGAAAAACAGCTTCAAAAATCAATTAATCGTATCGTGACTAACTCCCTTGAACCTGGCGAGCCAAAAGATCCAGACAGCGCACATCTTTATGAAATCTATAAAGCATTTGCGAGCAATGAAGAGACTGCGGCATTCCGCGCAGCACTTATTGAAGGTATGGGCTGGGGCGATGCGAAGAAAGCCCTCTTTAACCTCATTAATGATGAGATTAAAGATGCTCGTGATAAATATTATGAGCTTATGGCAAACCCAGCAATCATTGAAGAAACACTCCAAAAAGGTGCGGAAAAAGCCCGTATTCCGGCACGAGAGATGCTTCTAAAACTCAAAGACGCTGTGGGTTTAAGAAACTTTATCTAATCCCTTTTTTAAGATAACGTTACATTTAGATAAAGTCATACATCAATAAAAAGATTTGAATCAAGATCATGATAAGGACCTAAATAACACTGTTTAGGTCCTTATTATTCCAATAGCTTCAATTTTTTTTAATTCAACTCCTCCTAAAATACTTTTCTTACAAGATTCTCTCAATTCAAAAGACTCTCTATGATCGAACAAGATAATATTGCTACCTTTAAGGGCGAGCAGCTTGAGCTTCCGCTTGATCTCTTTATTCCGCCTGATGCTTTTGAGATTTGGCTTGATGAGTTTGAAGGCCCCTTAGATCTTCTACTGCATATTATTCGTAAAAACAACTTCGATATCTTAGATATCCCGATTAGTGATATTACAGAGCAATATATGTCTTATATTGATCATCTTGAAGAAGAGCGTTTTGATCTTGCTTCTGAATATCTTGTAATGGCCGCTTGGCTTGCTGAGATTAAATCACGCATTTTACTACCCATGCCGGAAACGGATAATCCTGATGAAGAGGAGACTGATCCACGAATGGAATTAATTCGTAGGCTTCAGCTCTATGCACAATATAAAGAAGTTGCTAATCTACTTACCAAGCAGAAGATGCTCTACCGTGACATCTTTCCTGTATCGCCTGCAACGCCGGAAATAAAAATTATCCCGCCCGCCCCAACAGTGGAGCTTTCGCAACTCGTGAATGCTATTAAAGGAATTCTCGCAAGAGCCGATCTTCGCCAAAAACATAAGGTTGAATCTGAGCGTATCTCGATTACTGATCGTATGGATGAACTTATTGGAAGACTCTCGCAAACAACGCCTACCGCTTTCGCTTCGCTCTTTAATCCTGTCGAAGGACGCTATGGAATTACGATCTCTTTCCTCTCCATTCTAGAGCTAGCACGCCATCAAAAGATTGTCATCGAACAGACGGAAGCTTACGAAGAAATTATGATTATGCTCGCAGCATAGCCATAGTCATAGTCATAGTCATAAGCATAAACGGACTTTTTTAAACTTTTATTCCCATATCTTTGTTTCAATCCCTAACTTTATGAGCCTTCTGAATTGAATCGTCAATTCGACTAATGAATTTTCAATAATGAGTTCAATTCATCAATGATAAGGAGTTAATAGATGAAACAATTACATTCAAAAGCAACAAAAAACACACTCGTTCAATCACTTAAAGCGATTACCGCAGGATTCTTAGGTGCGTCCCTACTTTCTATGACCATCGCGGCGCCCATCAACATTAATGAAGCAGATGTTCCTATGATTGTCGATAATCTCTCAAATATTGGTCCTGTCAAAGCAGCTGCAATTGTTGAATATCGTGATGCTAATGGTCCTTTCTCATCGGCTGATGACCTTCTTTCTGTCAAAGGAATTGGTGAGAAAACCATCGAACAGAATATTGATAAACTCATTTTCGATAAAGATACCAAAATTGTGGCAAATGATACGGATGAAGCCGTTCAGGATGATGAAAAATCTGAATCAGATACTTCAAAAGATGAAACAAAAGCTAAAAGTCAATCTACCCAAAATAGCTAATAATGAACATCAACTCATTCTCCCAATGATTCTTTAGAACGATCCATAGCTAAGCTAACTTCCGTGGCTTAGCTATTTTTTTGGATATCCGATTCAACTATCGATCGATATCTCCCTATTCATAGTAATGATTTTAATAACAATGATCTCTCAAATATCCGCTCCCAAAAAATGCGATAGATCCCGCGAAAATGGCTTTACACTAATAGAGCTTCTAATAACACTTATCATCTCAACAACGATTCTTCTGCTCGCTATTCCTCTCTATCAAAATGTAAAAATCTCCATACAAAAAGAGATTGTGACGCTTCAACTCGCTCAAGATCTCAAGCTTGCTAAAAATCTTGCCGGCATTGAAGAGCGCTATATCACGCTTTGTGGTACAACCGATGGGCAATCATGTGTTGATGCTAAACAATATGAATGGTCCGCTTGGATGATGTTTTATGATGATGAACGCACCTTTATTCCTGATGGAAATACGCTCATTCACTACTATGAAGCCCAAAATCTCGCCCCCTATCATCTCTATATTCAAACCACGCGCAATATTGGAGGTGGTATTAATATGAGCCCAAGAGCTGAATATGCTTATGGCATGGCACGCTCTATTGCTAATGGACGCATCAATCTCTGTGGTAAACGTGACCGCCCTCAGACCTATTATCCTTCAATGGTGATTAACGTATACGGTTATTCACGAGCAGATAGAGAACAAGGCACCTGTTAGTGCCTTGTCTATAATTCTTTTAAATGAATAATTGGAATCTATTTCTGATTTGCACTTGTTTTACGAAGTTTAAATGGTGCGTAAATTAAGAGTGCGATTAGAAAGAGCCCTAAGTATCCGATCAATGGGTAGAAATAAGCAATCAGATCCGTAAACCCAACAAAACTCGCAACATAACCCACAGCCCCTGTGACTACTGCAAAAATATAAGATTTCTTCGTCTGCATTGTTGTGAAACGCGCAACGAATGCATAATACATTGCAACACCTGTGTTATAGATCATTCCAAAGAGAACCACCGCCATACACATCCCTAAAACAGGCGAAATGTTCTCGATGATTTTTAAGAGCGGAAGTGGGAAACCACCTACTACATCGACCTTTAAGAAGATCGCAAGATGCGCAATTAAGATTAATACCCCTACTCCAAGACCACCAAAGAAACCGCCCCATGTTGCGATCTTTTCATTAGGCTCACTACCGCCCATTACCAGCGCCATACCAGCACCAACTGCAATGTTAAAGGACACGTAGTTAATCGCTGAAATAAACCAATTCGGAAGTGATGTTTCCATACTTGTCGCAATCGGCTCTAGCTCTTCAAATGATCGTCCATAAGTAAACAAACTATAGATACAGATCACTACAAGCGCAACAATTAAAAATGGGGTGATACTACCAATTAAGGTGATAACACGGTCAATCGGCATTAATACCGTTGCGACTATCAATACAGTCATCACAAGGCTACCCACAAATGGCGATAACCCGAGGAATTGATTACCAAGGCTTCCTGCGCCGGCAACCATTACAACACCCACTCCAAAAAGGGTCACTACTAGGATCGCATCAACCACAACCCCAAAAGTTTTACCGCTTAAGCTGTAAATCGCTTGGTTATGTGACTGAATTTTCATGATGCTACCGATACGCGTTAACATCATCCCTAAATAAGCAAAGAGCCCCGTTGCCAAAACAGCACCTAAGGTTCCCATATAACCAAAACTCGTGAAGTATTGAAGTATTTCCTGACCAGACGCAAACCCAGCACCTACAATAATGCCGATAAATGCACTCGCTATACGAAGTACATGTAACATATAACCCTCCTCAAGG
>CAZPIQ010000002.1:6349-8697 GCA_964586665.1 uncultured Ignatzschineria sp. | reverse complement strand
ACAAATTTATTCACTCAATCATCCATTCAGATCATAGATTGATCTGATCATATATAGTGATCTAACTATCGGTTAATACAGACTTCTCTTCTACAAAATATCCTCTTAAATAAAGTTGTTTTTCAGTGGAATTAATTCGCAAAATCTGACCTAAAAAAAAGCGCAGAAAATAAAATCTTCTGCGCTTTTGTAAAATGTAAAATCTAGTCTTAGGCTATGAAGTAATGATAGTCATCATTACGCTTCCGGATTTTTTCCTAAGTAGAGCTCACTGTTAATATACGAATGATATAATCTTCTTAATGCCACCATTAAGACAGCACATACCGGCAATGCTAATAAAATGCCGGTAAAACCAAAGAGTGTGCCACCCGCCATTAAGGCAAAGACAACCGCAACAGGATGCATACCCAGTTTATCGCCGATTAAGATCGGCGTTAATACAAAGCTCTCCATCAATTGACCAATTCCAAATACGATACCAACAAGTGCTAAATGCGTTAATGTTCCATATTGGAACCAGGCAACTAGCAATCCCATAATCACACCCGATGTTGCTCCGAAATAAGGAATAAAGCTGATTAAACCGGCAATAACACCTATCACAAGGCTATATTCGACCCCAACAACCGTAAGACCAATTCCATAGATACATGCAAGACAGAACATGACCGTTACCTGTCCACGAAGGAAACTACTGAGCATATGGTTCGCTTCATGTAAGAAACTCATCACTTTTGGAAATACCGTTCTTGGAATCAAGGTTTCCATCTTCTCTGTAATCACACTCCAATCACGCATGACGTAGAATGTGATCATTGGAATCAAGAATAGACTCACGGCAAAGCCGACAATCCCTAAGATAATACTGGTAATAGAAGGCGCGATTTTAGAAGTAATTTCGCCTAAAAGATTCAACGAACGCGTTAGTGCTTTTCGAGCTGTTTCTTGATTGGTTTTAATATCTTCAATCGAGAGCATCTTTTCTAAACGGGGGAAGATATTATCTTGCACCCAGAAATAGTAAGTCGGCACTTTATCTAAAAAGGCTAAAATCTGATTGATCAGTTGGGGAATGACCACGATTAGTATAATTGCGAGAATCCCTATCAACCCTACAAACACGATAGAGACAGCGAGAACCCTTGGAATATTTTTAGACTCGATTTTTTGAACAATTGGATTGCCTAAATACGCGAGTCCAAATGCGACTAAAAAAGGGACTAAAACAGGGGCTAAACGGTGAAGCAGATAGAGTGATAAAAAGATCCCTATCCAAAAAAAGATTAAACGATTAACTCGATCGAACTGCATGTTATCTCCTGTAATATAAGGCGCTCTATCAATAGATATCAATCAGCGACTGATCATTTTATAAGGTTTGCCATTCAGATCAAACATCTGAAAACTCAAAAGCTTATCGTCAAAAGCTGATAAAATATCAGCCTAATCAATATCCTGCTCTATTTTACGCAATTTACCTCTACAAAACCGATTTATTTTATCTCTTGTGATTTATAAACCATTTTATAAAATGCGTAATAAGGTATTTCTGAAGCATGATGCATAACTTGTTAAGATATCTAGGTTCATAATGCTCACTTTTGAGCATTCATTCATGCCAATAAACATGCCTATCCATATGCCTGCAAAATGTATATAAAACGCAGATAAAACGTATATGAAAAATAAATATCAAATTCTAATATAAAAAATATGAGCAGAAAAAAAGAGTACCAACGATTAATGACGAAAGAAGAGATCACAAACTTCTTTACGATTTTACGCAATGAAAATCCTGAACCTAAAACGGAACTTGTTTATAGCTCTACTTTCGAGCTATTAGTAGCGGTGCTTCTCTCAGCACAATCGACCGATGTTGGCGTCAATAAAGCCACCGTTCATCTCTTTAAAGCGGCGAATACACCACAAGCGATGTATGATCTCGGCGAAGAGAAGATTAAGGAGTATATCAAAACATTAGGTCTCTACAATTCTAAGGGCGCGAATCTCTATAAAACCTGTGGGATTTTAGCGGAAAAATATAATGGCGAAGTGCCGGATGACCGTAAAGCGCTTGAATCACTTCCTGGGGTTGGCCGAAAAACTGCGAATGTGGTGCTCAACACGGCTTTTCGCCACCCAACCATGGCCGTTGATACCCATATCTTTAGACTCTCAAATCGCACAGGTCTAGCGCCGGGGAAAGATGTGCGAGAAGTTGAAGATAAACTGCTTAAACGCATTCCTAAAGAATTTCTACTCGATGCACATCATTGGCTGATTCTACATGGCCGTTATACTTGCGTTGCAAGAAAACCACGTTGTGGCTCTTGCCTTGTTTATAA
>CAZPIQ010000002.1:0-6249 GCA_964586665.1 uncultured Ignatzschineria sp. | reverse complement strand
AGTAAGATTTTAATTAACTCACTAATGATTCAATCACACCCTGTACGGATATTCTTGCACAAAATGGCGCATTAATACTCGCCCAGATCGGTTGAAATTCAATGGGTGTATCGCCTATCTCAAGCTCATCGAGCGTTGCGGCATGGACTAAGAAGAGTTGCTCTGGGAATGGTAAGGTTTTACCACGAACTTTACGAAGTTGCTGTGTTCCTAAGTTACTAAAGCAGCGCCCCAGAATCCCCGTCCAATGCTCTGTTAACACACTATCGTACTCATTACTTGCTTGAAGTTTTTCAACTTCATCGTCTGATAAGCTCGATTCAGGCGTCATCATAAAGGCCGTTCCCATTCCTACACCATCAGCACCTTGAATAATCATCGATGCGAAAAGCGCTTTATTAAAAATGCCACCCGATACAGCAAAAGGCTTTTCTAATACTTGATTGGCTTGAGTCACTAATGATTGCGCACTAAATTGAATGTTTTTAGCATCGCCAATAAAGGTATTACGCATTCCGCCAGATTCAATGCCTTGTAAAAGATGGGCATCCGCCCCACGATCTTCCCAAAGAATGGCTTCTATCATATGAGTTGAATGACCAATAATCTTAATGCCCGCTTCTTTTAATAACTGAATATCTTCACTACTTGGGATACCAAATGAGAAGCTCACAACAGGGACTTCTTCTTCAATTAAGACATCAATCAAATCTTCAAGTGAAGAGAGCCCCCACGCATCAGTATTCAGACTTTCAAAATCTAACTCTTCAGCGCCGGCAAATCCTTTCAGTCGATTCAAAGCATCTTCATAAAGTGTCGCTTCCACATCTACTTGTGAGGCAACCATGAGGTTCACGCCAAAAGCTTGATCTGTTAATGCTTTCACCGCAGCAATCTCATGTTGA
This sequence comes from uncultured Ignatzschineria sp., assembly GCA_964586665.1. Classification (GTDB taxonomy): domain Bacteria; phylum Pseudomonadota; class Gammaproteobacteria; order Cardiobacteriales; family Wohlfahrtiimonadaceae; genus Ignatzschineria. The sequence goes on along the minus strand of CAZPIQ010000002.1, from coordinate 5,344 downwards.
AGCGCTTCTGGTGTTAAAAAGCCCCCTGCAATCATTCCAAGCCCACCGTTATTCGATACAGCGGCCGTCAATTCAGTTGAACCACCATGATAAAGCGGTACTTGGATAATTGGAAACTCAATGGAGAGTAGTTGAGAGAGTCTCGCAGGTTTCTTAATAGTCATTTGATCTCCAAATTAAATAAATGAATCGCATTTGTAGTGGTTATATTAGCAAGTTCTATTAACTCTAGCGATTTTTGTTCTGCAATAAAATGGGCAATATGCAATAGATCAGCAGGAAGATGCCGATGACCATTCTCACCATATGCCCCAATTTGATAAGGTCCATCTGTTTCAATTAGCAATCGATCAAGTGGCGTTTGCGCTAAAAGCCGCTGCAAACGCTTCGCCCTTGAATAGGTCACGCTTCCGCCAAATCCAACATAAAACCCCTGTGCTAAAATTTGAGTTAATTGTTGAGGGCTACAATTAATGGCATGAAAAACCCCGCGTGCTGAGGGATATTTCCTTAAAATTTTTAAAACATCATCCACGGCTTTATAAGAATGAATAATCAGCGGAAGATTGAATGTGATCGAGAGTTTAACGTGATCCTCAAAAATTTGTTTCTGTAACACATGATCTTCTCTTGAGAAATCAAGCCCACACTCACCGACCGCAACTGCTTGATGATGCTTAAGGGCTTGCGTTAATACTTCATACCAATCCTCCGGCATTTCATCTAAAAACCATGGATGAATGCCAAAAGCATTAAAACAATTGCGATTCTCTTTCGCAATTTGAACTTGTAAGGCAATATCAGAAAGGGTTGTCCCTGGGATTATCCAAGCCTTCACGCCTTTCGAGAATGCATTAGCCAATAATGCCGGAAGATCTGCTTGATACTCGCCGGCATTAAGATGAATGTGGGAATCAATGAACATCAATTTATGCATAATTTATTGATTAACGTTCTCGTTCTCTTTGAGTTTTTCGGTCTCTTTCAATTTTAAAGTAGCAGCTTCCGCCTTTTCTTTAGCAATCTCATCTTGAAGCTCAGCTTCTGTTACACCTAAGAATTTAAATGCCGGCGTTTCTACAAATTGATCAGAAACTTCCCCCGAATAGATGATGCCTTGATTTGGCCCAAGTTCAAGCTTTTTCACATTCTCTGCCCCTGGCGCGAAATCTATCTTTTTAAGATCTACCCAGAAGATATTAGGAGAGAGCGCAGATTCAAAAAAGTAGAGCTGCTCTTGATGATCCACAACCGTACGCCATCTTGTTGAAGAGATATTCGGCTCTTCCTCAGTATTTAAACCATAAGGTACTGAAACATTACGAATCACACTAAAGACGCTCGCAACAGAATCTTTCGTTGAGCCATCTGTCGGAATCGCATTGATATAGAATGATGCGCGTGCAAAACGATCCGCCGCGCGATTAGTCCCCGGGAGGAAAGTAGTACCACCAATCCCCTGCCAATATTCATTCGTGGCTAATTGCTTATCGAATGTCGGAGAGTTAGTCATCACCTGATAGCTTCTATCGTGATGAATGACCTGTTTACCATCGATATACTCTACAATCGCATTATCGCCAGTTGCATCTGACATCGATAGATGAAGCGTCGCTAAGCGCGTTTCACCTGGTACTTGTGCTGTGACAACAATAAATGGCTCTGTTTCTAAGAATTCCACTGCTTCAGCGACCGTTGCAAAGTTATCTAACATATACTGTGCCCAGAGCGAGATTGCTAAAGTCGGTTTCTCCTCATTCATCATCGCATTGGGATAATCAGATTCTACGAGCCATAAAAGATTCGCATTTAAACCCGCTTCATTCACACCATCTGTGGTGGAGATATCATAACCTGTCGCGACAACGCTCCCATATTTAGAAGTCCATCTAGCAGAACGATCTCCTGCTTCGCCTGTACGCTCCATACCTTTAGGAAGCGTCCATAAGTTGGTACCTACATCCGTTTTCCAATCCATCGAGCGCGCCGTAATATTTCGGTTATTCTCACCATGAAACACAACGCGAGTACACGCTTCTGCTGTCACTGTTAAAAGTAACGCCGCGCTGACTACGGTCGCAAGTCTCTTCATATTAAAGAATGGAATCTTCATTTATTGCCCCTTAGGATATTCTCCGCTATCAAAATTCGGTATCTGAATGTTAAGTATACAATACTCTTCCTAACAATCGATTGTTGATTAACGTTAAACAAATTCAATGGAATTAACAAAACCACAAAAAAGAAAACCCTAATTCAGTGATATTCACTCAATCAGGGTTTAGTTATCAAGAATCAGAGCATCAATTTTGCAATCATTCTCTTCTTAAGGACTCATTATGCCAGGGAAAACGATTAGCTACCGATTACACCGCCATCAATACGCTGAATCACAACTGTTGCAGCACGTGGACGACCTGCTTTAGGACCATCAGGCCATGTTGAGAGCGCAAGTGGGGTTGCTGGATTCGTGGTACCGCTATCTGGTTCGCCTGGATGCTGGATATTAATAAACATCGTTTTATTATCCGGCGTAAAGGCGATACCTGTTACTTCACTGCGATTAGGACCCACTAAGAATCGTTTGAAATGACCATCCGCAGGATCTACTGCGAGCATCTGGTTATTCCCCATTCCTTCGTATGCTTTTTGGTTAATGGTAGATGATGAGACATCTGTTTGTACCCAAAGAATTCCGTTGTTATCAAACTCAAGACCATCTGGGCTACCAAATGCATCACCCTTGTTCTGTGCTTTAAGATTTGGATCTTCTGTTTGATCTGAACCCGCTAATGCTAAGATATCCCACTCAAAGTTTGGAGAGGTGACATCTTGATTAGCTTCCTGCCAGTGAATAATGTGACCAAAGAGGTTATTATCACGCGGATTCGCAGCATCAGCACCCGGATAACCTGCTTTACCACGGTTACTGTTATTCGTTAACGTACAGTAGATGCTTCCTGGATTCTTAGGGTCTGCTGCGATCCACTCAGGACGATCCATTTTTGTAGCGCCAACAACGTCAGCAGCACCACGCGCATTGATGACGATATCGCCTTGGTCGTTAAACCCATTCTCAGCTGTTAAACCATTTTGACCAAATACAAGCGGTAACCACTCGCCTTTGCCATTATCATCAAAACGAGCAACATAGAGCGTACCATCCGTTAGAAGCTCACTATTCTTCTTCCCTTTCGCAGGATCATACTTGCCGTTACTCACGAATTTATAGATATATTCAAAACGTTGGTCATCGCCCATGTAAACAGCAACGCGCTGATCTGGGCCTACAACGAGTTTTGCACCTTCATGCTTAAAGCGACCGAGTCCTGTGTGTTTGACCGGCGTTGAAGTTGGATCTTCAGGATCAATTTCCACAACCCAACCAAAGCGATTCACTTCGTTAGGGTTTTTATTCACGTTAAAGCGATCGTCAAATTCAACCCAACGATAAGATTCATCAGCATCCGCTAAACCATAGCGCTTCTCAAGTGGATTTTGCTCACCCTCTTTGACGAAGATATCTGCCCAGTTCTCTTCACAGGTTAAATAGGTGCCCCATGGCGTTTCACCATTTGCACAGTTTTGCATAGTCCCCAACACTTGACTACCTGTTGGATCTGCTTCTGTTATAAAACGCTTATGCCCTTTTGCCGGGCCTGATACCGTCATTGGAGTATGCGGCGTAATACGACGTGCGTATTGTGAAGGGCGAACCACTTCCCACTCGCCATCTTGATTTTTAGCAACCTCAACGACTGAGATTCCCATTGCATTTTGTGATTTTAAAACTTTATCAGCTGACCAATTTGCATCTCCATCTGTAAAGAGAAGACCGTTATCAACATATTCGTGATTCATTGCAAGAAGGCCACGACGTGAACGCTCATCCCCTTCCCCTAATGGGAAATAAGCCATCCCATCATGGTTCATACCTGCTTGCGCTGCTTGCTCATCTGCGGTGTTTGAACCATCTTTTTTAAATTCTGGACTATTGCCTTCTAAGCCAACAGGATCACCCCATTTGTAGAACGCAACAGCCTTATAACCCTCCGGCACAATAACAGTATCAAGTACTGAATAAGGAACAGGTTTAAATGTGACATTGCCCGCAGCAGCTGCTTTCACTACTTCTGCTGTTTGTTCACTTGCGGCAAAAAGATTAGAAGGAAACATTGCGGCGATACCGGCAGTCAACCCCAATCCACCGATTTTAAAGAGTGATCGGCGAGAGATACGCGCATCCATGACTTCTGAGAATGCGGCATTTTTTGTTTGGTTATTTACTTCAAATTCATCACGTTTACGTGTCATGTATTGATCTCCAAAAATCAAATAGTATGAAAGTATCCCGTTCTGCTAGCGGGTTACATAACATCCTAGAGGGATAATATGACATCAAGATGACACTAAAATAGCTTCCCTGATAAAACAGCGCCTCTTTCTTCGGCATAAATTGATCTTTTGTCTCGCTCACTTTTCTGTAAAAAAATATTTTGACATCCTCTTTTTTGAAAAAAATTTAGCTATAAAACACCCTGTCAAAGCGCCAAAAAGCACTATCCATCATTGATATGAACGTTTTATTAATTTTTTTTATTTTAATTCCACAAAAAAGCGCTGTATAAATCTCTTCCCTTTTCCCCTTTTATTGGGATTCACAATGGAAATTCAATCGCTTATCAATGGTCTCTCAACCCAAGGTTTCTTCATTTGGGATGATTTTTTAACACAGCAACAGATCACTAGAATTAAAGATGCTATCCCTGATAAGCTCCAAGATGCCCGCATTGGTCGCAAAGATTCTCTTCAAGGTAATAAAACTGTGAGAGGCGATCAAACCGTTTGGCTAGATCCTGAAATGGGCAATGCGATTGCCGAGTATATGGCAAAAATGGAAGAGATCCGCATCGCGCTCAATACGACTTGTTACCTTGGCTTACGTGACTTTGAAACCCACTTCTGCCGTTATCCGAGCGGTGCTTTCTATAAAAAACACAGTGATAATGCTAAAGGGCAAAATCGCCGAAAAATTACCACCGTCCTCTATATGAATGAAGCATGGAAACCCGGCGATGGTGGCGAGCTCATTGTTTATAACGCAGAAAAAGCAGAGATTCTTCGTGTCGATCCGCTTGCCGGTAGAATCATCTTCTTTATGTCAGAAGAATTCCCCCATGAAGTGCTTCCAACAGAAGTCACAAGAGAGAGTATTGCCGGCTGGTATTTAACCCAATCACAGGTTTAACCAGGTTTAACCAGGTTTAATAGGTTTAATATTACACACAACAAAAAAGCGAGAAGATCTCATAACCTTCTCGCTTTTATAAGATGCCTATCATCA
>CAZPIQ010000001.1:68199-73133 GCA_964586665.1 uncultured Ignatzschineria sp. | reverse complement strand
AATAAACTAAGACCTCATTTATCATTAAATTATAAAACGCCCGATGAAGTTCATCAGGCGCTATAACCTGTCAACGTATTTTAGGACGAGGCATATAAATACCCTTATAAGGATTTTTATATTACTTGCTGTTTTTCTAAATTATTAGATGTTTTGATCATAATTTTGTTGAAAAGCGGTTAATTATTTCGTTTGTAAATTAGATATTATTTACCTATTGTCGAGTACTACCCGATATTATCGGAGATGATTGACTTCTTAGGGGACAGGTAGTATTTTCGTTGGTAATCTCTATTGTATTAAGAGTCAGCAATTTAGGGTGGATTTTTAGTTGTTAAAAGTGGATTAATGCTAAAGGTTGAAAATAATATATGGTTAATAATAACTTGTATCAAAACGATGATTGTGATCACTTAAAATCATATTGGCTTATTTATATTGCCGGTTTAATTTTTATAATAGTTGGAGTATTGGCTTATAATGCTGGAATTGATGCTTTAGAATCTGATTCTACTAAAGTTGAAAATAAAATAACTTTAATTGTAGGTTTTTTAGTTTATATAGGTGTTATCGTCAGCTTTATAGGTGTTATATTCCAAAATAGATACAGAATTAACATTGAAGTCCTCTCTAAAAATAGACAGGAGTGGATAAATGATTTGAGAAAGCAAGTGGCTTTTTTTAATTCTTCGGTGGAATCTGTTATTAGAGGGCTAAGAGATAATTATCAGGATGGTGATGTAAATGCTATGGTCGTTATAGAAGCAAAAAGAGCGGATCTTTCAGATTCTTATTATTATATACGGTTATTACTGTCAGCTACCCAGCAAAAAGAAGGCAGTTCAGGTAAAAGAAATTCAGATGATTTAATTAAGAAACTGGCAAGTTTAAAAGAGACGGTAGATTCATGTAGCGGACTTTCTCTTGGTCGTTACGAAAAAATTATTAAATGTATTGATAAAAGAAAAATAGAAATATGTAATACCACAGAAAAGATATTAAAAGAGGAGTGGGTTAGAGTTAAACGAGGTGTATAGGATAGCGTTAGATGTTGTTTTGTTCATGTGTTGATATTGGTAATCCTCTCTTTTTTTAGGACGCATCTAATACGATTGGAGAAATGGTTAGGAAATAAAACTGTAAAGTCTAAAAGTATATTTACAAAAAAGTGAATTGTCGGCGATTAATGAAAAAGGGCAGTCCGCTACACTCGATATAACGATTTTAGTTTATTTTCATCAAGCGGTTTTATTTCTAATCAAAGCATGTTTTAATAAATACAATTCATGTATGCGTTATATGTTTATTTATTTTTCAGTAAAGCAATTCAATACGCATAGAAATTAAGGATCAATCACGTTAGATATTAAAAAAATATAAAAGAGAGGGTGTTGGTAATGAGAAAACTATTCAATGTTGCTGTCACATTGCTTGCTGGAACGCTATTGGTAGCATGTGGTGACTCAGGTAATGATGATAAACAAGTGATTCGTGTCGGGATGCCGCCGAGTGCGCATAATGTGTTAATCGAGAAGGTTGTAAAGCCTCAGTTGGAAGAGAAAGGTTATGAAGTTACTTTCCGTAATTTTAGCTCACTGCGCGATGCGAATACGGCGCTTCATGAAGATGGGATTGATTTCCATACGGCGCAGCATCAGGCATATTTGAACGTCTATAACAAAGAAACAGGGCAAGATCTCGTATCGGTTGTGCATACACCTTCAATTCCGGCATTTATCTATTCAACGCAGCAGAAATCACTCGATAATATCAAAGAGGGGGGTTCTGTATTAGTACCGAATGACCCATCGAATGCGGCGCGTTCTTATGCCCTTTTACAAAAGATTGGTTGGATTGAATTAAAACCTGATGTGAATCTTGCGGTGGCAACAAAGCATGACATCATCAGCAATCCTATGAACTTACAATTTACCGAGGTTGATTCAGCGCTTATTCCAAGATTACTCGAAGAGATCGATTATGGCATCATGCCAGGTGGTGTTGCGATGCTTGCCGGAATTGGTTCTGAAAATGCACTCGCACATGAAACATTCCTACCTGATCTTGAGCTACTTGTAACCGTTCAACGTAAAGATGAAAATGCATCATGGATTGCAGATGTTACTGAGGCATTCCAATCGGATGAGATGCGAGAATTTATCGAAACTGATCCTGAAATTAAAGGTTGGTTTGTATGGCCTGAAGGGCAGTAATGAGGATTGAGCTCTCAAGAGTATTTCTGTTAGTATACTGAGATTAATATTAACAGATAGACGTAAATATTTGCGCCAAGATCCAACAAAACCTCACGATGATTCACGTTATTTGTAGAAATCATTGTGAGGTTTTTTGTTCTTGTATTATTCCTGATCAAAATATAGGGTGTTAATGATAATAAATCTCAATGGAGAGTGTTTATTGTTGTTGGTATTTTTAGCAAATACTGGATTATTATTACACATTATGAGGATGGCAGTTTTACTAAAAAAAACAGTACAGATTTTTCAGATGGTGAAAAAATAGCATAAAGTGATACAGATTTTGGTCATTTTTGGTTGAAAAATAAGCATTTGTTTTAGGTTGAAAAATGTTACAGGTTGTTGTTTTATCGATGTTATACAGTGTATTTTTTGTAGACATTATTTTTAGATCTATTTTTTTGCTGTGATGAATCTCTCTGATGTATTGATTTTGTCTAGTATAAATTTTATATAGAAGCTTGAAACTTCCTAAAAATTGATAATGATCAATAAAAATTTTCTCATGTTAAGATACGCGCTTACAAAAATTTAGGCATATCTTTTAAACATAGACGGAGTTCATTATGAGTATTTCTCGTAGAAAATTTCTATTAGGAGCGGGCGCTGTAGGCGTATTAGGCGCAGGCGCAGTTGTAACACCAATGGTTCGTAGAGAGGGTACATTAATCTCAGCAGAATCGCGAGCACCATTTGTAGCGGGTACAGAAGGTCCATTACCAGCGCAATCTGATGTTGTGATCATCGGTGGTGGTATTCAAGGGATTATGAGTGCGATTAACCTTCGTGAACGTGGTTTAAGCGTAACGATCGTTGAGAAAGGCGTTGTTGCGGGTGAGCAATCAGGCCGTGCTTATAGTCAAATTATCAGCTATAAAACAGCACCAGAAATCTTCCCACTTCACCATTATGGTAAAAAACTTTGGCGTGAAATGAACGCGAAAGTGGGTGCAGATACTTCATATCGTACGCAAGGTCGTGTTGAAGCAATTATTACACCAGAAGAATTAACAACTGTTCAAGAGTGGATTGATCTTAACTCAGTTGATCCTGGTTTTGATACACCGCTTAAAACACGCATCATTCGTGGTGAAGAGTTAGCAGCACGTCTTCCTAATGCACAAACACCTTGGGAAGTGGCAGGATTTGAAGAAGACTCAGGTTCCGTAGATCCAGAGCGTGGGACAACCGTGCTTGCTGAATATGCAAAACGTATTGGCGTGAAGATCTATACAAACTGTGCAGCGCGCGGTATTGAAACTGAAGGTGGTAAGATCTCTGAAGTTGTTACCGAAAAAGGGTCTATTAAAACAAATCAAGTTGTTTTAGCGAACGGCTATTGGGCGCGTCTCTTCATGGGAAATATGGGAGTAGATCTTCCAACGCTTAACGTTTACCTTTCACAACAAGTGGTAGAGGGTGCAGAAGGCGCACCAAAAGGGAACGTTCATTTACCTAATGGTATCCACTTCCGTGAACAATCAGATGGTACATATGCAGTCGCTCCACGTATCTTCACAAGCTCAATCACTAAAGATAGCTTCCTTTTAGGTCCTAAATTCATGCACTTATTAGGGGGTGATGATCTTCCGCTTGAGTTCAAATTAGGTGAAGACTTCTTCAATTCATTCGCAATGCCAACATCATGGACAATGGATGAAGTAACGCCATTTGAGCAATATCGTGTCGGTACAGCAACGGCAAATAATGAACACTTAGATAACGTCTTCAATAAGATGAAAACTGAGTTCCCACAATTTGCAAACTCACAAGTACTTGAAAGATGGGGTGCATGTATCGCACCTACAGCAGATGGTTCACCAATCATCTCGACAGTTGATAAATATCCAGGCTTAGTGATCAACACAGCAACAGGTTGGGGAATGAGTGAAAGCCCGGCAGCAGGTGAGATTACAGCTGACCTTATCATGGGTAGAACACCCATTATTGATCCAACACCATACAGCATTAAACGTTTTGGTTAATGAGTATAGTGTAGTTTAATCTAATCTGTTGATTGTTGATAGATTAGATTTAGCAAACGGATAGTAAGCGGATAGCTTTTAAAAGCTATCCGTTTTTTATTTGTTATTTGAATTGAATATAGGACTGAGTAGGTGTAAGCCTGACAGCATCATGTTGATAAGACGATGATACAAATAAGCTAGGAGGCATTAATAGGTTCGCTATTTAGGATTCAGATTAGAAATTGGCTTCTAATATATATCCATCGCCAAATCGTGGGGCAAACTTGCGAATACGCTCCATTTCTGCCGGGATTTTAATAAGCTTATTGGTCATAGTGGTTACACAAGCATCAAATGCTGGATTGCCACTACTGATGTGAACACCTGATCGAAGTGGTTTTTCGAATATAAGAACAGATAATCTGTAATGTTTACGTTTACTATTGGCAATGTGATTCTCAAAACATTCTCCAGTCGCAAGTTCTAGGTTGAATTCTAAGCGACGAACATCACTTCTCATTGCATTCATAATATTGGTTTTACGTCGAGCCTCTTCAATTTCCGCTCGTTTTTTAGCCATCGCTTCTTCCATCGCCACGATTTCAGGAGAAGGAACCATTGATACGATTAATGTCACAGGTTTATCTGCCCCAAATTCATCAGTTTCCGCTAATTCAGCTTCACTGGGTGCCGGAGGCTCTTCTGTTTC
>CAZPIQ010000001.1:60108-68099 GCA_964586665.1 uncultured Ignatzschineria sp. | reverse complement strand
GATTATTCTACACGATTCTGTGCTTTCTCGATGAGATATATAAAGGGTGGTGTATTTTGTTGATTAATAAATTGTTGTTTGAAAACATTAAACTGTTTTTGATTGAGATTCATAAGATAAGTTTCGAGCGCCATTTTCTCTTCTTTACCGGCATCATGGCCATGATATACGGCAATTAGCATCATTCCATGCCCTTTTAAGAGAGATAGTCCGGCTTTGACGCTCGCAAGTGTTGATTCTGCTAAGGTCGTAATGGCCTTATCGCCTTTAGGTAAATATCCAAGATTATAGATAATAAAGTCGACTGGCTCATGAATATATTGGGTGAAATGCGCATGACTATCTTCAATGAGGTGAATTTGTGGGCGCGGTTTCGGCAATGTATTGAGTAAATCTCGGCTATTGTCGATCGCGTTTTGCTGAATATCAAACCCATAGATGATGCCATTGCTTCCCATTTTTTGTGCGATCTTATAAGTATCATGACCATTGCCAAGCGTAGCATCGATGACAATACTCCCTTTTTGAATAAATCGTTCAAGATATTCATCAATAATAGGGTGAATTGAATTCAGGTAGTGGTAGCGCATAGATCGTTATAAGGTCCGTGTTGGAAAGAGTGTATTGGAAAGGCTATTAATGTATAGAGTTGGGAATAGGATTCTGCTCAGTGATGGGTTTTATTGATTTTATCGACCATTGGATTTATCGATAATTGGAAAATTGTAGCAAACCCGATGATGAATTGATAATCGAATGAAAACACCCTCTCAATCTCTGGTGAGTCCATAGGTAGATTAACCGTGTTAAAAGGGCTACTCTATAGAACATTATTGTTCAGGCTATCCCTGAAAAAAAACAGGAAATAAAGTACTAAAAAGGATGAGGTCAATGCGTAAAGTCCGAGTAACAGATTTATTAAAGATGAAAAATGAAGGTGAGAAAATCACGATGCTCACTTGCTATGATGCAAGTTTTGCAAAATCGATGGAATCAGCCAAGATTGAGACCATTTTAGTGGGAGATTCTTTGGGGATGGTTGTGCAAGGCCATTCATCAACTTTGCCGGTCACGCTTGAATCGATGATCTATCATGTTGAGAATGTTGTGAGAGCGAATCGAACAGCCTTTATTGTCGCAGATCTTCCTTTTGGAAGTTATGAAGTCTCAAAAGAAGAGGCCTTTCATGCTGCGGTCTGTTTAATGAAAGCGGGTGCTGAAATGGTGAAGATAGAAGGTGGTGCAGAGTTAGCGTATATTACGCAATTTTTAGTGGAAAGAGGGATTCCTGTCTGTGCGCATATTGGGCTTTTACCGCAATCTGTTAACATTGCCGGCGGTTATAAAGTACAGGGGCGAGAATTACAGATGGCAGCTGCTTTAATTGAAGATGGGCGATCGCACCAAGCCGCAGGCGCACAATTACTCGTTGTCGAATGTGTACCAAGTGAATTGGGAGAGGCGTTATCTGTTGCACTTTCTATTCCTGTGATCGGTATTGGTGCCGGCAATATGACTGATGGGCAGGTATTAGTCATGCATGACATGCTGGGTATTGCTGGTGATGTACAGCCTAAATTTGTGAAAAACTTCTTAATAGAGAGTGTAAAAGCGGGAGATCCTTCGATTGAGGGGGCTTTTAAAGCATATCTTAAGGCTGTTAAGGGACAACAATTCCCTTGCGATGAACATAGTTTTTAATTTTAAATTTTAAATTTTTAAAATAGATTTCTAACAGATTTCTAACAGATTTTTAACAGACCTATAATAGATAGAGGAAGAGGGCGTGAAAGTTTTAAGAAGTATCGAAGAAGTGAGAGCGTGGAGAGAGTCATTTTCAGAAGTTGCATTTGTACCTACCATGGGGAATCTTCATGCAGGGCATATATCGCTAGTGACAACCGCAAAACAATATTCAGAAAATGTGATTGTATCGATTTTTGTGAATCCGCTTCAATTTGGAGAAGGGGAGGATCTTGATAGTTATCCGAGAACTTTAGATGCGGATATTGAAAAACTGACTAATGCCGGTGTTTCGGCACTCTTTTTACCAACACCTGAGATGCTCTATGGAGATGGAACTGATGCTCCATTTTTAATTGTTCCGCCACAATCGCTTATTGGGGAGTTATGCGGTAAAGATCGTCCTGGTCACTTTGAAGGTGTTGCAACTGTAGTCGCGAAGTTCTTTAATATTGTTGAGCCTACTTATGCGTGCTTTGGTAAGAAAGATTACCAACAGTTGAAAGTCATTGAGGCGATGGTTTCGGGGCTGAACTTTAATATTCGGATTGTGCCGGTGGATATTGAGCGAAGCGATGCAGGATTAGCGCTGTCGAGTCGTAATGGTTATTTATCTGAAGAAGAGAAGCAACAAGCGTTATCTCTCTCTAAAACACTTCAAACAATTAAACAGAATCTGCTTGATTATGACAAGTCCACGTTATCTTTGACACATTGTTACAAAGATATCGAAGAAAAAGCTGTCGCTTTGTTACAAAAAGAAGGGTTTGTTGTTGATTATCTATCGATAAGAGCGCAAAAAACACTCAAAATAGCGACGAAAAACGATCTTGAATTAGTGGTGTTAATTGCTGCTAAGTGTGGTAAAACAAGGCTTTTAGATAATATTGAGGTGTTTCTTAGATAGATTTCTCTCAATCATTTCATAGAAAAACTCTTCTTTGTTACAAAGTTGTCACATATGGTTTATATACTGTCTTCAGTCGCGGGAATGAACAAAAAAGGAAACACTCAGACCCGTCTCCTTAAATCATAAACTTTTAAACTTTGTACACTTAGGAGAGTTTTTAGTATGAAAACATTAAAAAGCAGAATCACTAAATTAACAGCAGCAGTTGCATTTGGTATGGCAGTGAGCGCAACAGGCGCAATGGCACAAGATCCAGTAACTGTAACAGGTGCAGGCGCATCATTCCCAGCACCAGTATATGCTAAGTGGGCTGCGGATTATGCAAACGAGACGGGTAATCGCATTAACTATCAGTCAATCGGTTCTTCAGCGGGTATCAAGCAAATTGATGCGCGTACAGTTGATTTCGGCGCATCAGATGCACCTTTATCAGAAGAGCAACTTAAAGAGAAAGGTTTAATTCAATTCCCAACCTTAATTGGTGGTGTTGTATTAGCGGTTAATATCGAAGGTATTGGTTCTAACGAATTAGTACTTGATGGTGAAACATTGGGTGATATCTACTTAGGTAAAATTAAAAAGTGGAATGACCCTGCAATCACAAAATTAAACCCAAGCTTAAACCTTCCTGATCAAGACATCTCAGTGGTACGTCGTGCAGATGGTTCAGGTACTTCATTCATCTTCACAGGTTACCTTGCAAAAGTGAATCCTGAGTGGAAAGAGCAAGTAGGTAGCGGTTCAACGGTTAACTGGCCTATCGGTATCGGTGGTAAAGGTAACGACGGTGTTACAGCATTCGTTCAACGTATCGATGGATCAATTGGTTATGTTGAGTATGCGTACGCAAAACAAAACAACTTAAGCTACACGAAGCTCGTATCGAAAGATGGCGAAATCGTTAGCCCAGGCATCGATTCATTTAGCGCAGCCGCTAAAGAAGTTAAGTGGGATGAGTCATTCGTTCAAGACTTAACAGACAAGCCTGGTCAAAATGCGTGGCCTTTAGCAGCAACAACGTTTATTCTTCTTCACAAAGAGCAGACTAAACCAGTCATTGCGAATGAAATCGTGAACTTCTTCAACTGGGGTTACGGTAAGCAAGGTCAAGAAATCGTTGTAGGTCTTGATTATGCGCCATTACCAGAGAACGTTGTAACAATTATTCAAGAAACTTTAAAAACGGATCTTGAAATTAAATAAGTTTAGCTCTCTAATATATCGCTAAATTTCAAAGGAGACCCAATCGCTGAGCTAGTAAATCTCTCGATTGGGTTTTCCGCATAAAAAGTGATTAGTAGATGAGATCAAAAATTAATTAGATTTGATCAAAATACGTTAAACAAATTACGTTACTTATCTTATAAGAAGAGATTCAATGAAAAGTATTAAAAAACCACAATCTCCGGTTCCGGATCAGCTCTTTGCCTTTGGGGTAAGAGCTTCAGCAATCTTCGTGCTGATTCTCTTAACGGGAATTATGCTCTCGCTCATCATCGCATCTATGCCGAGTATTAAAGAGTTCGGCCTTAAATTCCTTTGGGAGAAAAATTGGGATGCTCCTATGGATGAGTTTGGTGCGCTTGTGCCTATTTACGGTACGATCGTCACATCTGTGATTGCGCTCGTAATCGCAGTTCCTGTGAGTTTTGGGATTGCCATTTTCTTAACAGAGTTAGCACCACCTTGGTTAAGACGCCCAATCGGTGTTGCTGTTGAGCTTCTTGCGGCAATTCCATCAATTGTTTACGGTATGTGGGGACTTTTTGTTTTCGCGCCTCTTTTTGCTAAATATTTCCAAAAGCCACTTGAGAACTTCAGTAAAGGGATTCCTTTCTTAGATGAGATCTTTAAAGGGCCGGCATTTGGGATCGGTATTTTAACTGCCGGGATTATCCTTGCAATTATGATCATTCCTTACATTGCCTCAGTCATGCGTGACGTGTTTGAAAGAACACCTCGTATTATGAAAGAGTCCGCATATGGACTTGGTGCAACGACTTGGGAAGTGATCTGGAAAGTGATTTTGCCATACACCAAAAAAGGGGTATTTGGCGGGGTAATGCTTGGTTTAGGTCGCGCGCTTGGTGAAACAATGGCGGTGACATTCGTAATTGGTAATACATATCAGTTCGATAGTTTCTCACTCTTCGCACCCGGAAATAGTATTACATCATCACTTGCTAATGAATTTGCAGAAGCCTCTAGCGAACTTCACACAGCAGCATTGATGGAGCTTGGTTTATTACTCTTTATCATTACATTTATCGTCCTTGCGATTTCAAAAGTATTCATGAAACAGGAGCGTGCATAAAATGACGACGCAAACTCAAGATACATACAATAAGGCAGAAGTGATAGCTGCGCGAGCGAAGAAGCAGCAACGCCGTAAATATGTGAATCAATTTGCAATCGGCTTATCCCTTATTGCTATGGCTTTTGGTCTCTTTTGGTTGATCTGGATTCTCTGGACGACAGGAACAAAAGGAATGGGGGGGATTTCTCTTCAATTCTTTACAGAAATGACACCGCCACCGAATAGTCAGGGCGGTGGTTTACTCAACGCAATTGTGGGAAGTGGAATTTTAATCCTTTGGGCAACGGCGATTGGTACGCCGCTTGGGATTATGGCGGGAGTTTATCTTGCTGAATATAATGCAGCTGGGAAGCTCTCAGCAGTGATTCGTTTTATCAACGATATCCTTCTTTCAGCGCCTTCTATCGTCATTGGTCTCTTCGTTTATACGGTTGTAGTTGTCAGAATGGGGCATTACTCAGCGATTGCCGGTATTATCGCACTTGCATTGATTCAGATCCCGATTGTGATTCGAACCACAGAGAATATGTTACTGTTAGTGCCAAATACGCTTCGTGAAGCCGCTTATGCACTTGGTACGCCTAAGTGGAAGATCATCCTTCGTATTACCCTTAAATCTTCGATTTCAGGAATTATGACAGGAATCTTACTTGCAGTTGCACGTATCTCAGGGGAAACGGCACCGCTACTCTTTACAACGCTCTCAAATCAGTTCTGGAGTACGAACTTAATGGAGCCAATGGCAAGTTTACCTGTCACGATCTATAACTTCGCAATGACGCCAGATAGTAACTTACAAGCGCTTGCATGGTCAGGGGTATTCTTCATTACCATGGCAATCCTAGCACTGAATATCATTGTTCGAGTGTTCTTTAAGTCAAATACAAGAGATTAATAAATAGATTAATCAATAGATTAATCAATAGATTAATCAATAGATGAATAATCTCTTATCCAATTGCGACTCAATTGTTGAATATAATAATGATTGAGGGATTGGAGCATAGGATTGAAGTTTAAGTTAAGAGGCTCATTTGAGTCAAAATGATAAGCGAGGAGTATGACAAGTCAAAAGCAGGATGATAACTTATTGAAGAATCAGATCGTTTCATGCTTATTGTCATATTCCTGTAATATAGATTGAATACAATATCACCGCATACAAATCTAATATTTTTAAAATTTAAGACATTAGATTTTCGTAAGATCTTCGTAAGATCCATACACCAGATAGGATGCGAGTGAATTTCTAAACTCAAGTAGGAATATAGAATGACTTTAGATGCTAAACAAAATGTCGAAAACCAAGATGCATTTGCAGCAGCTGCTGCTAACAGAGCGCCAGAAGTAAAAGAAGAGCGTGCTTCTAAAATTAGCGTACGCAATTTAAACTTCTATTATCAGAAGTTCCATGCGCTTCATAACATCACATTAGATATCCCTGAGAATCAAGTAACCGCATTTATCGGACCTTCTGGTTGTGGTAAATCAACATTACTTCGTACTTTTAATAAAATGTTCATGCTCTATCCTGAGCAACGCGCTGAAGGCGAGATCATTATTAATGATGAAAATATCTTAACAAGTAAACAAGATGTTGCGCTTCTTCGTGCGAATGTGGGCATGGTTTTCCAAAAACCAACACCATTCCCAATGTCGATTTATGACAATATCGCATTTGGTGTGAAGCTCTTTGAAAGTCTCTCAAGAGCGGATATGGATGCGCGTGTTGAGTGGGCTTTAACGAAAGCGGCGCTTTGGAGCGAAACAAAAGACAAGCTTCATGATCATGGTACAAATCTTTCAGGAGGTCAGCAGCAGCGCCTTAGTATTGCGCGCGCAATTGCGATTCGCCCAGAGATTTTACTGATGGATGAGCCATGTTCAGCACTTGACCCAATCTCAACCGGGAAGATCGAAGAGTTAATCTTCGAGCTGAAAGAAGATTATACCATCGTGATGGTGACGCATAACATGCAGCAAGCAGCACGTTGTTCAGATAAGACAGCCTTCATGTATCTCGGCGACTTAATTGAATTTGACGATACAAACACCATCTTTACAAAACCAACGCATAAACAGACAGAAGATTATATTACAGGTCGTTACGGTTAATTCCCTGTAATCACCGCCTATTCTTCTCTCTAAAAACCGTTTTTAATAAAAGTTTGAGGTACATAAGGTATGAAAAAGTTAGATTTTAATAGTCATATCTCAGCACAGTTTAACTCAGAGCTTGAGCGCTCAATGAGCAAAGTGCTTGAGATGGGCGGACTCACAGAACGTCAGATTCGTGATTCGATTAAAGCTATGACAACTCGTGATGAGATTCTTGCGCGTGAAATCATTGATCGTGATGAAGTGATTAATGAGCTTGAAGTGGAGATCAATGAGCTTTGTATTATGATCATCGCTAAAAGACAGCCAACAGCAAGTGACCTTCGTCTATTGATTGTCATTATCAAAACGATTGCTGAGCTTGAGCGTATCGCAGATACAGCACGTAATATCGCTAAAATGGCATTTGCACCATTACAAGAACAGCATGAATCGATTTTAGTCGCGCTTGAATCATTAGCGAATCGTAGTCTTAACTTCTTTGAAAAAGTATTAGATGCATTTGCACGTATGGATTTAGAAGCTGTATTAACGATCTACCCAGAGGATGATAAGATCGATAGCGAGTATGACAATATCATTCGTCAGCTTATGACTTACATGATGGAAGACCCACGTTCGATTCCTTCAATCTTAAAAGCAATGAATTGTGCGCGTTCACTTGAGAGAATTGGGGATCGTTGTCAAAATATTTGTGAGTTCATTATCTACTTCGTCAAAGGGGTCGATATTCGTGTTCAAAAGAATGAACGTTTACAAGAATTACTCGATCATCGTGACCGTAAAGCGCTTTAATATTAGTGTAAGGTGATTCGGTTTAAATCGCGTTATGCGCAGTAATGCTATGAAATAGTTTAAGAGATAAAGTAGTGAGATGTTTGCCGGCGTAGGAGTCTATGCCGG
>CAZPIQ010000001.1:0-60008 GCA_964586665.1 uncultured Ignatzschineria sp. | reverse complement strand
TGAATTCTTATGAGTGTATTTTGGCTTGAAAAGATTGTTTAGCATTATCGTTAAGCGTGATAAAATCTGTTATATTCCAAGGTGCTACGCGATGATCTAATTTCTCAATGAGACTAGAATCGTATACATCATCGATTAAAATATATAAGGTAGAAGTTATGATGAATCGTCTATTGAGTGTTCCAAAGCAGTTATCTCTCAAAGCCGTTGCTGTCGGTTCTTTAGCGTTGATGTTAGTGGCAATGCCACAGGCAAAAGCAGTGGAGCCTGTTCAAAATTTTGCAACTTGTTTAGTTAATAAGACATCAGAACTCGATCAAGTGGAAATGGTGCAGTGGATCTATTCAGCGATGTCAGCACATCCTGTCTTACAGCCGATGACCAATATCTCAGAAAGTCAGCAGAATATTACCAATCAACGTATTGCGCGATTATATGAGCGCCTTATTACGCAAGATTGTAAAACAGAATTGAAAGCACTCGCCGCATCAGGACAACTTGAACAAGGTCTAGAGGCAGGATTTGCTTATTTGGGTGAAACAGCAATGTTGAAATTAATGCAAGATCCATCGGTTCTTCAAACGATTGAAGGGTATTCGCAATATCTGAATTTTGAAAGATTTGCAGAAGCTTTAGGCAGTGATAATTAGGCGAGATCTTGGTCAATATATCGTATGAATTGATCAAGTGAACTGTGTGCTTGTTAGCTTAGGTGGATGGGTTATTGTTTTTTGAATCCAAGGAAAGGGCAGATCATTGATTTATTTTTTTTGATTTGTCTTTTTTTATTTTTTAGCTTTATTGATGCTTGCTGTTCTTGGTGAATCCGTTAGAATAGCGCATTCCGTGGTTCGAAATCCTCCCACATTAAAAAACTAAGGCACAACCTAAATGACACAATATATTTTTACGAAAGAGCAACGTACCAGAGCGCTTTATCAGCTCTCATTTTTTCATATTTTAATCATCGCTTCGAGTAACTATCTCGTGCAGCTTCCCTTTACGATTTTTGGTTTTCATACCACATGGGGCGCATTTACATTTCCCTTTATCTTCCTGACGACGGATCTCACGATTCGAATATTTGGGGCAAGTTTAGCGCGCAAGATCATCTTTGTAGTGATGTTCCCGGCATTATTGATCTCTTATGTTCTCTCGGTCGTCTTCTTCAAAGGCGGTTGGGTTGGATTTGAAGCGCTTTCGGAGTTTAATCTCTTCGTTGCACGGATTGCACTTGCAAGTTTTGGGGCATATTTAGTGGGACAGTTAATTGATATTACGGTCTTTAATTATCTTCGCCAAAATAAGAGCTGGTGGGTTGCGCCAAGTGCTGCCGCCGTTGTGGGGAATTTGATTGATACACTCGTATTCTTTAGCATTGCATTTTATCAAAGCGATGATGCCTTTATGGCAGCGAACTGGCTTGAGATTGCTATCGTGGACTACTTCTTCAAAATCGTTATTTGTGCGGTGTTCTTCTTGCCACTTTATGGTCTTGTCTTGAACTACCTTTTGAAAAAAATGGCAGATTATAAAGCGCCAAGCATGGCTTAAGATTTGTTTTATAGGCATTGATTGAATAGAGAAGTCTGAGGCTTCTCTATTTTTTTTGATATTTCATGCGATGCCAGGGATATGAGCGAGAAGCTCATTGTTTGCATGCCGGCGTTGGGCTGAACACTTTGCGAGGAAGAAAGCCCATCGGAACTTCGCTGTAGATTATTGAAGCTTTGATGGGTATTCTCCTTCTTGTCATGATCTCATGCTTATAGGATTTTGTGTTGACTTAGGATTGTTGTGATCGAGAAGGCGTAAGCTTCTCAACGGCTGGCGCGGGATTTTTATGGAATCGTAAGCATTCGCCATAGCTCTTTGTGAATCTTATTCGTTTGATTCAATTGTATGGGTCGTTGGCTTCTTCAACACGAATGAAAAAGTACTTCCTTCGCCAATGATACTCTCTACTTGTAGTTTACTCCCATGATTATTGAGCGCATGTTTAACGATCGCAAGACCTAGTCCACTCCCGCCGGATTTATCACGATTCCTCGAAGAATCCACGCGATAAAAACGCTCAGTGAGTTTTGATAGATGTATTGCCGGAATGCCTTTGCCTCTGTCTTTGACTGTGAAGTAGATTGCCTCTTCATCTTGTGTGAGAGATAGATCCACTTGTGTATTCTCAGGATTGTGTTCAATAGCGTTATAAAAGAGGTTATTCAGTACTTGTTTAAGTTGATCACTATTGCCGAGATATTCAATATTTGCATCGATATGCGCTCTCACAATCTGATCTTTACCAGGGTGGTTGCTGTAATAATCAATGACTAAATGAGTCGCGATTTCAGAGAGGTTTACGCGTGTAAACTTGTCTGATTTAGGCGCTGTTTCAAGGCGGGTTAATGCCATTAACTGAATCACGAGAGAATGAAGGCGTTCTATCTGATCATCCATGCGTGATAATGCTTTTCCTTCAAAGCCATGTTGTTCATCATCCGATAAACTACCACTTAGCATTTCGACATAACCTTTTAAAACGGTCAGCGGCACACGAAGTTCATGATTCACATTGGCAAAGAACATTTGACGAGTTCTCTCGGCCATCTCTCGATCTGTGACATCTCGAGCAATGACGAGGAGGTTGTTTTCAATGTACGGATAGTAAAAACGACATTCAAGCTCACGACTATCAACCTTGAGTAGGAAGGGTTGACTGAAATCACCGCGTTTAAAGTATTCTAAAATTTCAGGTGTACGAATTAAGTTAAAGATCGATTGTTTTTCATCTTGTGGCCAGCGGAGCTTTAACATCTCTTCTGCTTGTGGGTTGCACCAATTCAGGCGACCATCCTTATCGCATAGAATTGTTGCATCTGGCATGGCTTCCGCACCTTTTCTAAAATAACGAATAAACTCTAAAAGACGATTACGCTCTTTACGGCGCTCAAGGCGCATACGTAGGAGACCATGAAGTACGGGTAACCAAGTCCCTTTTCCCTCAGGAGGATAGAAACTGTGCTCCACCCAAATCCAACGTGATAGGCGAAATAGCTGACGATATTGCCAAAGTAGTAAGAGAAGGGTGGCGATAAAGAGCCACATGAAGATCTTACCAAAGAAAAATGAGAGGAAAATCGCGGGTATAAAGGCAATCAATATTTCAAGAATGAAATGTTTGATAGAGAGATGACCCAACATAATAGGACTCCTAAATTTTGCTCAGGCGGACCCTTATCATAAGCATAATAAGGGTAAAAGTAACGTGTTATTCATATTGTTAAAGCGAGCAGATTCAAGGGGTAGGTAAGGTTAGATCCGAATGCTTTTCCTATCTCTTTGACGCTTCAAGGGCATGAATATTACTATTGTGTAGAGAAGCGATAGCCTTCACCGCGCACGGTTTGAAGGAGTTTTTGATGACCGGAGGGTTCTAATATCTTACGTAAACGACCAATGGTCACATCTACCGTTCGTTCATCAACGTAACTATCCATTCCCCAAACATGATCGAGAAGTTTGCCACGACTATAAACGCGATCAAGATGCGTCATGAAGAAAGCAAGGAGCCTAAATTCAATCGCACTCACATTGATGAGTTCGCCATTAATCGTAATACGCTGTGCATCGAGATCAAGTTCAATGCCGGCAACTTGTTTAATTTCGTTCTCTTCTTCCACATACTCTTCAATACGGCGAAGTAAGGAATTAACGCGAGAAAGTAGTTCTTTCATAGCAAAGGGTTTAGGAAGGTAATCATCAGCGCCTGAATCAAGCCCTTCAAGGCGATCTTCAAGTTCGGCACGTGCGCTTAACATAATCACGGGGATATGGCGATTCTTACGGCTTGCTTTGAGCTCTTTAAGAAGATCAATGCCTGATTTTTTAGGAAGCATCCAGTCTAAGAGAACCAGATCAATTTTACTTGATCCGTTTAAAATATCTTTAGCCTCAAGTCCATCATAAGCTTGCACAGTTTCGAAGCCTTGGCTTGATAAAAAATGTTCAATCATTTCAGATATTGGAATTTCGTCTTCAACAATAAGAATTTTCTTCATATATATTATTTATCTATTTTAAAGGGTCAATACTTAGAGATAGCAATAGTTTAATTTGTGATTGTGACAATTGTGTAACAAAGGTTCGATTGAATAATGATTTGTCATTCAACTGTCATACTCTTTAGATTATAGAAATCAGCGGGTTCCATCAATTTTTTTGTGAAAATAAGTGGTCAAAAAATCTGTGATTGTTTGTATGAAAAGTGCAGAATGTTGTGTTAGATCAATCTTAATTTTCGATATTATGCTGAGAAAAATTTTCATAAAAAAAAGCTCTCAATCGAATTGATGAGAGCTTTTGATTAATCAACTATATTAATCAACTAAATAAAGGAATATCCATCATTACTGCTGACGAATAATATCCGCCAGTCTAATAGTGTGTTTCTCAGAAGTCGCAAAATCATGACTTTCAACCATAACGCGTACAACAGGCTCTGTGCCTGAAGGGCGAATGAGAATGCGTCCTTTGCCGGCAAGCTCTGCTTCTACTGCCTCAATTTCCGCTTTCAGTGCATCTGTATCCCATACAGTCTCTTTGGAGATACGAACGTTATGCATGACTTGAACAGTTTTAGGAATCTCATCTAAGATTGCCCCAAAGGTTGTTTGTGCTTTGTTGATGGTCAGTAAGCATTGGAGCGCGGCGATAATTCCATCGCCGGTTGAATGAACATCAAGGCAGAGAATATGCCCAGAGTTTTCACCACCGATCGTGAGTTTTTTCTCATTAAGGAGTTCAAGCACATAACGGTCGCCGACTTTCGAGCGATGAAGTGTAATGCCTCGCGCTTTTAAGGCCAGTTCAAAACCAAGATTACTCATGATCGTTCCGACAACAGCTTGCTCGTTATTCACGGTTGCAAGCAGGTAGAGAATATCATCACCATCAAATTGACGGCCATTCTCATCGATAATAAGAAGACGATCTCCATCGCCATCAAAGGCAACGCCAAGATCAGCTTTTTCCGCTTTAACTGCTTCGATAAGCGCAGCAGGTGCTGTTGAGCCAACATGATCATTGATGTTGATGCCATTTGGGGAGGTACCGACTTCAATCACATGCGCACCAAGACGTTTAAATATACGAGGTGCCACTTGGTAGGTTGCACCATTTGCGCAATCGACAACAATGCGCTTGCCAACGAGTGAAAGACCTTCAGCACTTTGTGTACAGAAATCGATATATTCATCGGCAGCTGTTGCAAGCTCAGAAATTGTTCCTACAAGCTCTGATTCAACAACTGTTAATGGTTCATCAATGCCTTTTTCAACGCGCTGCTCAACTTCATCATCAAGTTTCTCTCCTTTTTCATTAAAGAACTTAATGCCATTATCATGGAAAGGATTGTGAGAGGCAGAAACAACAATGCCGGCAACGGCCTGATGTTTCATTGTGAGATAAGCAACCGCAGGCGTTGGAATCACACCCGTTAAAACAACATTCACACCGGCATAAGAGATACCTGCTGCGAGTGCTGAGATAAACATATCGCAAGAGAGGCGTGTATCTTTACCAATCATAATAGTCGCATTCTCTTTTCCCGCAAAAGCTTTACCTGCGGCAAATCCGAGTTTAAGTGCAAACTCAGGGGTTAAAGGGAACTCACCGACTCTACCGCGAACACCGTCTGTACCAAAATATTTTCTCATCTACTTGTCCTTTAGATCGATCTATTGATAGGTATTATTGTGAGATACCGCATAGGTCGAAACAATTGTAATAATTTTAATAACGATATTTTACCTGAAATAATGCCACTATTTAGATATTGCGCTCTATTTCGTTCATTAATTAAGCAAAATAGCGGTTTGAATTCATTTTAAATGATATAGGCGCATTAATGACAGATTCTTTTGCAATTTAGACCGTAGTTCTTATTTTATTTTGATATACTAAACGGATAACTGTTTACAATATATTCAGGAGCAGAAATGAATAGGAAAAAAGTGAGTATCTTTGGCGGAACGGGCTTTATTGGCTCTCTTTTAACTACCGCATTAGCGAAAAATGGTTACCGTGTAACTGTTTTTTCTCGTGATCGTAATGTGCAAAATGATGCATCATGCATGTCTCATGTTGAGTTTATTGACGAGTGTAAACTTGAAGATGAAGCATTGATTAGAGAGCACATGGCAGGATCAGAGTTCGTGATCAATATGGTTGGGACTTGGGATAATAACCGTCGTCGTGCAACGAAAGCACACGTTGAATATCCGACAACTATTTATAAGATTGCCAATTCGCTCAATGTTAAAAAGATGATTCACTTTAGTGCGCTCGGTGCTAAAACGAATAGCCCTGGTACATTCTTCTCAACAAAAGCAGAAGGGGATAAGGCACTTTTAGAACTTGCGCAAAATGGCAAGATGAAAGTTGAAATCATTGCACCTTCGCTTGTAATCGGTTATGAAGATCGTTTTACTTATAATCTCGCTCGTTGGATTCGTCACTCACCGATTCTCGCATTGCCGATGGCAAGTGCAAAAGTACAACCTGTATTTGTGAATGATATCTTATCAGCGGTTCAAAACTTGCTTGAGAATAATTATGAGCAAGCACAATTTGAACTCGCAGGTCCTGAAGTATATACCTTAAAAGAGATGGCGAAGAAAATCGCTAAAGAAATTACGCCGAAAAAACGTACCATTATCGGTATGCCTGGCTTTATCGCAGGATTAATGGCGTTCTTTATCGGCTTTATGCCACGCTTCCCATATAATCGCAATCAACTTAAGTCAGCTAAAACAGCCTCAGTGACTGATAAAAATGATTTCGAAGTATTAGGCTTAACCCCAGCAAGTTATGAGTCTGTGCGTCAATATGAGATGCCGACAACGATCTTAGATAAATACTACTACGATCGTTTAAACGCACGTCGCCCAGTGAAGCTCTAATCGCGATCTGTTCTGTTTAGATCTCAAAAAGATCAAACGCTAAGCTCCTCCTTTTTAGGAAATCTCCTCTATTATATGAGTTGAGAATATTTAAAAGGGATGAGCTTATTTATTGTTCAGTGTTTTTGATCAACTTAAGGTATAAAGGCCTTTCGCAACGAGCCTCTATATCGATCTTGTGATATAAATGCTGATAAGCTCACACATTAGAGAGAAGTAAAAGATGTTAAATGTAGATTTTAAAGTATTAGATAACCGCCTCGGTAATGAGTTTCCACTTCCAAGCTATGCCACAGAAGGATCAGCAGGGCTTGATCTTCGTGCAATGCTTACGGAAGATATTGTGATTAAAGCAGGCGAGAGTGCTTTTGTAAAAACAGGGATCGCGATCTACCTTAAAGATCCTCGTTATGCGGCAATGATTTTACCGCGTTCAGGTTTAGGGGTTAAACACGGGATTGTGCTCGGTAACTTAGTTGGTTTAATCGATGCGGATTATCAAGGTGAATTGATGGTATCGCTCTGGAATCGTAGCCAAGAAGATTTCACACTGAAAGTCGGTGAGAGAATGGCGCAGATGATTATCGTACCTGTAATTCAAGCAGCCTTTAATCAAGTGGAAGAGTTCGAAGCTTCAGAGCGCGGTGAAGGTGGTTTTGGTCATACTGGCCGAAACTAAGACTCAATGTAATGATGACCGATTGAGTTATCGACAGCAATGCTGATTGAATGGTCATCATCATGTCATTGTTTTTATAAATTGCTTTTTATAAACCGTTTTTTATAAACTGCTTTTTGAGATTATGGATAAACCGCTTAAGTCTTGTTAGTGAGGATTTAAGCGGTTTTATTATGCCTTTTGGTTTCGATGAGTGTTATTGTATTCGAAGCGTAAGATCATTGCTGTAAATGCATTCGTACATTCGTGTATTCGCAATAAAGAGTAAAATTATCATGACAAACCCTATTTCCGCAAAAGATTATAAAGTACCAATCGCCTGTTTTTGGTTGGTGTTTTTAGCCGCAGCTTCTCTGCGCGTAACATTGACTTCTCTTGGGCCTGTGATGAATGATATTGCGGATCAGCTATCACTATCGAGCGCTGTAGTCAGTTTTCTAGTGACGATTCCTATTATTTGTATGGGTGTGTTTGCGCTCGCAGCCTCTCCGTTGAGTCATCGCTTTGGCATGGAACGAGTGATTACGGTAAGCCTTTTCCTAATTGGACTCTCGACGATTACGCGAAGTTATTTTGAGGATACAACGCTCCTCTTTATCTCCTCATTTTTAATGGGTATTGGGATTGCGATTGCTGGGCCTCTGTTATCAGGCTATGTGAAACATTATTTTAAAAAGCGCAGTAATGTCGGGATGATTTTCTACACGCTAGGCATTAGTATTAGTGGTGTATTAGGCACCATGAGTAGCTCGATCTTAAATCACTCTTTAGGTTGGGCTTGGGCATCAACACTTCTATTTTGGGCAATTCCTGTATTGGTGGTTTCCGGCATTTGGGCAGCTTTTTATCTCTTTAAAAGCACGGATAAAGTGAGTCAAAGCGCACCAAGAGCAAAGATGCCATGGAATCAACCAAGAGCTTGGATGTTAGTCATTTGCTTTGGTCTTCAATCAGGACTTTTCTATACGAATGTTGCATGGTTATTGCCATTTTTAATTGAGAAGGGAATTGATCTGTTTCATGCAAATACGCTATTAAATCTAGCGATCATGAATGGCATTATTGGCGGGTTCTTAATCCCTATTTTAGTGATCCGTATTGGGCTTCGTACCACGAGCCTCAGCGCCATTTTAGTGACCATTATCTGCGTGATGATTCTGCTTTTTGGGAGTAATAATCTAGTACTTCTCTATATAACGGTAGGTATATTGGGTATTTTAGTGAGTTCAGGGCTTTTCGCAATTACGATGATGCTACCGTTTAATGAAGTTGATGATGGGAATGCGGTTGCAAGCTGGACTGCGATGATGCTCTTTGGTGGTTACTGTTTTGCCGCATTTATTCCGACATTGTTAGGGCTTCTTTACGATTTAACGGGCACTTATGATACTGTTTTCATCGGGTATCTGATCAATGCGTGTCTACTAGGATTCGTTTTTTATGGCTTTTTTAGAAAGAAAAAAAGATCATAAAAATGGCATGGCGTGAATGTCATTTTTTGACTTTTAATTTAAAAGCCTAGTTTTGTTAACAAATTAATCACTTGTGACTATGATTTTTTCGAGCGATCTCGTATATTGAAGAGAGTGCATACTATTACAGTAAGATATTTTGTTGATGAATCCTTTCATTCACGATGAATAGGTGAATAGGGGTTCTGGAACATATGAAAGTTTACTGCTAATAGTGGGTATCATGCACAGGAGAGAGCGCTTGTCGCGCTTCATAATGATAAATAATAATCTTGTGATTTGGAGAAGGTTTTAAGATGAAAGTATTAATTTTAGCAGGGGACGGCATTGGTCCTGAGATTGTGGGTCAAGCAGAAAAAGTTTTAAACTTTGTGGCTGATAAGCATTCACTCAATATCTCGGTTGATCGTGCACTGATTGGTGGTATTGCTGTTGATGAAACGGGAAGTCCATTTCCTGCTGAAACCCTAGAGAAGGCAAAAGCTGCTGATGCGATTCTTCTCGGTTCTGTGGGAGGTCCTAAATATGATGCGTTACCGCGAAATATTCGCCCAGAGCAAGGTTTACTCGCGATTCGTAAAGAGCTTAATCTCTTTGCCAATCTTCGCCCAGCACAGGTATTTAAAGAACTCGCACATGCTTCAAGCCTTAAAGATGAGCTTGTTGCCGGTCTTGATATTATGATTGTTCGTGAATTAACGGGCGATATTTACTTTGGTCAACCACGTGGCATTGAAGAGCGTAATGGTGAGCGTGTTGGTTTTAACACGATGATCTATTCAGAGTCAGAGATTAGACGTATTGCACATGTAGCTTTCCAAGCAGCACAAAAACGTAATAAGCGCCTCTGTTCAATCGATAAGATGAACGTATTGGAAGCGACCCAATTATGGCGTGATGTTGTGACAGAAGTGGCGGCTGAATATCCTGATGTTGAGTTATCGCATCTTTTAGTTGATAACGCCGCAATGCAACTTGTTCGTGCGCCTAAGCAGTTTGATGTGATGTTAACCGGAAATATCTTTGGGGATATCTTATCGGATGAGGCATCAATGCTGACAGGTTCGATCGGTATGTTGCCATCAGCATCACTTGATGAGAATAACAAAGGTCTGTTTGAGCCAATTCATGGTTCAGCACCGGATATTGCCGGCAAAGATATCGCCAATCCACTTGCAACGATTCTCTCAGTATCCATGATGTTCCGTTATACCTTTGGACGAAACGATATCGCAGATGAGATTGAAAATGCTGTGAAGAAAGTATTAAGCCAAGGTTATCGTACGAAAGATATCGCGCAAAAAGATGAGAAAGTGATTGGTTGTATTGCGATGGGCGATGCGGTGTTAGCGGCGCTTCAAGCATAAAGCATATAAAACGTACCAAGCGTATAAAAAATCATTATCGTTAAATTATTAACAAATTATTATTGTTAAGTTATTTTTTAATGAAAGTTTACAAGATCATACCCCATTGATCGCTATAAGTGATGAGTGGGTTGATCTTAATTATAGTTGTCTTAACTTCTATTTATATTGAAAATATTAAAAGGGTTCACATCATGAAAAAGTTGGGTTTAGTAGGTTGGCGCGGGATGGTTGGTTCCGTATTAATGGAGCGCATGCAAGCAGAGAATGATTTTAATGGCATCCATACGACCTTTTTCTCAACCTCAAATGCGGGCGGTGATGCGCCGAAAGTAACAGGAAGTTATGAATCTGCGCTTGTCGATGCATTTGATATCGAAGCATTAACTGGGCAAGACATTATTATCAGCTGTCAAGGTGGGGATTATACCTCTTCCGTTTTTACAAAACTGCGTGAAACAGGTTGGACAGGCTACTGGATTGATGCTGCTTCTTCGCTTCGTATGAATGATGATGCGATGATTATTTTAGATCCTGTCAACCGCGATATTATTGATAGGAGTATTGAAAAAGGGGTCAAAAACTTTATCGGTGGAAACTGTACAGTGAGCCTTATGCTCATGGCGCTCGGTTCACTCTTTAAAGAAGGGCTTGTTGAGTGGGCAACATCGATGACCTATCAATCGGCATCAGGTGCTGGCGCACAAAATATGAAAGAGCTCTTAGAGCAGATGGGCGCGATTCATGGTTTAGTGAATGCCGATCTCTATAATCCTGCGAAGAGTATCTTAGAGATTGATCAGATGATTACAGATTCATTCTCAACAGATCAATATCCTAAAACACGTTTCGGCGTACCACTTGCGGGAAGCTTAATTCCATGGATCGATACTGAACTTGAAAATGGTCAGAGCCGTGAAGAGTGGAAAGCAATGGCTGAGAGCAATAAACTCCTTCAGCTTGATAAACATGTGCCGATCGATGGAACTTGTGTGCGTGTAGGTGCGATGCGTTGTCACTCACAAGGCTTAACGCTAAAACTCACAAAAGATGTACCACTTGCGGATATCGAAGCGATGATTAAAGAGAGTAATCGTTGGGTAAAAGTGGTGCCGAATCATCGTGAAATCACGATGCAAGAATTAACGCCGGCGGCAACTTCAGGCACAATGACGATTCCTGTTGGTCGTCTTCGTAAGATGAATATGGGACCTCAATTCTTAAATGCCTTCACAGTGGGCGATCAGCTTCTCTGGGGCGCAGCAGAGCCACTTCGCAGAATGCTCAATATTCTTTTAGAGCGTGAAGAATCGCTTTAGTCCTTACAGATTTACCTAGATCACGGAAGCGCCTAAATATTTTAGGTGCTTTTTTTATATTTTGAATAATTAACTGAACAATCAACTTCATAACGAATTTCAATTATAACAATTGATTATCTTCTTTAATATGACCATAAAATGATGAAAAGGTTTGAAATAACCACATGATCAATTTACAATTATTGATATGTTATCGGTGAGTGACTTATCCTTAATTATAACGTCAATGAGTCCGATGGAATAACCCAATAAATTTAGGAGAATCCTATGAGTGGTAAATTTGAGATCTTTTTAGCAAAAAATAATGAATTCTATTTCCGTTTGAAAGCAGGGAATGGAGAGAATATTTTAGGTAGCGAAGGCTACAAAACTAAAGCAAGTTGCCACAATGGTATTGCTTCTGTACTGAAAAATGCCGCAGATATGAATCGTTATGAAAAGAAAACTTCAGATGCCGGCAATTTCTCATTTAACTTAAAAGCGGCAAACCATCAAGTGATTGGTACTAGCCAAAGCTATAAAACAGAATCGGGCCGTGATAACGGCATTGCATCTGTCGCTAAGAATGCACCTGATGCAAAAATCGTTGATTTAACAGAAGAAGCATAAGTGATTAAGGATTAAAAGGGGAGAGTTCTACTTCTCTTTAAAATGATCATTTAAAACAGTACAAAGCCCTTAGAATTGATGTTTATTGATAATTCTAAGGGCTTTTATGTGTCCTAGATATTATAGGACGCTCATACCTATTTACTGCGGTTATTACGTTGGCTCGGTTTTGAGTTGTTCGTATTGCTTGAGGCGCTTGATTTTCGTGTTCTAGGAATCCCTTGGTGATTAGTCGTAAAGCGATGGCCTTTAGGACTATTTTGCGTTCTACCGCGGTTATCGCGCTCACGTCTGCTTTCGCCGGGGATGAGGCACTCTTTGTCTGGTCCAATTAAGTCTGCTCTTCCCATATAACGAAGTTCTTGACGTAAAAGTGGCCAGTTGTTCGGATCATGGTAACGTAGGAATGCTTTATGCAATTGCCGGCGTTTAAGGCTCTTCGCTGTGCCAACTTGCTCTGAGTTTTTACGAATCGGCTTGAGCGGGTTACGCTCTGAATAGTACATCGCGGTTGCAACAGACATTGGCGTTGGCATAAAGGCTTGGACTTGATCTGCGCGTAGATCATGTTTTTTCAGCCAAAGCGCAAGGTTTAACATATCTTCATCGGTAGTGCCGGGATGTGCGGCAATAAAGTAGGGAATGAGATATTGCTCTTTGCCGGCTTCTTTAGAGTACTTTTCAAAAAGCGTTTTGAACTCTTCGTAAGCTTTCATAGAAGGCTTCATCATTTTGGAAAGTGGGCCTTCTTCCGTATGCTCTGGCGCAATTTTGAGATATCCACCCACATGATGCGTGACAAGCTCCTTGATATATTCAGGATCTTGCGCGGCTAAGTCATAACGAACGCCGGAAGCGATATGAATGCGTTTAATACCCTCAATCTCTCGTGCTTTTTTGTAGAGATTGATGAGGGGCTTATGGTCAGTATTCAGATTTTGACAAATGCCGGGATAGACACAAGAGAGCTTCCGGCAATGTTTCTCAATATTAGGATCTTTACAGGCTAGGCGATACATATTGGCAGTTGGTCCGCCAAGATCTGAGATATAGCCTTTAAAGGTCGGATCACGATCGCGAATCTCTTCGACTTCCGCTAAGATCGATTCTTCGGAGCGGCTCTGAATAATACGGCCTTCATGTTCTGTAATCGAGCAGAAAGTACAACCACCAAAGCAACCACGCATAATGCTGACAGAGTGTTTAATCATCTCCCATGCTGGAATATGGGCATCGCCATAACTAGGATGCGGCGCGCGTTCAAAAGGCAGAGCATAAACGGCATCCATCTCTTTTGTTGAGAGCGGGAAGGGGGGTGGATTAATCCAAACATCCAAATCGCCATGCTGTTGGACCATGGGGCGGGCATTAAAGGGATTCGTTTCAAGATGGAGGATTCGGCTAGCATGGGCATAGAGCGTTGCTGTTTCATTCACATCTTCAAAGCTTGGTAAGCGAATTGTAAGATCGGTTCGGCTGATATTCTCGCTTTTCAGCGTCGATTTTGCCTGTTCTTCTGTCGGCGCTTCGAGTGCAACGTTAGTATCACAAATCGTCGCATTTTCCTCGCGGGAATTCGTGGCTGTGCCATAAGGATTGATATATGGGTCAATTTTGCCTACATGATCAAAATGGGTCGAATCAAGTTCATGGCGATCAAAATGATGCTTGCCATGTGGGCGAATAATCGATGAACCACGAATATCCGTAATTTGGTCGATGGTTTCGCCATTGGCCAGTCGATGACTGAGTTCTGTAATCGAGCGCTCGCCATTGCCAAAGAGAAGCATATCGGCTGCACTATCAATGAGTACTGATCTTCGAATTGTTTCAGACCAATAGTCATAATGCGCGACGCGGCGAAGGGAGGCTTCAATTCCGCCAATGACAATCGGCGTCTCTTTAAAAGCTTCTCTGAGTTTTTGCGTATAGACAATCACAGCTCGATCAGGACGTTTACCATTCACATCGCCGGCGGTATAAGCATCATTACGGCGCACTTTACGATCCGCAGTGTAGTGATTAACCATTGAGTCCATATTGCCGGCATTGACCGCAAAATAGAGATTCGGTTGCCCAAGTTTTTCAAAATCTTCCAGTGAGCGCCAATTCGGTTGAGAGATCACGCCGACACGAAATCCTTGCGCTTCGAGTACTCGCCCTAAAATAGCGGTTCCGAAACTCGGATGATCGATATAACTATCGCCGGTTACAAAGATAATATCGCAACTATCCCAGCCAAGAAGGTCCATCTCTTCGCGAGTGGTAGGTAGGAACGGCGCAACACCAAAGCGATGAGCCCAATATTTACGATAAGAGAAGAGCGGTTTGACACCTTCGTATTGACGCATATAAAAATCCCAAGTTAATGAATCATTGATCTAATCATGTGTGGATTGCAGTCTCTTCCAAAAGTGGTATCAACATGAATCCATGAAGGATGATACCCTTTTCTCCTTAAATCTCCAAGATTTAGCGAAAACCTTAAAAGGTTATCGTAGCTGAATGAGTGAGTCCTTTTAGGGATTGTAAATTTTAATATCGTATAAATTATAGGCGTTTTTATGAGAAAAGAGTGCATCTGATTTAGCAAAGATTGTCATCTATCAATCAGTTTTATCCGTAACTCTCTGAAAGAATAGAGAAAAGTCTATTTTATTAATGGATCATGAATCATCATTGTTTGGGAATCGTTTCTGTTTGTAAGTTATTGATTGAAGTAATTAATCTCAATTCGTAAAGGCTGAAATAGTTGTTATAATGACCTAGTCAATTATGAATTAATTCATTCTCCTAAAACATTTTTAAAAGCGTTTTAGAAGTTTCATTCAATTTCAATAAATGTTTAATTACAAAGGAAACGAAAAATGAAAGGGAATAAAGAAGTTATCGATTATCTAAACGTTCTTTTAGCAGGCGAACTCGCAGCAAGAGATCAATATTTCATTCACTCATCGATGTATGAAGAGTGGGGCTATAAAAAATTATTCGAGCGTATCTTCCATGAGATGGATGATGAAACGCTTCACGCAAAATTAATCATTCAACGTATCCTTCTGCTTGAAGGTACACCACAAATGGTGCCAGATCAGATTCATATCGGTACTACGGTTGAAGAGATGCTTCAGAGCGATTTAAATCTTGAGCTTTCTGTTCGTGAAGCACTTAAAAAAGGTGTTGCGCTCTGTGAAGAGAAACAAGATTACGTAACCCGCGATATGTTAGTTGAGCAATTGAAAGATACAGAAGAAGATCATGCGCATTGGCTTGAAAAACAGCTTCGTCTTATCAAAACAATTGGTCTTCCGCTCTATCTTCAAAACGAACTTCTCTAAGTTTGTCGTTTAGAACGATCAAGCCTTATCCGTTAGAATTTAAAGTTCGGCAATAGTAATTGCTATAGGATAAGGTTTGAATATCAATATAAACAGATAAAGGCCTGATTCAGGCTAGTACAGGCCAGTACAGGCCAATAAGGGAATTAAGAAGATGAAAATAGAACGTACAGTATTAGTGCATCTTAACAAAGTATTAGGGCAATACCTTATCTCTATCAATCAATATTTTCTTCATGCGCGTATCTTGAAGAATTGGGGATTTGAGGGTTTAGGTCATCCGATCTATAAAAAATCGATTCAGGATATGAAAGAATCAGATGATCTGATCGAGCGTATCCTGCTTCTCGAAGGTTTACCAAACCTTCAGGAACTCGGTAAACTCCTCATCGGTGAAGATGTTCCTGAAATTTTAAAATGTGATCTTGATCGTGAATATCAAAAGCGTACTGTGCTTGTTGATGCGATCACGCATTTTGAAGAGGTTCAGGATTATGTTTCGCGCGAGCTTCTTTCAGCAATGTTAGATGAGTGTGAAGAGTATATTGACTGGCTCGAAACAGAGATCGAAAAAATCGAATTACTCGGTTTAGAAGTTTACTTACAGCAGTTAATTGATAAAAAGTAACGGTTGATGAGTGGCTAATTATTAGCAAGAAATATTGAAGAGCGAAGGTTTAAGAGCCTTCGCTTTTTTGATGCTCGTTATTTGAGATATTGCCGGCAAAAGAAAATCCCAGAAGCGAGGCTTTTGGGATTCGGATACATCTTGAGTGTGTTGTTTGTATATTTTGAAGCGAGAATTCAGGGACTGAGGATCCTGATTCTTTGATTCATGAAGCTGTTTTAGGGAGCAACTTCATAAATAGGGTTGATACGTGATTTCTGCGAAGCGATGACTTGATGATTCAAGGCGCGCCGGCAATGATTGAGATCGACGTTATCTTAACTCATACGCCTGTGGAACAGGGGTATTTTGTTGATGCGGAGATGCTTCACCAGGAAGTAAGCTCTTTGCAATATCAGCGCAAGAGCCACAGCCCGTTGCAACGCCTAAATGCATCTGAAGTGCTTCGAATGTCGTGATGCCATTTTCCACAGCTTCTACGATCGCTTTATCGGTGATCCCATTGCAAAGACAAATGTACATGATTAATTCCTTTTATGGAGAGACTTTTTCACATAGTAATAGTAATTATTCCTATTTGCAAGTAGTAAGTGATAGCATTTCGCAATGAATGCTGTTCAATCATTCATTCAGATAGGTTAACGATCGGTAAATTCAGGCTTTAAAAGTTATACAATCTAATTGTAAATCGATGCTGTCTCATGATAATGCCGGCGATTTAGTGTAAAATTGCCGGCAGAAAGCGATCATTCACTATTCTGCTGATATCAGAATATGGTAGAAAAATCAGTAAGCGAATGTTGCAAAGAGATGTCGTGGGAAATGATAATTAAAAGATCCTATCAAGAGGATCAACTTAAACAGTAAGGAATGAAGCAAATGGGGATGACTGAAATGGCGCAGGGAAGTTTATCTGAAAAATTATGGCGTAGGGGCGATCTATTTCGATCGATTCGCGATTATTTCTATGAAGGGCGAGTCGTAGAAGTTGATACACCGATTATGAGCCAATTTGGTAACCCTGATCCCGCGCTTCTCAATTTCAAATCCCGCTTTAATGGTCCAGGCAAGCTCTATAATGCCGAGACATTCCTCATTACCTCGCCGGAATATCATATGAAGCGTCTGCTCGCAGAAGGTGCGGGTTCTTGTTATTACCTTGGTAAAGTCTTTAGGGATGGCGAAATTAGCGCTAGGCATAATCCTGAATTTACGATGCTTGAATGGTACCGTTTAGGATATGATTTGGAAACACTGATGGATGAAGTGGTATCACTGATTCATCATGTGACAAAGAAACCGCTTGCCATTGAGCGATTTAGTTATTTAGAAGCCTTCCAAAAAATCCTCAGCATTAATCCCTTTGAGCTTGATCTACCGGCACTTAATCAAATCATTATTGATCGAGGGATTGAGCTGACATTTACGCTTCGCGATAAAGATGAGGCGCTTGATCTGATTGTCTCTCACTTAATAGAGCCGGCATTTAATCCTGAGAAAATCACGCTGTTATATCATTACCCGGCAAGCCAAGCTTCACTCTCTAAAATCGTTGAAATCGATGGTTATAGCGTCGGAAAGCGATTTGAAGCTTATTGGAAAGGTCTAGAGCTTGCAAACGGCTATGAAGAGCTTACAAATAGCAAAGAGCAGAGAGCGCGTTTTATGGCTGAAAATATTACGCGAAGCGAGATAGGCTACGAAGCAGTCCCGATTGATGAACTGATGCTAGAAGTCCTTGATAACGTTCCATTTTGTAGTGGCGTCGCCCTCGGCGTTGATCGTTTGATGATGGCGATGGAAAATACTAGAGAAATTGAAGATGTGATTATTTATGGGTTTGAGAAGGCATGATAGAAAATCATAAATGGCAATTGATCTATTGAGATTAAATTTCTATTTTTGAATAGAAGCGCTGAAGTCGGCTGATTGTCGTCAATCAATGAGGTAGGTTTAATAAAAAATGCTCAATTAATAAATTGAGCATTTTTTGTATTCGATAATTTGTAAAACTCAATATTCAACTAATGTTGCCGATGCCGATTTTGAAGTTTCATTCGTTGCAATCGCTTAATCAGTGATTATTGATGAAAGTTCGCGTTCTCATCTTCTTCTTCATCTTTAATCTGTGCTTTATCGAATGCAAGACGTGAATTAAGACGAAGAACTGCGTTATCAAAACGACGTTGATCAGTACGGTTACGGATCTCTAATTGTGGAACTGGCGTTGGTTTGCCATTGTCGTTGATTGCGACCATTGTGAAGTAGCAACTATTTGTGTGGCGTACTTCACGGGTTTTAATATTTTTAGCTTCAACACGTACTCCGATCTCCATAGAGGTACGACCGACGTAGTTTACGTTTGCGTGGAAGGTTACGAGTTCTTGGACGTAAATCGGTTGTTTGAAGACGACCTTATCAACCGAGAGGGTTACGACATAGCTACCAGCGTATTGGCTTGCACATGCATATGCGACTTGGTCTAATAACTTTAGGATATTACCGCCGTGAATATTGCCTGAAAAGTTGACCATATCCGGCGTCATGAGAACCGTCATACTCAGCTCGCGCGTTGGTTTTTTTGTATCAATCATTTTTCCTATCTCATTCGAAGTCAATAAAAGGTATAATCGCTCTCTATTATAGTGGTTTCTAGCTAATCAATGTAGCGAAAAACCTATTCAATTTTATTATAGGTGTGATTACATCCGTTAATTCATGCCTACCTCTCTTTATATCACGATAGAAATTTCCGGCAAGATAAATGAGTTATTTAGAAAAATTAAACAAGAGTCAATATGAAGCAGTCACAGCCCCGATTGGTCCTGTGCGTGTGTTAGCAGGGGCAGGATCTGGTAAGACGCGAGTGCTTATTTCTAGGATCGCTTGGTTATTAGAAACTGAACAGTCAGAATCTTATGGCATTTTAGCCGTGACCTTTACCAATAAAGCGGCATTTGAGATGCGTACACGTTTAGAAGATACGCTGAAATTCTCTGTGCGTGGCATGTGGATTGGAACTTTCCACTCACTCTGTCATCGAATGCTGAGAACCCATTATAAAGAAGCAGGGCTTGTCGAGAATTTTCAGATTTTAGATAGTGATGATCAGACGCGTCTCTGTAGACGTGTGATTCGGGCGCGTGAGCTTGATGAAAAGCTCTATCAGCCTAAAATCCTTGCCTCTTTTATTAACGGCAATAAAGAGGAAGGGCGACGCGCACAGCATATTGAATCTTATAATGATGCTTTTACGCAGAATCTGATTCTGCTTTATAAAGATTATCAAGCGCTCTGCGATCAATCAGGCTTAGTGGATTTTTCCGAGATTCTCCTTCGCACCGTTGAGTTACTTAGAACTAATAGTGCCATCTTAAAACATTACCAAGAGCGCTTTAAGTTTATCCTCGTGGATGAGTTTCAAGATACCAATAGCGTTCAGTATGCATGGCTTCAGCTACTTGCCGGTAAACATCATAATCTCTTTGTGGTGGGCGATGATGATCAGTCGATCTACGGCTGGCGCGGGGCGAAGATTGAGAATATTCTCCATTTTGATGAGCATTTTGAAGATGTGACAACGGTTCGTCTTGAGCAAAACTATCGTTCAACTAAAGCGATTTTAGAAGCTGCGAACTTTGTGATAGAGAAAAATAGCGATCGTCTTGATAAGCGTCTTTGGACAGAAAATGAATCAGAACAGCCTATTATCGCTTATCGCGGTACAGATGGTTATGATGAGGCGCGCTTTGTGGTAGAGACGATTAAAGAGAAGCTGAAAGAAGATTATAAAAAGTCAGATATCGCGATTCTCTATCGTTCAAATGCACAATCTCGTCTTTTTGAAGAGCTTCTTCTACGTGCGCAGATCCCGTATCGTGTCTATGGCGGGCTTCGCTTCTTCGACCGGGCTGAGATTAAAGATATTATGTCTTATCTTCGTATGGTCGTGAATCCACAAGATGATGTATCACTTGAACGCAGTATGACAACACCGCCGAAGGGCATTGGGCAAGCAACGATTGAGATGATTCGGGAATATGCCGCGCATAATCGAGTTTCACTCTGGGATTCAATGCAGATGCTACTTGAGAGTCAACAGCTCACGACAAGAGCACATAACGTATTACTTGCATATTACGAGCAGATGATTGATCTTATGCAGAAAGTGGAGACGATGAAGCTTGATGAGTTCTTCGGCTATGCGATTGAAGCGAGTGGCTTGAAAGTACAGTACAAGAAAGAACCCCTTAATCGCGGTGAAGATCGTATTGATAACTTGAACGAGCTCATCACGGCAGCTGAATATTTTATGATGAGCGATCAGATTGAGCTTGCTTTCACAGAAGAGATGGTTGATGTAAAATCTCTCACGACAAAAGAGCAACTTGATGCCTTTATGGGGCAAACATCGCTTGATTCAAGTGAAGCACAGGCAGAAGCGGACGAGGATTCGATTCAGCTCATGACACTTCATGCCTCAAAAGGGCTTGAATTCCCGATTGTGTTTTTAGTGGGAATGGAAGATGGGATGTTCCCAAGTGATGCGGCGATTCAGGAAGCCGGGCGTATTGAAGAAGAGCGCCGTCTTGCTTATGTAGGGATCACCCGTGCAGAGAAGCTTCTCTATATGTTAGGTGCAGAGCAACGCATGATCTATGGTAAAACTCTTCATATGCCACCTTCTCGCTTCTTAAGAGATATTCCTTCACATCTGATTCAAGCCATTGGTCCTGCGGTTGAAATCAGGCAGACGTTAGGCGGTTATGGAACATCTAGCAGTAACTACGGTGGCTTTGGTACAAAAGGCATGACCTCAACGCGCAAAGTCGCTGTAGATGATAATATTGATGGCTATAAAATTGGACAATTTGTTTCACATCCTAAATTTGGGGATGGTGTTATTCAAGGATTTGAAGGCGTTGGGGCAAGTACAAGGGTTATTGTAGAGTTTGGTAAAGCAGGGCGTAAAGTGCTGGTATTGAGTTATGCAAATCTAACGGTTATGTAGTATCAATATGTGTAGTATCACTATGTATTATAAATATATATTTTTATAAGTCAGTACTGGGATTGTTTTGTATTTTATGGATGTTTTATGAATATTTTGTGAATTTAATTATGTGATTTTAAAGATATTTTTGGATTCATTAGAAATCTTCTATTGAAAACTTGCTCTATATCAATACAGGGATAACGCTCAATTGCTAGACTTGAATCTATTCCCTAGTACGGACTTTGAAGTTTTCAGATAGATTTTACTCCATTCCCCTATCTGAAAAATGAAGTCTAGCTATTTGAACTGGTTTTAACGTATTCGTTAGAATCAGTTTTTTTTATGCTTTATTTTGAGTATAAAAGAGATTAAAAAGGAATTAAAAAGGAATTAAAAAGAGAGAGCAAAAAAAGAGCACTCCCATTGAGAGTGCTCTGACTTTTCATATTGAATGTGAAAATGAAGTTGATTAACTTGCTTTATGGGTCTTTCTAATGCGTCTAATGATGAATCCAGCAATGAGAAGGATCACGATCGTGCCTGCGCCAAGAACCCAGCTACCACGAATAATGGGTGCGCTATTTTCAAGTTTAACAATCTCTTCCCCTGTAATCAGTGGATTATGATTATTCCACTCCTTGTTATTCATGACAAAATTAACGATATCCGCCATTTGATCCGGTGTTAAGGTCTCTTTATAGCTTGGCATGCTGTAGGCGATACGATCTTCACGGTGCGCCGTTTCAGCCCCAGAGAGCATTGCATTGGCGATATTAAGAGAACGACCAACCTCACCATTTCCCCGATCACGTAGGGTTGGTGCGACAGAAGTGACACCCTCACCATTAGCACCATGACAAGTTGAGCAGAAATCTTGGTAGAGAACATAGCCTTCCGTTTTAGGATTGAATGATTCACCAATTTTAGCCACAGGCGCTACAGGAAGCTCGATATCACGAAGATAAACGATCATGCTCTGAATATCACTATCGGTTAAATGGCGTAAACTATAGCTTGTAACATCCGCCATTGGTCCTGCGAAAGCGTGCGTCGTATTTTTACCCTCTTTTAAGAGTGTAAAGAGTTCTTCATCACTCATAGAGATATTACGAAGACCTGGTGCAAACCAGCCTCCTAGTTGTGCGCCAGTTAAGAATTGATCGCTTGCTTCAGTCGTGCCTTTTTCTGCGAGTGTGATATCTCGTGGCGTATGACAGGTTCCGCAGTGTGCTGCGCCTTGTACGAGGTAAGCACCGCGATTCCACTCTTCACTTTTAGAAGAATTGGGCTCAAACGCAGTTTTATCAGCAATCAATGCATTCCAACCATAAAGCGGGAAACGCATATTCAAAGGCCATTCGATATCCGTTGGCAGATTCGGTTCCGCAATCGGTTCAACTTCTGTCATGAAATACTCATAGAGCGAAGCAATATCTTCATCGCTCATTTTTGCATAAGAGACGAAAGGCATTGCCGGGTAGAGCGGGCCATGATTCTTAGAGATCCCGTCGCGAACGGCTTTATCAAAATCCTCTAACGTGTAGTTCCCAATCCCATAGGTTTTATCCGGCGTAATATTGGTGGCATAGATTGTGCCAAGCGGGGAAGCAAGACCGTGACCGCCGGCATACGGTTTATCCGGAGTACCAGTATGACATGCCATACAGTCGCCGGCATGGGATAGATACTCACCGCGGCTCATTGTTTGCGTAGGATCACTGCTATCGGCAAATAGCGCCATCGGTGTCAAGAAAAGGCTTAATGCGCTGGCTTTGAGTAATGTTTTACTAGTGAGCGCAAGTTGAGTCATTGTTGTTTTCATTATGCGTTCTCCTTCTCTGTGATCTCATCAATCGTTCTAAATGCTGCGTCCATTGCAGAGTGGGCATATGCTGACCATTCTGAGTCTGAGTTAGCAATATAGATATTGCCAAATGGTTTATTAGCAATGGTCATTGCCGTCTCAAAGTATTCAGCATCATCAAACAGGGTTGATGGGTAGTATGCATAGCCATGAGACCAACGATTAACGGTAATACCGAGGATATCATCTTGCGTAAATCCATATTCACCAAACATCGCTTCTAATTGGTCACGCACCATTTTTTCATGCGCATCAAAGGTCATCCCTAGAAGGTTTGCACGCCCCATTGCAGCTTGTTTTGCCGGTGGAAGACTTGAATCTGCCATCGTCGGTACATAAATCATATGTGCTACAACTGGATCATTCTCATCTTTGGCAAATTCATAACCGCCCATTGAGACAGGGTAGTTCAATTTTACAGTACTATAAGGTGCACTTGGGCTATACACTAAATGAACGCCACTCTCTTTGAAGGGCTTCCAATTTTTCAGCGCAACTTTAGTATAGACAAGTGGGAATTTCACATTATGACGAAGTGCCATCTTCTGATCTTCCGGCATTGTCGGCACAATGTAAGGAATCATCATGTTATAGCATGCCATGATGGTTTGCTGGCTATTAATGCGGTGGGTTTTTCCATCTTGCAGATAAACAACAGATGTTCCCTGACCATTTTCGAGGTTTTCAACATTTACAGCGGTTGAATTAAGACGAATACGGACATTATGTTCAGGGCGATCAAGTTGTGTGTAATCAAATTTTGCAAGCACTACATCTTCCATAGTGTTGCCAGGTGCAACGCTTGGAATTAACTTACGAACCATAAGGCGCGTTAATGATGCATTACCATCTGGGAAGTGATGAATATAGAGATCATCTAAAACTGCTTGGCTATGCTCATCAAGTGGGGGTAGGCCCATTGGTTTAAAACCAGGTAGATCACATGCTCTTGCATCAGAAACACTCATTGCATCAATCCCAGATGCCATAAAGTCATGTGGCATCTGCTGGAAGAAGAGTACTGCTTGATCAGAGAGTTTTACTTTATCGCGAAGGAATGTCGAATAGCTATGACTATCTAAGTATGCTTCTTTCTCTTCAAGTGTCATGTCCGCAAGGTAATCAATCTTCTCTTCATGGAGTTCGATTAATGCTTGACGATCAGTTTCGCTCATCGGGAAATCATTGATGAAGTCAGCAATAGGGCGACCATTTTCTTGCCCAACAGGAATATCATAAGCAGGACCGCGACCAGGATCACCGCCGACAATTTTATTCACGCCGAAGTGTTCTTTATCAAAGAAGACGCCTTTGCTTAAACCTTTTTTTGTGTAGTAGCCAACATCAAAGTGCGATTCGAGATTATCAAGCTCAACCCCGAGACTATTAATAAGCTTCATCGCATTTTCACTATAGTCCGAACGTGGAGATTGTAAAGACTCACTCCCCCCATAAGTGATTAGCGTACCTTGATCTGTTGTGAACTCATTACGTTTTGCATGACCGCCAAAGTCATCATGATTTTCAAGAATCAGGATTTTTTTATCGGTGCCAAATTTCTCTTGATAGAGAAGTACCGCTGTTAAACCGCTAATGCCCCCACCGACGATGATAAGGTCATAATTCTCTTCAACCTCCGTTGGCAGTGTAAATTGACCATTGGCGCGACCTAAGAAATGAGATGCCTCAAAAGAGCCATCATGGCTACCACGAATACCCGTTAATTTCGGTGGGTAATAATCAGGGCCAATATTATCGCTACCTAAAATCATCGATTTTGTATAGTCAGAGGCAAAAGCTAATTGCGCTAATGGTGTTGCACCAGCAGCAATTGTTAAAGCGATGCCATTGAGAAAATCTCGACGAGTAATACTCATTAAAAACTCCTAATAACAGAGACTAAAACCTGTTCATGAAAGGTGCAGATTTGTATGTCTCTTTAAATTATGAAGGCCAACCCTTATAAGAAATAAGAGAATGACCTTGTTAGAAATGAAGATCAATAATTGTCGTGGATCAACAAGGATAATTTTAAAGGCTGTTAGGATATGTAGGACAATTACAATATCGTGACAGCATTCAAAGTTATTTTAGTGAATGGACTTGATCTAAGTTCAAAAATTAGCAAT
The DNA here is from genome assembly GCA_964586665.1 of uncultured Ignatzschineria sp. GTDB lineage: Bacteria > Pseudomonadota > Gammaproteobacteria > Cardiobacteriales > Wohlfahrtiimonadaceae > Ignatzschineria. The sequence goes on along the minus strand of CAZPIQ010000001.1, from coordinate 34,651 downwards.
CGAACATTATACTCCTTATTAATTTTTGTGAAAATAAGATATGATCGATGTCGATTTCAGGTTATTGATAATATTAACCCTTAAAGTGTCAATTTTTTCAAAAACGACTTTAAGATCAGTGTTTACAATCCAAAATGATCAGTGTTATTCTCAAGAATTAGTTGTTATAAAATTAAGGGAGTCACGATGTTTAAAGCACTTTATTTACAAAATAATCCGGCTTTTAGTTGCCAAGTGGAAAGTATTTCGCAAGATGTTTTGAAGCAAGAGGAGGGAGATACCCTCGTAAAGATTCACCATTCCACCTTAAACTATAAAGATGCCCTAGCAATTACAAATGCCGGTAAAATTGCTCGTCGTTTTCCGATGATTCCCGGCATTGATTTTTCCGGCGAAGTGATTGAGACAAGTGATCCGAATCTTAAACCCGGCGATAGGGTATTTATGAATGGATTAGGCCTAAGCGAGACGCATTATGGTGGATTAAGTGAGCTTGCTTATGTGAAGGGCGAGCAGCTTCTTAAAGTGCCGGAAAATTACTCTACTTTTGATGTGATGGCGTTTGGTACGGCTGGTTATACGGCAGCGCTTTGTGTGAATCGTCTACTCGATCACGGCATAACAGCTGATGGCGGCGAAATTTTAGTATCAGGTGCAACAGGTGGCGTTGGAATGGTCGCGATTATGTTACTTTCAAAGCTTGGCTTTAAAGTTGCAGCGCTTACTTCAAAAGTAGAAGAAGAGACCTTTTTCCGCTTAGTTGGCGCAGATCGAATTGAAGATGCAAGTGCATTTTATGAAGCTGGTGGAATGCTTCAAAAGAGTCGTTTCCAAGCGGCTGTCGATGTCTTAGGTTCTGTGCCGCTTGTTAATATCTGTGCGCAGCTCAATTATGGTGGAATTGTGGCAGCGTGCGGTTTGGCAAGAGGGATGGATTTCCCGAGCAACATGGCACCGTTTATCTTAAGGGATATTACGCTTGCCGGTGTTGATAGCGTCATGGCACCCAAAGAGAAACGTCTCAAAGCGTGGGAGTTACTCAGCCGTTTGATTGAAAGTGATGAAATTAGTGCGCAAGTAGAGCAGATTGATTTTAATGATGTGATTGATGTCTCAAAAGAGATCATAGCAGGTCAGATTCGAGGTCGTTATGTCGTAAAGATTGCTGATTAAACAGCATTCTTGAACTTGAGTAAAGCAATAGAATAAAACGTAACTAGGAGTGGAGACCTATTTAAGTAGGTCACTATTTCGGTTGCGTTTTTTGTTCACGGGGAAGGGAATGAAAACCGCGGTTAAAGTAGATTAAAGCATCGCCATCTTCTTTGATTTGCATATTATCTAGTTCAATAATGAACAGCGTATGCGTTCCTACTTCATGGGTTGCAACGATGGAGCCTTCGAGATTGGCAATCGCATTTTTTAAGATCGGTAAACCACCGCGACCTTCCGCAAATTCAAATTTTTCAAAGCGCTCTTCCATCGAAACTGGGTGCATGCCTCCAAAATACTCAGCAACAAGCTGTTGTTCGGCCGTGAGGATGTTTACAGCCATGCGCGTATTTTCTTTAAAGGTTTCATTGGTCGCGCTATTGCGATTAATGGATACCATCATTGTCGGAGGAGAATCTGTAATAGAAACAACAGCTGTTGCCGTTAAGCCGCATTTGCCGGCAGGACCATTTGTGGTAATCACATTAACGCCCGCACCGAGTGTTGCCATAGCATCCCGGAAGATTTTTTTGATATCTAGATGGATTTCGTCCATTACTCTCTCCTATCTCCTATTTTTATCCTTATTGATTCTATCGGTTTAGCCGGCATTTGCAAAAAAGAATATAATGTAGAAAATATCGTTCAATATTTTATGTCATATTTTATGTCACACTCTATGCAGTATTTGTTGCACTGTGTAATGTGATATCCCATTTAATGATTTGTAGATTCCATTTAAAGTCCACCAAAGAGCCACTATGACAACCTTAAAACTGATCGCTGAAGATTTTATTGATCCCACTCAAATCGATGCTGTATTGCCACTTTACGAGGCTTTAGTGAAAGCGACACGAGAAGAGCCAGGATGCTTACACTATGAGCTTTGTCAGGATCTAAAAGATCCTGGGCATTTCCTATTTATCGAAGCGTGGAAAGATGAAGAGGCATTAGAAGCCCATATAGCTTCCAGTCATTTTCAGAAACTTGTGCCAATGATTGATGCATATTCTATTAAGGAAGGGCGCTATACACGAATGAGGGGATTGTTTTAATGACGCTCTATATTCTCTATCTCTTTTATGGTCTCTATTCGTTTGTGATGCATATTCGTCGTGGTACGAAAATGAATGCCCGCTTTATCGGGGCGTGTAGTGTGATTTTATTGATGAATGTACTTTGTATTTTATTACTCTTTTTCATCTTAACACTCGCACAGAGCCACCTTCAAACAACAACCTCGTTATTGGTGGCTTTTGGTTATCTGATAGATATTGTAGCAGTTGTCCTTCTAGCGCTTTTCTCAAAACGCTTAATGGCGAGAATGATGCATCATTAACTACTTTTTAGTGGTCTGTTTTTAATGCAAAGAAAAATGCTATAAACATAACTTAGCGCAAGTTTTATATAAATTAATAATGAATTTCAATCGCATTTGAGATTGATTCTCTCATTGAGAAATTATTTATCATGTTGATTTATTTGTAGGAAAATCATCTACTAGTGCTGTTTATAGAATGGATTACTTTCCTTTAACTTAAAATAATATACAAATATTTGTTATAATATACGTATTAAATACAATCTAATGACGACAGATAGTGTTTGGGATAATCCATTCATTTCTTCGTTATCCAATTTTTAATTGTTTTAAATTAAGAGAGGTAAGTATGAAAGCAGCAGTTTGGCATGGTAGAGAAGATATTCGTGTTGTTGAGCGTGAGTTAAAGGCGTTAAAAGATCACGAGATTACCATTCGTGTGGCATGGGCGGGAATCTGTGGAAGTGACCTTCATGAGTATGCAGAGGGACCTGTTTTCATTCCAACCGAAAAAGAAGATTTATTAGCCGGTGGTATCGCACCACTTACCATGGGACATGAATTCTCAGGTATTGTTGAAGCTGTCGGTAGTAAAGTTACTAAATTCAAAAAAGGTGACCGCGTTTCAGTGAACCCAACACTGACTCATGGCAAGCGCAGTGAGTATGACGATATCTATGATGGCTTTAGTTTCATTGGTCTTCACTGTGATGGTGGATTTGCGGATTTCGTTAATGTGCCAGAATCAGCAGTATATGAGTTACCAGAAACATTATCATTAGAAACAGCCGCATTAATCGAGCCAACAGCGGTGGCTGTTCAAGCGGTTAAAGAGAGTGGTATGCGTTTTGGTGATACAGTTGCAGTATTTGGCGCAGGCCCGATTGGTCTTGTAACGATTGCAGCAGCGAAAGCAGCTGGCGCAACAACTGTGATCGCACTTGATCTTTCAGAAACGCGTTTAGAGATGGCAAAAGCAATTGGTGCAACCCATATCGTGAATTCAGGTAAAGAAAATCCTGTTGAAGCAGTACGTAAGATCGTTCCACGTGGTGTTGATGCAACCTTTGAAGTTGCTGGTGTTCAGGCAACTGTTGAGCAAGCAATTTCTGTGACAAAAGCGCGCGGTACTGTGGTGATTGTTTCAATCTTCGCAAATCCAATTACATGGCACCCAATGTCACTCATTAACACAGGTGTGAAGGTGACATCCTCGATCGCTTATTCACCATCAAGCTTCCGCGAAACGATTGCATTGATGGGAACAGGTCAACTAGATGTGACTTCAATCATCACAAAACGTATTGCGCTTGATGAGATCGTTGCTGAAGGATTTGAAACGCTTGTGAATGATAAGACACAAGCAAAAATCCTTGTTACTTTAAGTGGTGAGAAATAGTGCCTCTAACTGAGAGCAGTAGATAATAAAAGCTATAAAGGCAATAAAAGATCATCAATCCCCAAAAGTCTCTGACATTTGGGGATTTTTATATGAGCTGAAAAGAGCTTTAGAGGGTTGCAATCATTTATCATTGAGGCGAGTGCTACTCGCTGATTGATGATCCTTTTGATAGGCGATAATTCGCTCGTATACTTCAGGGTATTCATCCTTCCACTCATTATGACCTGTGATAATATCGCTACAGTCAATATTGATAATATTGGCATGATCACTCTTAATTGGATAGTAGCCAACAGGTGCACTCAGTTTTAGGGTTGAGATGTTATAGCCCTTATGAAGCGCATCATCATTGTCGGAGTGGCAATTGTAGATTTTGCCACTAATCTTGTCCGCAACCGCTTCCCAATCTTTTGTATCATTGCCAACTGCGCCGCCGAGGAGAATCACGTCTTTCACTTTGATCTGTGGGTGATGTTTTAAGAATTCAAGTGCATAGTAAATCACACGGCATCCTAATGAATGGGCAACTAAGGTAAAAGGTTCCCCTTCGGAATGGAGAAGAATATTGCCTAATAGCTCGCCGGCATCTGCGGCCTTTTTCATGGAAACATGCCAAGGATTCGTCGCTGCTGAATAGAGAATTTGCGCGAGGATGAGTTTTTTCGAAGCAATATTCGCAATTTTGGGCGAAAGGAAACTCTTCGCAAAATCTCCCATTGTTTGAGATGCCCAAGTCAGTCCATAAATTTCCGTATTATCCGGAATCATCTCATATGCACGCATCCAATCTTTGAAGATTTTATCGGTCTCTTTGAGAAAACCATTAATCACGATCACGCGATTGAGGGGATTGTCAGCATTATGATCGGCTGCTTTTGTGAGTCTGATAATATCAAAGCGATCATCATCGCCAAAGTACTCACTTAAGAGATGCTTGCCAATCGTTGATGCGAAACTATAGCGCGTTGTTGTATCTTGATCGAGTAATTGCTTGTAATCCGTAATATCCTTTAAGCGAATCGAGTCTTTATCAAAGCTTAAAACTGAACCATCATGCTCAGCACACCGCTCATTATCCCAACCAAAGAAATCTTTTATCGTTCCTTTTGGTGCGCCTTTTGCCATATTGTTACAAAAACGGCAGGGTAGCGTGTAGTTACCACAAGACCGGCATTCATAAACATTTCTACGAACACGGTTTTCTTGAACTTGAAGATGATTCGACTTCTCAAGGCACCAAGAGCAGTAACGATGCTTTAAAATCGTCTCTTCTTGAGTCGTGATAGGTTCATTGTCTGAGAGTATCGTTTTTGTCATGAGCGATGTCCATTAGATGATATCTATTATTGAAATAGTTGCTAACAAGATGGGGATGTTACTGATTTTTTCAAGCATTAAAAAAGGAGCTTGAAAGCTCCTTTGAAATTATCATAATGATTGTATGAATCAATCCTATTAATCAATCCTATTAATCAATCCTATTAATCAATCAGATGAATCAATCAGATGAACCGATTGATAAGCGATTAATCACGCACATGATGCTGGCGATAGTGATCGACCCACATTGCCGTTGCACCGCAAACAGCTGCCGGCATAATGAAGAGATTCACGATAGGGATCATTGTCAGTATAAATACTAAAACCCCAAATGGCATGTTATTCATACGATCTGATTTTAAACGATCTTTCATGTCCGTGAAGGAGATTTTATGATTATCAAATGCATAGTCACAATATTGAATAACCATCATCCATGATCCAAAAAGGAACCAGAGCACAGGTGAGACGATATTGATGATCGGAATAAAAGAGATGACCAAAAGAACAATCATTCTTGGGAGCGAATAGCCAAGGCGAACGAATTCGCGGGTAATCATACGTGGAACATCTTTAATGAAATCATTCCAAGGCATCTCTTTGGCTGGTTTTCCTGAAAGTTCCACTTCAACCATTTCGGCTAATAGACCATTAAAAGGGGAAGCGATGATATTGGCGAGCGTACTAAAGAAGTAGCCAAAGACGAGAATAATAGAGGCTAGAATAATCGGCCAAAGGATATAACTTAACCAATGTAACCAACTTGGAAGATAGCTCAGAAGATAATCCACCCAACCATCGACTTTAAAAAATAGCCAAATAAAAGCGCCACCTAGGATGAGGATATTGATGATAATCGGTAAAAAGACAAACTTTCTAAGGCCAGGGCGCATCATGATGCTAAAGCCTTCAAAGAAGTATTGAAGACCCATTTTCGGGGTACGGTGAGGATGTGTACTCATATAATTTCGCTGTACTCTCTGTTGTTGGAAATAGAAATAAGGTGCGGGGTCGTAATAGTGATCCAATCATATAGTATTGATGTAGGGGATTACTATCATTTTTTGACTGACATTATTTTAAAGGATTTTCAGTATAAGCAAAAATCGTTTACGTAAGTTTATAAATCAATGACACAATTTCTAGCATCATATTTTTATCGATGAATACATTCAATCAATGATGTTCGCGTTAGAGATCTTTCTTAAAATCCCAAATTTCAAAAGTATAATCATAAGCATTTTTCTCATCTTTGCTGTGTTTTTCTTCAAAGATCAGTTTTGCATTTGAAAAATCAAATTGAGGCATTTGGGTGTCGCCTTCCACATTCGCATGAACGTGAGTGAGATAGAGGCGATCCATTAGAGGCAGTGCAGCTTGATAGATTTGTGCACCGCCCATAATCATAATTTCAGGCTCAACAATCGTGTTTTCAATATGGGTAATGGCATCAATGAGTGAGTTAAAAACGATGCAACCTGGAATATCAAATTCCCCTAAATTACGGGAGATCACGATATTGATTCGCCCAGGAAGGGGTTTACCAATGGATTCATAAGTTTTACGTCCCATCACAATCGGTTTGCCTATTGTACTATTTTTAAAAAATTTAAGATCATTCGGAAGGTGCCATGGAAGCGCATTATTATGGCCAATAGTGCCATTGTCAGCCATTGCGAGAATGAGAGAGATAGTCGATTTTCCAGACATAAAATAACGTTCCTTCAGTAATGATCAGATATAAAATGGGCAAGTAAATCTTCAGTATTGCCGACATTTTCATAGTCGTATCATACTATAAAAAGCCGATAGATCGAATATCAATTGCCGGCATTATATGTAAAAGCGCTATTTAAAATGGGATCTACAATCAAGAAGAGTTCAATAAAAATTTGAGAAAGGCATTTAGAGAATAATGTTGCTCTTAATCTAATAAGGGAGGTGCTATAATACGACTCTACTTATTTTAGGTGTTTAAGAAAATGATTGAAGAGAAAGAAGATAGCATGGCTCAACATAAAAAGGGCAATGCAATTTACGTTTTACCGAATCTCATTACAACAGCTGCGATGCTCTGTGGATTCTCGGCAATTTTAACAGCATTAGATGCTTACTATGGCATGCATAATGGCGACACGACACAGACCTTTACTCAATCGGCGATTTTAGTCTTTATCGCGATGATCTTTGATGGTCTTGATGGGCGCGTTGCAAGAATGACCAATAGCTCAAGTGCTTTTGGCGAGCAGTATGATTCGCTCTCGGACCTGATCTCATTCGGTATTGCGCCGGCACTGATCATCTACCTATGGGCTTTAAAAGAGAGCCACTTTAATATTATTGGTGGAATCTCATGGTTTGTGGCTTATATCTATCTTGCGTGTGCAGCGCTTCGCTTAGCGCGATTTAACGTGCAAATTGGTAAAGTGGATAAACGATTCTTTGTCGGTATGCCAAGTCCAACGGCCGCGGCGATTGTTGTCGGTTTTGTCTGGTTTGGTGAAAACGTTGGTTTATCATCGCCTTGGAAAGATTATATTGCGCTCATTATCACGCTCTATGCGGGCTTAATGATGGTCACGAATGTGAAGTTCTTCAGCTTTAAAGATATTCGTTTCCAAAATCCTGTGCCATTTTTTGTATGGGTGTTATTAGTATTCGTAGTGGGTATTTTGGTGGTTTGTATCGTGCGATTCCCAGGAGAAGCGATCTTCTTGGTGCTCTTAACCTATGGTCTTTCAGGTCCCGTTTATGCAGTGCTTCGCCATCGTAAACGTCGTCAGCTAAAAAATAGTGAAAAACCTGTGAGAGGGCAATCAAAAGCAGACAAAGAGAGTATGAGTCATGATCAGGCTGAGAGTGTGGAAGTGACTGAATCAGCGGATACAGATAATGTAGCAGATAAGTAACAGCAGATGATTGGTCGTGATTGATAATGAGATTGAATCATTACTCAATCACGACTTAGTTTTGAAGTGAGGACAAAGCGTGGATTTAAGGCAGGCAGAATATTTAAAATTGATGGGCATTCAAGCTTGGTGTAAGCAGGAAGATCTTCCTATTGCACAGGAAAATGCACGTCTTTTAAAGCAAGGCTTGGTGGCAAATCAGATGCAATCTTCGGGCGCTTTAATGGGGCAAAATCCTCAAGCTCAAAATAGCGCTATTTCCTCAATGCCTCGTCGTACTGAGTCATTGGCCTCATTGACAGGTGGTGTAAATCTTGATGAGCGAAGAGGCGACAATCAACAGGCTTCTATAACAGCGAAAGGAAGTCTCGATTCTTATAATCCATCTATCCCCGCAGAGTCTAAACGATTTACTCAGCAGTTAGAGGACGTGACAACGGGTATTCGCGTCGATGTGAATCCTAAAGCCACAGAATCCATTGCGGTTAAGCGCCGTTATACGCCGATCCCATTTACATATCCGATTGATGCTTCGATCTTTGCACCGCAGTTTAAAGTTGCGATAGAATCCTGTGAAGCATGTGACTTCTCACAAACACGTCATAAGGCAACGCTTCCAAGACAGCATGAAGGGGCGCGTTTAATGGTGATTACAGATATTCCTCTTAAAGAAGAGATGTTCAGTGGGCAAGTGCTCGATAGAAGTGATGAATCATTTTTCTACAAGGCGATGAGTGCTGTGGGCTTTATGCCGGAAGATCTCTATATTACGCCATTTATTAAATGTCGACCGCCGGAATTACGCGACGTTGATGCCGCTGAATGGCATGCTTGTTTCCAGGTTTTAAAACGTGAAATTACAGAGGTAAACCCGAAGGCAATCTTGCTTTTAGGGCGTAATTCTGTAAAGTTTATGTTGGAAAAAGAACTTCCATTTGAAGAGCTTAGACGAGAGAAGCATCTGATTCAGATTGAGGGTAATGAGTATCCGGTGGTGGTATCTCATTCTCCAAGAGTCTATGCGCGTAATGCACGATTAAAATCGAATTTCTGGCAGGATTTAAAGTTCTTCAGGCGATTGGTCGATTAGGTGTGTTGATTTTGCGCAAAATATTTTGCTGTCGTATTTCAATGATAATAATAAGAAAAGCGTGAAGATCGGTTTATAGCATGATCTTCCCATATCAATGACTACATAAAAAGGAAATTCATGGGGAAGTTTAACGTGAATGATTTAACACATTTACTCAGTATTGCGCCAGCAACCGTAGAAGATTTACCAGAGATTACCGAGATTGAGAATCGGGCTTATCCTGTACCCTGGGATAAACATCAGCTCGAATCGGTCTTCTATCAGGATTTAATTCGTATGAAGTTGATCTACGAGGGAAAGTTGGTAGGTTATGCGATTGTCGGCATTGTGCTTGATGAAGGGCATCTTTGGCATATTACCGTAGACCCGATTCATCAGGGAAAGCGTTTTGGGAAATATCTACTTGAACAGGTGCTTGCACTTGGAGAGACGCATAATCTCTCAACGATTTTCCTTGAAGTAAGAGCAGGCAATACGCCGGCAAGGGGGCTTTATGATCGGATGGGCTTTAATCAGATAGGGATTCGTAGAGGATACTATCCTTGTAATATCAATGGTCATGAAGATGCGATCGTAATGGCGTATACTGTCCCATCTGAGACTTTCAATTTTCAAGTGGATTAGTAGAAGGATTCATAATGGCTTTAGAGCATGAAGCGGACTATATCATTACCGCAGAGATCGATTTAAAAGGACTGAATTGCCCAATGCCGATCTTAAAAACAAAGCAGGCATTAATGAAAGCTAGTGCCGGTGATATCATCAAAGTATACGCAACCGATCCACACTCTGAGATCGATTTTAAAGCGTATCTTGCAAGAACTCATCATGAGCTATTAGATTTTGCGATCGATGATGGCGTATATATCTTTCTTATCAAAAAGATATAAGCACTTGCCGTTCGTTCCCAAAGAAATCTCCTCACTGTCAGATCTGCTAAAGACTGAACAACGATAGAATAAAGACTTTTTAGATTATGAAAATTATTCGCCGCAATCCGCAGCATGATTATGTATCGACAAATCATTCCTCGCTTTTACAACAGGTCTTAAGAAACCGTAAAATCGAAGATGAATCTGCGCTTGATCTTACGCTCAAGGGGCTCTATCCCTATCATTCTCTGAGTAATATTGAAGATGCGACCGACTTGATTGTTGACGCCATTACTTTAGAACAAGATATCTTAATTGTCGGGGATTATGATGTCGATGGCGCAACAAGTATCGCGTTAGCCATGCGGATTTTACGAGATTTTGGTGTGAATAATGTCCGATATACGGTGCCTCACCGAATTTTGGATGGTTATGGTTTATCACGATCGCTTGTACAGAAGATTTTGCGTAATCCGCCAGATCTATTAATTACGGTGGATAACGGAATCTCTAATATTGATGGCGTTGCGCTTGCTCGTGAAAAGGGGATTAAGGTTGTGGTGACAGATCACCATTTACCGCCGGAAATATTGCCAGAAGCAGATGCGATTGTGAACCCGAATCTAGTGGGCGATATGTTTCCGAGTAAATCTCTTGCCGGCGTGGGCGTGATTTTTTATGTGCTATTAAGTGTTCGCGCAAAATTACAGGAGGTCGGTTATTTTGGGAATTATCCGGCACCGAATCTTGGTAATTATCTTGATATCGTTGCGCTTGGTACCGTAGCGGATTTAGTACCTCTTGATAGTAATAATCGTAAAATTGCGCAGCAAGGTTTACTGCGTATGCGCCGTGGGGTGATGATCCCTGGCATTGCTGCATTGATAGATGTCTCTAATCGTAAAAAAGAGACACTCTCCACGAGCGATATTGGCTATGGCGTTGCACCGCTTCTCAATGCGGCTGGGCGTTTAGATAATATGCAAGTAGGAATTGAGCTTCTTTTAACGAATGAGTTTGAAGAAGCAAAAGCGATTGCTAATGAACTCTACACAATGAATGAAGAGCGCAAAACGATCGAGCACGAGATGCGTGAAACAGCAGATAGCATATTGGCAACTATTGCGCTAAAAGATGAGGATATCCCACTTGCGATCTGTCTTTATGATGAATCATGGCATCAAGGGATCACTGGCATTGTGGCTTCTCGGATTAAGGAGCAATATTATCGTCCGACCTTTATTTTTGCCTATGATAATGAAGGGCTAGTGAAAGGATCAGGACGCTCGATTAGTGGGATTCATCTTCGAGATCTAATGAGTAATGTGGCGCGTGACAACCCAGGTTTAATAGAAACCTTTGGTGGTCATGCGATGGCAGCGGGCTTATCCATTTATGAAGAGAATCTTCCGAAATTCCAAGAAGCAATGAACGCTGAGATTGAGCTGTTTTTAGAGGGTAGCTCGGTACGTGATGAATTATTGAGTCAAAAGATCTTTAGTGATGGCGCATTGCCGGCAAATGGGTTTAACTTAGGGTTTGCCGATGAGATTAAGCTTGCCTACCCATGGGGACAACAATTCCCAGAGCCACTTTTTGATGATGCCTTTGAAGTGCTCGATTATCGTATTTTAAAAGGTGCGCATTTGAAGTTTACGCTCAAACAGCGTCAAAGTGCAATGACATTTGAAGCGATGGCTTTTTTCCAAGCGCATCAGCTAGTCGATAATGTCAAAGAGATCCATTGTGCCTTTAAACTCGATGTGAACGAATGGCGAGGGAATCGCAATCTACAGTTGATTATTGATTACTTTGAAGCTGTAAAATAATCAGTGAATGATTGTTAAAACTCTCTTTTGATTTCTATCGATCCTATTGATCTTTATTGATAGAGAGTTTTATCTTTACACCCCATATCTATATGACGAATCAATTCAATCCATAGATGTTGTCAATCTAGGCAGTCAACAAAAGTTGCAAGAAAATGCCGTCAGTAAATGCCATCAACACATGATGTAAACAACATATGGCAAAAAATGCAATCAAAAAAACGTAATCAAAAAATATAGACTGTTTGAAATTTATATCAATTTTCGAAAATGTATGAATTTCAAGCAGTTTTTTCTTGGAATTAAAACTGAGCGTGTTAGTCTATTTTCTACTTTCATCAATTCAGGTAAGTTGATTGTTGATCTCAAAGCATCCTTTTTGGGGCTTTTATAATATTGCTAATCCAGATATATGCTAACCCATATATATCAGTCTTCAGAGCATTCAAAAAGAGATCTACTCGTAAACGACTTACTAAAGGACAACCGCTAATGGCAAAAGTTAAAACTTTAGATAATGCATTCTTTGGGCATCCAAAGCCGCTGAGTTCTCTCTTCTTTACAGAGATGTGGGAACGCTTCTCCTTCTACGGTATTCGCCCCTTACTAATCCTTTTCATGGTCGCTTCATTGCAGAATAATGGTCTTGGTATTGATACCGTGACGGCTTCCGCAATCGTAGGGATATTTGGTGGTGCGATCTATATTGCCGCGCTTCCTGGTGGTTGGATTGCCGATAACTGGCTTGGGCAAGAGGGAAGTGTTTGGTATGGCTCAATTATTATTGCACTTGGTCATCTCTCAATTGCGCTTTCAGCATGGCTTGCGGTTCATTTCTTCTATTTAGGATTGATCCTGATTGTTATTGGCTCAGGACTCTTTAAAACCTGTATCTCGGTCATTGTTGGAATGCTCTATAAGGATGGGGATCATCGCCGTGATAGTGGTTTCTCGATCTTTTATATGGGAATTAACTTAGGTGCATTCTTAGCACCGATTGTGGGTGGTTTCTTAAGTGAAGAGTATGGCTGGCATGCAGGATTTGCAGTGGGTGGTATTGGGATGCTGATCGCGCTTGTGATCTTTAGAATGAGCGCAATGCCCTCTATGACAAAATTTGCGAAGGCAGAGAATGTTGAAAATAGCTGGGGCGCGCCCAAAAATGTCTCAAAAGCGACTAAAAATTGGGTCTTTGGTTCTATTGCCACACTCATCATTGTCTTTATTGGTGTGAGCTTTGAGCTCATTCCATTCTCGCCGGTTGTGATTGTCGATTACACAATGGTGATCATCGCGGTATGTGTCGTAGGTTATTTCTTAGGACTTTTCTTCTTTGCAAAATTAAACCGTAAAGAGCGTTTCCAGTTGATTATCTGTTTAATTCTCTTTACAGCTTCCGCTTTCTTCTGGTCGGCATTTGAACAACAACCCACTTCAATGAACCTTTTTGTTGATAGCTATACGGACAGAGTGATCTTTGGTTATGAAGTTCCTACAGCCTGGTTCCAATCCATTAACTCGATCTTTATTATTATCTTCGCGCCACTTTTTGCAATCCTTTGGCCAATGATGTATCGCTATAATATGGAACCGAGCAGTATTACAAAGTTTGCTTTTGGTCTGTTCTTTGCTGCGATCGGTTTTGTATGTCTTTATATTGCGAGTAAAATCGTGATGTCAGGCGATGCGCTTGCTTCGCCGATGTGGATGGTGGCATGTATGCTCTTCTTAACCTTTGGTGAGCTCTGCTTAAGTCCTGTTGGTCTTTCGATTATGACGAAAATCGCGCCGAAAATGATTCGTGGACAGATCATGGGATTATGGTTTGCATCGCTCTCACTTGGGAATTTAGTGGCATCAAAAGTCGGTGGTAACGTTCAAGCGGATACTATTGGAGATCTTCCGGGAATCTTCCAAACAGTGATTATTGCACTTGTTGTTGTCGGTGGTATTTTATTGATTCTGAATATTCCGATTCGTAAAATTGATAAGGATATTTAATTCAGGATACTTAAAAGGGAATGATCTAATAGGTGTCGAATTTTAAATTGATCGATATTGAATGATATTGAATGATATATAAGCTGATATTGAGTGGTAGTTTAGTCGGAGTTTAGTTGATATATCAAATGTGATATATCAAATGATCCTAAATTGATGGATCTCTCAGTTATCCCAAAATAGCCATCAAAGACCTATCTTTACGCCTTTTATGAAAACAGATTTTCCTGTTTTAAAAAGGCGAAGGATAGGTTTTTTTATGGGACAAAGATTAGGGTTTCAATCACAAATAGATATTTTTCAAATGCTTCAATATCAATGGTTTCAGCGGATGATAGGCCACATTAGGATAATGTTTTTCTTGCTATTGAGTGTGCTGAGTGTACTCAATTTAGTGAATGTGGTAATGGCAATGCCAATTCAGCATGGCATCAGTCTAACGCCGGCAAGTGAAAAGTCACTCGATATTGAGCACTATTTTGTGAGTGAGAAACTCGATGGCATTCGCGGATATTGGGATGGTAGGGCGCTCTTATCTCGGCAGGGCTATGTGATTAATACGCCGAGCTGGTTTACGGAAAATTTAGGAAGTGAACCTATCGAAGGCGAGCTATGGCTAGGTATCGGAACATTTCAAAGACTCTCAAGCTTAATTGCTAAGGGGGAGGTTGATGATCCACTTTGGCGCGAAGTGACCTTTCAAATATTCGATATGCCGGCATTAAAAACGCCCTTTAAGGAGCGTGTTGAGACGATGAAGCAATATATTGCAGAAATCAATACAAAGGCGCCTCATATAGAAATGATTGCGCAGGTCCGAATTAAAAATTTAGAATCCTTGCATCAAACATTAGAAGAAGTCGTGAATTCTGGTGGCGAGGGTTTAATGCTTCACCATGAATCGGCAATCTACTCACCTTATCAAAGAACAGATGCTTTATTGAAGTTAAAGGCGATTGAATATGGATGTGCTGTAATTACGGGCTTTACGCCGGGGAAAGGGAAATATCAAGGAATGGTGGGATCATTAAAGGTTGAAAGTATGATTGAAGGTCAGCTAAAGCGTTTTAATATCGGATCAGGCCTGAAAGATCGAGATCGACAAAAGCCTCCCTTAAAAGGCACATGGGTTCGTTATCAGCATAATGGTTTTACTGATCGCGGGATTCCGAGATTTCCGAGGCTTCTTGAGATTGTAGAAAATGATTGCAGAGAACGAAATTAAAGGTGAAGAAAAATATCATCTACTTGAAAAAGAAAGTTTAATCCCAATTATAGTTGGAAGCGTGATATGAGTTACATTATAATAGGCATGTTAAATAAGAGATTGCTTAGTATTTTATTAATTAAAATTATGTATTTTAAAATTTTAATTAATATTCGTATGGTCAATCAGACTTAATCAATAAGAGGTTAAATATGAAGAAATTAGCATTAATCGGACTTGCGACATTAACAATTGCAGGTTGTACTAACTCAAGCATCTACTCAGGCGATGTCTATACAGCAGACCAAGCAAAGGCGGCGCAATCTGTGTCATATGGAACTGTTATCAGCGCAAGACCTGTCACAATTCAGGCTGATGATTCATCACTTGGAACAATTTCGGGTGCAGCTCTTGGTGGCGTGTTAGGAAATGCTATGGGTGGCGGAAGAGGTCGTAATATTACAACAGCTGTAGGTGCCGTTGCAGGTGGTTTAATCGGTAATAAAGTGCAAAATCAAGCGGGTCAAATCGCATCTGTACAAATCGAAATTAAAACAGATAGCGGTCAAACAATTGTTGTTGTTCAAAAACAAGATAAAAACGTTATCTTCCAACCAGGCCAACGAGTGCGTATGGTTGGTGGTGGTCGTAACGTGAATGTAACGCCGATGTAATATCATCTTCGCAATGTTCAGATTGATGAATGAGCGAATAAGATTCGATATTGAAAGAAAACACCCTTCAACTGAAGGGTGTTTTTTTATGTGTCAATCTGAGTTGTTTGTATTAATTGAGTAATAAAAAAGAGATCTTCAGTTACAAAGATCTCTTTGGAATTATGCTAATCAATTGCTATTTAAAGAAATTCAGCATCTCAACATTAAATACTTCGACCAAAAGATGCGAAATAATTGCAATAAGGCCATAAAGAATAATGATGTAAGGCATGATTGAACCGCCAAATGCTCTGAATGCGCCCGCTTTAGCCGCATCATTTTTGGCATTGCGTTTACGGTAACTAATGACCATCGCCGCCGGTACAATCACTGACCAAATTGCTGCAAATAATCCGGCAAAGCCAATAGCAAGTACGAAGCCATTCGGGAAGATCATTCCTAAGATTGCAGGAGGTAAGAAGGTGATAATTGCGGTGAAGAATCTGCCTTTATGGCTATCATCAATTTTAAAGAGATCTGCAATATAGTCAAAGAGTCCAAGCCCTGCGCCTAAGAATGATGTCACTACGGCGAAGAATGCAAATAGACGAAGCGCAAGACCAGCAAATTGGCTCGCATTTACCTGATTTAATAGCCAAGCGACTTGATCTTCCCCAACAGAGAGGAAGCTGATCCGATCGATACTTCCCATAATGGCAATCATCCATGCAATATAGAAGATAAAAGTAATGAGCATTCCCCAAACAATCGCCTTGCGGATTTTGTTGCCTTCAATACCATAATATTTTACAAAGCTTGGCACACTTGCGTGGAAGCAGAATGAGGTTAGGAAGAAGGGAAGGCTTGCAAATGCGTAGATTGCAAATTTGCTCTCACCACTTGGTTCAAAGAGATAAGGAATTTGAATTTGTCCAAGTAGCCCTGTAACAGCTGCAAATAAGGTGATAAACATCCCAATCATTAAAACTGTTGAAATTCGGTCAACCGCCTTGGTACTCCACCAAACAATCGCCGTGAAGAGTAGGGCAAAGATAAAGGAAGATTGATAACGGGGTACGATAATATCGTAGTTTGTTTCAATGGTATTACTGATAACTGAGCCGGAGCCAACCACGTAAGCATAGAGCAGAATGTAGAGCACAAAGGCAACCGAGAAACCATTAATGATCCGCCAAACGCCCCCAAGATTATCTTTAACAAGCGTATCAAAACTTGCGCCAGGTTTATAGCCAAGATTGACTTCAAGAATTTGCTCTGCGGTAATAAACATGAAAAAGACAGTGATTAACATAATCACAACTGTCCAACCAAACCACATCCCTGCCGAAGCGATAGGAAGACTTAACATACCAGCGCCGATCATTGTTCCTGCGGCAATCATGGCACCGCCTACAACGGAAGGCGATTTTTTTATACTCATCTTAATCCTCATTGATTTTAAGATTATAGGCGCAAATATTTCGAAAACACTTATAAAATAAGTTGATAAAAGCCAATGAAGATTGATCTGTTATATCGCATTAATACAGTAATACTAAGGACTTTGCGAGATTTCGATTTGCGGAGCCAAATTTTAAACTTGTACAAGTAGGGTGAAAGCCGTAAATAGGCTCACTTAAGCCCCTTTTGCACAATAGGATTAATATTAACATGATCCATTAATGCTGCAATCATTTATGCAGATAAAAGGCATATATTCTGAGTGATTTTTTATCAAATGCTAAAAATAGTATGACTTTTTAAAAGTTGTGTTAGACTTTGCAAACTTAAAGCAACACTATTAAAATTCTGTTTATAGTTTATTTAACTTACTGCACCGCCCTTATTTTTCAGTCCATTTTTGATATGCGTAAGTCGTCCCTTTTTCAAAGTTGCTAATAAGTTCTATTTTTTTGGGCACTACCTTCTTTATTTTGCTAATTCATTGAAACTGATAAATGCTTCGGTATCATGTAAAGGCTCGTGGGTAGATTTTCTCCTCTTTTTTAAACGGTTGAGGGAAATAATAAAAATGAGTTTCGAAATTTCACCAGTTGAAACAATTTCAACAAGAACACCAACCATCCTTGAAGCATTCATTCCGATCACCTTTATGATGATCGCGCTTGTTGTCGGAATCTTCTTTTGGGATGTGAGTCCGCATATTCCATTATTGTTAAGCGTTTGTGTGGCTATTTTAGTTGCAATGCGCCTCGGTTTTAAATGGAAAGCTATTGAAACCGGGATGCTTGATGCGGTTCGTTTGGCCCTCCAGGCAATAGTCATCTTGATTGTCATCGGCACAATTATCGCTTCATGGATTGCCGGCGGTATTGTACCAACGCTGATCTATTATGGGCTGAATCTCTTAAATCCTGCTTATTTCTTAGTGGCAGCTTGTGCGATCTGCTGCATTATTTCCATTGCCTCAGGTAATGCGTGGACGGCTGCTGGTACGATCGGTATTGCGATTATGGGGATCGGCTTTGGGTTAGGAATGCCATCTGAAATGGTGGCGGGCGCCGTCATCTCTGGCGCGTACTTTGGCGATAAAATCTCGCCATTATCAGAATCAACAAATTTAGCGCCGGGAATTGTGGGGGTGGATCTCTTTGAGCATATTCGTTATATGCTCTATACCACGATTCCGGCATTAGTGATTTCGTTAATTCTCTTTACGATTTTGGGTTTCAGCATTTCTGCAGATTTAACCAATACGGCTGCCACGAATTTCACACTTCGTGAAGATCTGAAAGATCTCTTTGTGATTTCACCATGGCTACTTCTAGTTCCCGCCTCCATAATTATTGTTATGATCTTTAGAATCCCGGCATTTCCAGGATTAATGGTCGGCTCTATTTTAGGGGTTCTGTGTGCGATCTTCGTGCAAGATGCTGATCCTGGTATGGTGATGGGCGCACTCTATGATGGCTATAGCATTACAACGGATAATGAAACGCTCAATGCGCTTTTGAATAATGGCGGGATTGTTTCAGTATTCTCCACCGTTTCATTAGTGATTATTGCAATGTGTTTTGGAGGGATTTTGGAGTTTACCGGCATTTTCCAAACGATTGTGGCGAGTATTGTGAAACTTGCGAAAACGACAAGAAGTTTGATTATTGCTACGGTTGCGACTTGTATTACTGGGAATATCGTAGGCTGTGATCAATATATGTCGATCATTGTGCCGGGAAGAATGTACGCTGAAGAATACCGTAAGCGCGGCATCAAAGGCAAAGTGCTCTCAAGAACATTAGAGGATTCAGGAACGATGACATCACCGCTGATCCCTTGGAACACTTGCGGTGCATTTATGGCGACCACCCTCGGCGTTGCAACATTTGATTATCTACCCTATACCTTCCTGTGTCTCTTAAGCCCTGTGATCGCCATTGCTTATGCATTAACAGGATTTACGATCGAGTACTATGAAGATGGCGAAACGCCAAAAAAGGTTCGTCGCTTTAGAATGGCTAAACGGATTTAAAATCAGCAGCTTGAATGTAGTAGATGAATCGAGAGGGTCTATCTTGCAATAAAAGATAGGCCTTTCTTTTGCAGGTGAAATTTTTTTCTGATGCATATTAGGCTTTAAATTTTGAGCTTTTAACTTAGAAGTATTTCATGAAGAACGTTTTACATAACCCATTCCACGAGAATTGGGATAAACACCTTTAAAGCCATATTGTTCATAGAGTCGGTAAGCCTCGCCATCAGCGATTAAGTTGATATAGCAAGAATCCGGAATATTTTCTTGAATGAAATGATGGATATGACTCATGATGAGCTTACCGAGCCCTTTACCCTGATATTGTGGCAATACACAGATATCTGCCACTTGGCAATGACAGCCACCATCTCCAATTAAACGTCCCATGCCGATATTTTTACCCGTTTGAGGCACTTGTAGTGTCACAATGAAAAGAGAGTTTGAAAGACCGATTGTAGCGGCTTGTATTGTTTTAGTCGATAAGCCACATTGAACGCGCAGATGAATATACTCCTCAGGAGAAATTCCCTCAAAGGAAGCTAGAAATTGGTTGGGCATAATTTAGATAACCTACATTATTTTTTAGAGATATTGATCGATATTACAAGTGATTTTGCTTGATGTAAATAGCGCAAAATAGATTGAACTAGATCAAAGTTGGCGCCAAATAAACCGGCTCAATAACCGCTAAAAGATTACTAATAGGGCAATGAAAATGAGGAGTGACATTATTCAGTAATGGCCTGTTTTAAATGCTGTTGTCTGTAACGATCTGGTGGCATTCCGGCAAGGCCTTGGAACATATTAATAAAGCTCGATGCAGAGCGATAGCCGACTGAAAATGCAATCTCTTCAACCGTATCGCCATTTTCCAATAGGGAAGTTGCATAGATAAAGCGAAGTCTAGCGCACCATTCACTAAAGCTCATACCGAGCTCTTTTTGGAAATATCTTGCGAGGGTTCTCTCAGTTGTAAAAACCATCTCAGCCCACTCTTTAAGCGTGAGTCTTATCGCCGGGTTTTGCTCTAATTTCGTCAGTATGGGTTTTAGAAGCCGATGCTCAGAGTAAGGGAGGTAAGTGTGACCGACCATCGCATCTTCTAATTCATCTAAAAACACTTGAGATTTACGAAAATCGGTATCACTCGTTGGCAGATAGATCTTGTTTTTAAAAAAATGATTAATGATCGATAGGGCAATATCACTGAGTGTTAATAGCGATGCGATGTGGGGCAGTTTTTGGGATTCAAGTTCACGAATGTTGATTGAGCGGAAACGGGCATCTGATTGACTGTAACAAGTATGTTTAGCAAAGGGCGGAATCCAGATGGCAAACCCCGGCGGAGAGATAAAACGCTCCCCTTCAATTTCAAGTGTGATGACTCCACTATCAACGAGAATCATCTGTCCCCAGGAGTGACAATGAAGTTTATACTCAGTCGCCCCATTAATATTCTCATCGACGAGCATAATCAGGCGATTGGGATGATGTTGAAAATTCTGAAGCGGTATTTGTTCTGACATACGTTAAAAAATGAAGATAGGAAAATGATAATGTCCGAAAATCGGAAAAGAGTGTCCGAAATTCAGTATATGCCTTTTATCTGACAAATTATACTATTCCTCTTCAAAGATGAAGAAAGAAGTGTGTGATTACCGTAAGGCTAGGATATAAGTGAGAGACTACGATAAAAGTTTCTCTCCTTTTGGGTTTGTGGTAATGACTCACAATAAAATAATGATATTCGGGAATAATAAATAAGGAGTCATGATGCGTTATGCTGCGATGATCTATCCACTGTTGGCTGTTTTAATCTGGGCGATGAATGCTGTTGTTAATAAATTATCGGCCGGTGTTGTAGAGCCAGAGACGATCTCATTTTATCGTTGGTTTTTTGCGTTTTTAATATTAACGCCATTTTGTATTCGAGGATCAATAAAGCATTGGGTTGAGATAAAGCCTTATTTGCCGAAGCTTGCTTTTTTAGGGCTTCTTGGAATGGCGTTATACCAATGTCTGGCTTATTACGCAGCTTATACGATCTCGGCAACTATGATCGGTATTTTTGTATCATTAATTCCGCTATTAACCATTTTATTGAGTCTTATCATTCTGAAAACGCCAGTTACACCCGGATTAATCATTGGCAGTATTCTCTCTTTTATCGGTATTATTTGGCTCATTAGTAGTGGCTCTCCGCAAGTTTTACTTGAGGTTGGCGTAGGGAAAGGGGAGATGATGATGCTGGTGGCGGCATTAGCTTATGCGCTTTATGGGGTATTAACCATGAAATGGAAAATTCAGCTTTCAACATGGCAATCGCTCTATTGGCAGATTATCTTTGGCGTGATTATTCTGATCCCTGTATTTATGCTAGCGACTAATCGCGCTATCACGACTGAAAATGTCGGACTGATTCTATTTGCCGGCATTCCAGCTTCTATTATTGCGCCTTTCCTTTGGATTCGAGGCGTGGGGATATTGGGTGCGAATAAGACATCATTGTTTATGAATCTATCGCCTTTATTTACGGCATTGATATCAGTCTTAGTGCTCCATGAGAGTTTAGAGAGCTACCACTTTATCGGCGGTGGGTTATCGCTTGTAGGGGTAATGATTGCACAGCGTTTTAGATAGTAGTATTTTGAGATAGATCACTGTATTACTAGTCTGTTGTTGAGTTTTAATATGAAAATGCCCGAAATTATTTTGTGTAATATCGGGCATTTTGATGTGAGCATGACCAAGAAAATATCATGATGATTATGATCTTATGGATCAATCATTAGTGATAGATTCATCAATCCAAATAAAGCTTGCTAATCGACCGGATCGAATGCCATCTCTGCGGTAGGAGAAAAATCGTTCTTCATCTGAGTAGGTACAGAGATCTCCGCCGAAAATATTTTCAAGAGGAATGCCTAAGTTTTGTAAGCGAAGCTTCGCTAGTGCATAGATGTCAGCATAAAATTTCCCATTATTCACTGAAGGTACAAAAAGGCCTTCAGGATTTTGGGCTGAAGCGGATAAGTGATGCAACAACGTATTACGGTATTCAAAAGCAGATTTTACCTCAGGACCAATTTCAAATGCGCTTTGAGAAATCGCAGGGCCAAGCCAGACAAAAAGATCATTCGGATCTTCTTTTAAAAGCGAGACACTATTTTCGATGATATCCATAAGTAAAGAGCGCCAGCCAGCATGAATACCACTCACGATAGTTTCACTACGATTGGCAATGAGGATCGGTAAACAATCTGCTGTTAAAATTACAGAAGGGGTATTGACCTTGTCAGTATAAGAAGCATCGGCGCCGGCATGATTCCACTTTGATTCAATCGGCACACAAAGGTTCGAATGAATCTGTGTTAAGAAGAAATCATGATGGGGGATATCAAAGGCTTTATAGAGAAGCTCGCGATTCGTTAAGACATCTTCACGATCATCTTGTGTGCTAAGGCCAAAATTAAGCCCGCTAAAATCGCCTTTTGAAACGCCACCTTTACGCGTTGTCGTAAAGGCTTTAATGCGTGCCGATAAAGGCCAATTAGGGCTAATAACTTCGAGCCCTGATGCTAAATGCTTAACTATTTTGCTCGGCATAATCAATACTCTCCTGACGGATTGCATCTACCAGATTCTTCATGTCATTAGGGCAATCTTGTTCAAAGTACATCACTTCGCCTGTACGAGGATGTTCAAACTCGATCGAGAATGCATGAAGCGCTTGACGTTTAAAGCCACGAAGGACATTTTCAGCATGTTGGCCAAATTTTTTCGGAACACGTAAACGCGCGCCATAATCACTATCGCCGACAATCGGGTAGTTAATATGTTGCATATGAACGCGAATTTGGTGTGTACGACCTGTTTCGATATTCGCTTCAACAAGTGTATGTGATCTGAAACGTTCTTTCACACGAAGATGGGTAATTGCTTCTTTACCATCGTTGTTGCCATCTTCATCATCTTCTGTGACCCACATATGCTTGCGGCGATGTGGATTTCGGCCAATAGGTGCATAAATACTTCTACCTGAGATCATCTCACCAATTACAAGGGCATGGTAGAGTTTAGTCGGTGTGCGTGCTTTAAACTGTTCAATTAAGTTCTCTTCAGCTTCAGGGGTTTTTGCAATCACAAGCACGCCAGAAGTCTCTTTATCAAGACGATGTACAATTCCTGCACGGTTTAATGAGGTTAATTGTGGGCAGTGATGGAGAAGGGCATTTGCAAGTGTTCCAATTTGATTTCCTGCGCCAGGATGAACCACCATGCCTGCTGGTTTATTGATCACGATAATATCCTCATCTTCATATACGATGTTGATAGAGATATCTTCAGGAATGATTTCATCTGTTGTATCATTTTCTTCAACTGTGATTTGGACGATATCATCTGTTTTGACGCTATCTTTAGGGCGAGGGACTTCACCATTGAGAAGAACGTCGCCGCTTTTAATAAGCTTTTGGCCTTGGCTTCGAGAAAGAGTAGGTTGTAAAGTAGGGATAACCGCATCAATGCGTTGCCCATCTAAATGTTCAGGGATTGTTATCGTAAAAGTTTCTGACTGTTTCATAATTTATCTGTATAATCTCGAAGAATAATTCATATTGTTGGATCTATAGTAATAAAATGAAAGCAAAAACACTAAAATTTTTTACAGTATTGATCTCGGTGGGCGTTCTCGCTGCATGCGGGTCGACCTCGGCGAAGAAAGATGATAAGTACTATGCAATGACAGGTCAAGATCTTCTTGCTGAAGGTAATAAGAACCTTGATGGCGCAAGTTATGAAATTGCTGTTCAGCATTATGAGGCGATTGAGGCGCGTTTTCCGCATACTAGTTTAGCTGAACAGGCAAAAATCAATAAAATCTATGCTCACTATCATGATAGACAATTTGATAAAGCACTTTCAGAGATTGATGAGTTTACCAAACTTTATCCTAATCACGAAAATATTGATTACCTCTATTATCTACAAGGCCTTATAAACTATGATAGAGCTAAATCAATCTTAGATAAAATGTTGCCACCAGATAGATCTAAGGTTGATCAGAGCCAAATGCGTGATTCTATTAGATCCTTTATGATTGTCATCAAGTATTTCCCTAATGGCGACTATGCTGAGGATTCAGCTGCAAGAATTGTTTATTTGCGTAATCTACTTGCTGAAGCAGAAATTCATAAAGCGAATTTCTATTTAGAGCGTCACGCTTATGTAGGGGCGGCTAATAGAGCGCAACATGTTTTAGATAATTATGATGCAACATCATCTGTTGCAGATGCGCTTTATATTCAAGCAAAAGCTTATCAAGGGCTTAATTTGCCTGATTTAGCACAGAAGAGTATCGAAGTTCTTCGTTATAATTTCCCTAATGATCAAAGACTCTCTGAGTTCGGTTTTTCTAATACACAAACTGGGATCACAGATGTTGAAAATGTAGCTGCAACATCTGCTGAAAATAGTCAGTAGGTTGTACCAGGATATCTCGTAAACACTGAATGTAATGATGTGAATTTATACGCTTCTGTCTGCCACTTAGAGTGGTTTTCAGAAGCGTTTTTATTATGTTATAAAAATAGTCTTATTCGCGTTGCTATATCAAATTTCGACAATGATTCGTGATTTTAAAATTGAACTAAGGAGTAGTGCGTTTTAAAATGAACAATCAAGGTCTATTTATGGACAAATATACGAAGATTTATTCTTCGTATACTAGAATCTATTTATGTATTTCATCAGCTAAGGGAAGCAGTCATATATGGTAATTCTGACACTCTATCGGGTTTTATGGTGGGTCTTTCTACCAGGAATTATCGTGATGCGTTTTTTCCGAGATTGGCGCTCGCCCCTAGGGCTTCGACACTTTGGTGATCGATTTGGTTTTCATGATGTCAAATCTGCAGATCTTCTTATTCATGCGGTATCGCTTGGGGAAGTCCGTGCTGTTACGCCACTTGTGAAACGATTGCTAGCTGATTACCCCGCTCGGACGATTCTGTTTACAAGTACCACTCTAACAGGGAGTGAACAGATCCAAAGATCCTTTAAAGATGCCCTTAAAAGTGGGCAGTTAACGCATACCTATTTACCGCTTGATTTTGGCCCTTCGATGGCACGATTTTTAAAAAAGGTTTCTCCACGTGCGATTTTAATTATGGAAACCGAAATCTGGCCAAATTTTATCTATCAGGCTAAAAAACGCCATATTCCGCTTTTTATTATCAGTGCCTGTCTCTCTGATCGCTCATATCGCCGTTATCAAAAGATCTCTAAAACGATTCATGACTTATTAAGTGATGTAGAAGTGCTCGCACAAACGAATGAAGATGTGCTTCGCTTTGAGGTGTTAGGCGTTAAATCTGCTGAGAAGATGGGAAATATCAAATACGATTTAGTCGTGCCGGAAAAAGTGTTTGAGCGATTACAGATCTTAGAAGGGCAACGCGCGCCAAATTCGCTCTATTGGATTGCGGCAAGTACTCATGAAGAGGAAGAGGAGATTATGATCGAATCTTTCATCGAAGCGCGTAAAAAATCGCCTAATTTGCGAATGATCTTAGCGCCACGTCATCCGGAACGTTTCTTAGAAGTGAAGTCACTACTAGAAGAGTATGTGGATGCGCATGACTTTAAACTCTCCATTCGTAGTGAAGGGGAATTGACTGATCTTGATAGAAATGCCGATATCTGGCTAATCGATACGCTTGGTGAATTGTTACTATTCTATGGTTTCTCAGATATCACAACAGTGGGTGGAAGTTTTGTACCTATTGGGGGGCATAATATCTTGGAACCTGCTTATTTCTCAAAGCCGATTATTGTTGGGCCACATATGGAAGAGAATCGCGAGATTCTACAGAGTTTTGAAGCAAATAATGCGGTTAAACAGGTGCAAGCAGATGCGCTCTCGAAAGCCATTGTTGATTTTGCAAATAATGCGATGCTCCGTGAAAATTATGGTGTTGCCGCAAGACGAACGATGGCGGAGAATCAAGGTGCCATCGAAGTCGTTCTTGAGAAAATTGCGCCACTTATAGATTAAGTGATAAAGATCATTACATCATTACGGCTATGGATGATTGATGATCGACACATTTTTGATGAAAATTCCTTAGAATTTGTAGATAAGCTAGTTCATAAAAGTGATTGATGTCATCTAATGCCTTGTTATATTGAGTATCTTGCATGATGTTGAGTCGTGATTTGCTTATCCGGCTTCTTCTCTTATATACTGCTAAAGTTCATTGATAATAGTTTACTTTAATAAATCACTCTCATTCTTTGAAAATATAGATTGATGAGTGAGATTGTATTGCTTTTATGGCTTTTATGGCAGTATTTTTATTATCAATAAAAAGTTTAGTGTCAGTTTTAAATTTTAATTTTAATTTTAATTTTGAATATTAACCTATAAGAGAAGGATCAAGCATCTAATGGCTAAATCGAAGATTTTCTACACAAAGACGGACGAAGCACCGTTACTCGCAACATACTCATTTTTACCCATCGTTCAAGCATTCACAAATCCTGCGAATATTGATATTGAAGTGAAAGATATCTCCTTAACAGGTCGTATTCTATCGCTCTTCCCAGATATTTTAAGTGCAGATCAACAGGTGGAAGATGCATTGTCTGAGCTTGGCCGTTTAACGCAAGATCCAGCAACCAACATTATTAAGCTTCCAAACATCTCTGCATCGATCCCGCAATTAAAACGCGCAATTGCAGAGCTTCAAGCACAAGGTTTTGCGATTCCTGATTTCCCAGAAGAGCCAAAGACAGATGCAGAAGTAGATACTAAAAAACGTTATTCACGTGTTTTAGGCTCAGCAGTAAACCCTGTCCTTCGTGAAGGAAACTCAGACCGCCGTGCACCAATGGCGATTAAAGAGTTTGCTCGTAATAACCCACATTCAATGGGTGAGTGGAAGAAAGATTCTAAAACGAAAGTAGCAACGATGACAGATGGTGACTTCTACGGCACTGAAGTTTCGGTGACGCTTCCTGAAGCAACAGAATATAAAATTGTCTTCAAATCAGCAGATGGCGAAAAAACCTTAAAAGATTTCGCATCCCTTCAAGCCGGTGAGATTATTGATTCATCCGTAATGACGCTTGCAAAATTAAAGGCATTCGTGGCAGAAGCAGTGGCAGAAGCGAAAGCAAAAGATGTGCTCTTATCAGCGCACCTTAAAGCGACCATGATGAAAGTATCTGACCCAATCATGTTTGGCGCGATTGTTGAAGTTTACTTTGCAGATCTTTTCGAAGCTTATGCAGATCTCTTTAAAGAGTTAGGCGTTGATACGCGTAATGGTCTTGGTGATATCTATGCAAAAGTTAAAGGCCATGCGAAAGAGGCTGAAGTGATTGCCGCAATTGATGCTGCGATTGCAAATGGTCCACGTCTTGCAATGGTCGATTCAGATAAAGGCATTACGAACCTTCATGTACCATCTGATGTGATTGTCGATGCATCAATGCCGGCAATGATTCGCGCTGGCGGTAAGATGTGGAACAAAGATAACAAAACGGAAGATACGATCGCGATTATTCCAGATCGTTGTTATTCAGGGGTTTTTGCAGCTACCGTTGAAGATTGTATTGAAAACGGTGCATTAGATCCTAAGACGATGGGAACTGTTCCTAACGTTGGTTTAATGGCACAAAAAGCAGAAGAGTATGGATCGCACGATAAGACTTTCCAAGCGGAAGGTACAGGTACTATAGAAGTGATCGCGAAAGATGGCTCAGTCCTTATGAGTCAAAAAGTGGAAAAAGGCGATATCTTTAGAATGTGTCAGGCAAAAGATGCACCAATCCAAGATTGGGTAAAATTGGCTGTCACACGTGCGCGCCTTTCAGATACGCCAGCGGTATTTTGGTTAGATAAAAACCGTGCACACGATCGTGAAATGATCCAAAAAGTTGAAAAATACCTCAAAGATCACGACACTACAGGTCTTGATATTCAAATCATGGATCCGATTACCGCAGCAAAGCATACGCTTAAACGCATTCGTGAAGGTAAAGATACTATTTCAGTAACTGGAAACGTTTTACGTGACTACTTAACGGATCTCTTCCCGATCCTTGAGCTTGGCACATCGGCAAAAATGCTCTCTATCGTTCCATTAATGCAAGGTGGTGGTCTCTTTGAAACAGGCGCAGGTGGTTCAGCACCTAAGCATGTTGAGCAGTTTGTATCAGAAGGTTACTTACGCTGGGATTCACTCGGTGAATTCTTAGCATTAGCTGAATCATTAAAGCACTTAGGTCGTACGCAAAACAATGATAAAGCACTTCTTTTAGGAGAGATGCTTGATCTTGCAAATACAAAGTTCTTAAAAGAAGATAGATCACCGGCAAGAAGAATCGGTCAGATCGATAACCGTGGTTCACACTTCTATCTTGCGCTTTACTGGGCAGAAGCACTTGCAAATCAAGAGAAAGATGCTGAAATTAAAGCTACTTTTGAAAAGGTTTATAAAGCACTTCTCGAAAATGAAGCGAAGATTAATGAAGAGCTTATTAGCGCACAAGGCAAAGCACAAGAGATCGGTGGTTATTACCGTCCTGATGATGCAAAAGCTGAAAAAGCAATGCGTCCAAGTGTGACGTTTAATGAAATATTGGCTTCATTATAGAGAATATAGGATAATCCTTAAGATGATAAAATCGATATCGATTTTAATGCATAAGAGATGATGAGATAGCCCGGCGAATAATGCCGGGCTTTTTTTATACCCTAAACGAATCTTTAAAATTAAGACTCAAAAATAGGAGAAAAATGATGAAAATACGTGTAGTGCAGTTTGGTTGTGGCAAGATGTCTGAAGTGATTTTTCGCTATTTGAAAGATCATGGGGCAGAAATTGTAGGTGCAATTGATAACCGTCCTGAATTGCAGGGTATTGATGTAGGGGATTTTGCGAATTTCGGGCATAAAACGGGGATTAAGATTGAAGCTGATGCACAAAAAGTATTTGATAATTGTGATGCAGATATTGCCATTGTGTCGATCTTTAGTTATATGCCTGAGATGTATCCATTTTTAGAACTTTGTGCAAAAAATGGTGTGAATGTCATCACAATTTGTGAAGAAGCCATCTATCCTTGGAATACATCGCCGGCAGAAACAAATCGTTTAGACCGTCTTGCGAAAGACTACGGCATCACGATTACCGGATCGGGGATGCAGGATATCTATTGGATTAATCTCCCATACCTTGTCGCTGGTGGCGTTAATAAGATTGAGAAGGTGGAAGGTATCGTCAGTTATAATGTGGAACATTATGGTCTTGCGCTCGCTAAAGCGCATGGCGTTGGGCTGACAATGGCGGAGTTTGATCGTGAGATCGCTTCGGCTGAAAGCTTACCATCTTATATGTGGAATGCAGCTGAATCACTCTGTGCCAAAATGAAATGGACGATTGTCAGTATTCGTCAAAAGAGTATTCCGATTGTATTAGATCATGATCTCTATTCTGAAACTTTAGGCGAGACGATTAAAGCGGGTAATGCGACAGGAATGTCGGCAGTGACAACTATTCAAACGCATCAAGGTATCGAATTGGTTGTGCAATGTATCGGTAATGTTTATGAAGAGGGAGATGGCGATCGTTGTGATTGGAAGATTATAGGTGATCCTGATGTTGAGTTCTCAGTGAAAAAGCCCGATACAGTTGCGCATACTTGTGCAATAGCCGTGAATCGTATTCCATCAGTCATTAATGCATCGCCAGGTTTTATCACTGTTGATAAGCTGGAAGAGATTGGATATATGAGTTATCCGATGGAATTCTATGTAGTGGAAGAGATTGATAGTTAACACTATCTACTATCAAGTCGAGAAACAAGCTTTCAACTTCTATTATTAAAAATAACATCATTACACCATAGCCCTGATATCAATGAATAGGTTGGTATCAGGGCTATTTTCATTGTTTTTAAAAGTTAAGTAAAAAAGTTAAGTAAAAAAGTTAAGTGCTATTTTTGTCAAAAGTTTATTTTTTTGAAGAGGATAGCTATTTTGATATAGAAATTCATTGCAAATGGGAATCAGTTGCAATAGTATCTCCGCCTTAAGCCATAATTTGATATTAAAAATTGTTAAAAATCACATTTATAAAAGTAAGGTAGAGTATAAAACTATGTCATGTACTATTAAGTATCGTTTACATCCGCTAGTTGTTGCTATTAGCTGTATTTTGCTGACTAACATTGTTCATGCAACGACATCGCTGACTAATGATGAGAATCAGGATGACGTCGAAAATGTAAAAGAAGCCCCTTCTGTGAATTTAGGGATTGTAAAGGTATACGGCGATGTAACGGATTATATTGGCATTTCTAATGGTTTAAGTGCCACAGAAGTGGGAAAGAGCACTCTCAATCAAGCACAGATTGATGTCATGCAAGCGAATAATATGGCTTCCGTGATTGATAAAGTTCCTGGTGTTTCAATGGCAGGTAGCCCTAGACCTGGTGGGCAGGTTGTGAATATTTGGGGGATGAAAGATAGTAAAAATGTCCCAATTACCTTAGATGGTGCATTAAAAACCTTTGATAAATATCAGCAAGGAAACCTTTATGTTGATCCTGATCTTGTGAAACAAGTTACTGTGAATAAGGGGGCTTTTAATCCTGCTGTTGGTAATGGTGGTTTTGGCGGAAATGTTGAGATGAAAACGAAAGATGCGCAAGATTTCCTAAGAGCAGACGAGAAGCTGGGGGCATTTTTGAAGTCAGGCTTCCACACAAATAATGATCAATATAACTATGCGTCTGCGGTTTTTGCTGAAACGGATAATGAAAAAGTTGATGGTCTTTTCTATTTTGCAAGAACAGATGCCGGGGATATTCGTTTAGCAGATCATGAGAAATATCGCGGTTCTTCTTATCAGCAAAATAGTTACCTTCTCAAAACAAACTTCAGACCGATCGCAGATAGTAAAATTACCTTAACACTGGCTAATACTCGTTTTAAGGGTTGGATGCCATTTGCTGCTATGGGTGGGAATACGATTACCTTTGATCCTAATGATGATTATGATTGGAAGCGCCGTATTTTCTATCGTGATCAACGTGATAAAACTTATAGTCTTAATGCTGAGTACGCCCCTGTAGATAATCCATTTATTAATTTTAAAGGGGATATCGCATATTCTGAAACAAAACAACACGATGAAAAAATTAAGTCAATGCCGGGGCAAAAAGCACCTTCAATTTTATTATCCACTTTTGGTGAAGAGAACTGGACAACTTATAAAACTGCGAATGTCCATTTAAGAAATAGCAGTTAATTTAAGTTAGGTATTACTGAGCATACTGTGACAGTTGGGGCGCAATATCTTCGTAAACAACAAGATGCACTTATGTTTTACGATAAAGGGAAGTATGGGAAAGCTGAGTTTAATGATGGGTATTTTACACCGCCATTTTTACCAGCAGGTAGACAAACGGTCACGAGTATTTATGTGAATGATGATATTCAGATAGGTGATTTTACGATTAGTCCATCACTTCGTTATGATCATGTGAAAAACCAAAGTTTTGGGAATGTTGAAGGCTATAGTTCTTTGAATCCCAAAGATGGACATGATTATTCATCAGTCAGTTATAGTGGCTTGACGCCAAGATTAGGGGTTTATTGGCAACCTAATGAAACATGGGCTGTATTTGGGGATTATACATATGGTTGGCAGGCGCCTTCGGTTGATGAAATGTATACAGTACAGGGTAAAGGAACTAGTGGTCCGAATGGAACAAGTCGTTATTTAGCGAAAGAGAAATTGAAGGCTTTCCGTTTTGGTGCGATGGCAAATTTTGAGAGTGTTTTTGCAGAGTATGATCGCATTGCACTTTCGGCAACTGCTTTCCATAATAAAGTTGAAGATGAAGTTATCCGTAAAATTGGCGCAATCTATTGTGAAGCGCATCATATCACAGGAGAATCATCGAGCTGCGGTAAACCTATGGGCGCGTTTCATAATGGGCCAGGATATACGATTAAAGGTCTAGAGCTTGAAGCAAAGTATGATAGTGAATATCTCTTTGGATCATTATCAGCTAGTTTGATTAAGGGCAAGCGTATAGGATCCCCAAGAGATAACTGGTTTGAACAAGATACTTGGATGCGTGATATTCCACCGAGAGAGCTTCGAGCAACATTAGGATTTAATATTCCGAGTATTAATTTCAGTGCAGGTTGGCAAGGTCAATTTGTGCGTAAGCAGGATAGAACACCGGCAATTCATGACCCTAAAGCGAAAGCACTAAGTTTTGCAACAACGCCTGGATATGCTGTTCATTCTATCTTTATGAGTTATGCGCCTAATGGCCAATATGGACCGAAGTTTAATCTCACAGTCGATAATCTTTTTGATAAAGAGTACGCACCTTATCTCAATGACCGTGTCCAAGCACCGGGGATTGATGTGAGATTTAATGTTTCATATCAATTCTAAATCTCATCATTATAGTGGGCATTCAACAGGGTAGGCTCTTATTGTGATCATCATAAGAGCCATCAATTTTTAAGTAGTATTGCCTATAAAATGTTTTATTTCAGCATGTTAAACACTAACGCAAATAGTAAAGCTAATGATATCGATAACGATTATGATTAACATTTGTATTTGCGTTTGGCGGGCAATAGGAATACAATTTTTAAAATTCAATAACGCGATAATGTATCGCCAGGGTACTTTTTATGAAACTCGAAAACCTCGACTTAAATCTTTTAACACACCAACTCAAATTTGAGACTAACAATACTCATGATAGTGTTGATAATCTTGTCATGTCAGTCAATCCTTTTGAGAACGTTGAGAATTACGGTAAATTCTTACAGCTACAAGAGATTTTTCATAAAGTTGTAGATGATATCTATCACCGTGAGGATTTAAATAGGGCAATTCCGGGAATTGCTGAGAGTGCAAGACATCAAGCGGTGCTTGCTGATATGCAAGATTTAGAGATCGTTAAAGTAGATGTTAATGAGCTTCCTTCAATACAGGGAGATGAATCATATGGATGGTTATATTGTGCAGAGGGCTCTAACTTAGGCGCGGCTTTCCTATATAAAGAAGTCAATAAAATTGCATTAGATGCAGATCATGGAGCACGACATTTGGCGGCCCATTCTGATGGACGTGGAAAGCATTGGCGTGAGTTTTCCCAAAAAATGAATGAAATTGAAATGAGTG
Source organism: uncultured Ignatzschineria sp. (assembly GCA_964586665.1). Lineage (GTDB taxonomy): Bacteria > Pseudomonadota > Gammaproteobacteria > Cardiobacteriales > Wohlfahrtiimonadaceae > Ignatzschineria. Next base: position 1,114 of record CAZPIQ010000001.1, on the reverse strand, counting down.
AAGAGATGCGTATTGCTGCAGTAAAAGGTGCTAATGATGCGTTTATTTATTATAAAAAATTGCTTCGTACCATTTTTGAGTTACCAGAAGCTGCATAATTGATCATGACTCATATACGCCGATTTTTATGGATGATTGCCGGAGGTATCTTCTTTATTTTAGGAGTACTAGGGCTTGTTTTGCCACTATTGCCTACTACGCCTTTTATTTTGCTTGCAGCTTTATGCTGGGCTAAGGGTTCAGAAAAGTTTCATACTTGGCTTTTAAATCATCATTATTTCGGCAGTATGTTAAGTGATTGGGAATCTCATAGAGTGATTCCTTTAAAAGCAAAATGGCTTTCAACGATTATGATGAATGGGATGATTCTATTATCGGCTTTTTATCTCGTTAGTAGCCCTTGGTGGGCAAAGTTGTTGATGATTGCCTCTAGCATTACAGTTTCAATCTGGATTTGGTCATTTCCTAATAGTGTTGAAGAATCAGAAAGGATCGTTCAAAAATAGACCACATGTTTAGACCACATGTTATTGCATGTTGCTTGATTAGCTAAGTCAGAAAAAATATAGTACATTTCAGAACCCGGCAGATGCCGGGTTTTATTTTAAATTGATTTAAATTTAAACGAATAAGATGACGCTATTTTTATGATAGGAAGTATGGTAGATATTATAGGTGGGTTATTTAGGAATTATTGATTGTGCTTAGATAGTCATAATCCCTTTATTGCCAATAGGGTAATATGATTGCGTCGGCGGGAAATGAGAATTGATAGCCTATTGTTTTGTAATATCTGAAACCCGATCGGAGAGATAAATGAAAATAGTCATAGCGCCTGATTCTTATAAAGAGAGTTTAACGGCCATACAAATTGCAAAGATTATTCAGTCTGGATTTACAGAAGTCTTTCCGGATGCCGATTATCAGCTGATTCCTGTTGCTGATGGGGGTGAGGGAACGGTTAGATCTATTATCGATGCGACGAAAGGACGTTATCTTACAAAAAAGGTAACAGGACCACTTAGAAATCAAGTAGAGGCAACTTATGGAATTACCGGTGATGGACGCTGTGCCATTATTGAGATGGCTGAAGCAAGTGGCCTTGCACTTGTTA